>NZ_JAAVJC010000014.1 GCF_012033785.1 Streptomyces bohaiensis
CCCCCGCGCCGCAGCCCGCGGCGGCGGTGCTGGGCGGCGCGCTCGCCGGCCACCTGCTGTTCGACGCGCTCGCCGGCACCGGCACGCCCGGCGCGGCCCACGTGGTGCACGGCGCGGAACTCGCCTCGGAGCCGGTCGTCACCGCCACCCCCGGCGAACCCGCCCGGCCGGTCGCGCTCACCGACGTCCACGCCGACGCCGACACCGAAGCCGACGCCGGGACGGCGGCCGCTGCGGCCCCCACCCCGGAGGAGGCCGTCGAGGCGGTCACCGCCCTGAGCGACCGCTGGACCGGCCTCCTCACCGTCACCCCGGGCCCCGAACTGCCCCAGCTCCCCCTCGCGCTCCGCGAGGCCACCACCGAGGGCGAGCCCGGCCCGCTGGTCGCCTGGGCCGCGGAGCAGCGCACCGCGACCCTCGCGGCGGCGCTGGCCGCGCTGCGCCGCGACCGGCCGGCGGAGCACGGCGTCGCTGCGGCCGGCGTCAGCGAGGAGCAGTGGCTGCTCGACGGCGCGCTGCGCCTGCTCGCCGACACCGCGGAGCCCTGCGGCACCTGGAGTTCCGCCACCGCCGCCCCCGAGACCGCACCGGTGCTGCGGGCCCTCGCGGAGGTCGGTGTCACGCCCCCGGCGGTGACGCTGCTGCGCCGCCCCGGCCTGGACTGGGTCCTGGCGCGGCCGAGCGCGGGAGACACCGACCTTCCGTGGAACGGCGCCAGTTGGGGACGCGACGAGAACGAGGCCGCCCACGGCGTCCTCGGCTCCCTGCTGGCCGCCGTCCAGGCCGCCGCCGCACCCGGCGGGCCGCGCGTCCCGGACGGGGTCCGCACCGACGTGCTGCTCTCCGCCGACCGCGCCGAACTGGCGCTGCTCCGCCGGCAGGCCGTGGCCTGCGCCCTGCGCGACGGGGTCCGCCACGAGGGCACGCCCGACCGCGAGGACCCCGTGCTCGGCACCGTCCCGCTCTGGCGCGGCGCCGTGGCGGCCACCACCCACCCGGCGGTGGAGGCATGACCACGACCCACCCCCCGGCGTCCCCGACGGCCGACACCCTCCCCTGCGGCCCCGCGCTCGCCGGCGCCGCCGCCGCGTCCTGGCGCGCGGTGCTGCATCCCCTGTGGGAGGCGACCGGCGGCCGGACCGCCGTCACCCTCGGCTGGGACGCCGACTGGGAGCGCGACCGGCTCGCCGCCGCCGGCGAGGACACCCACCTCTCGGTGCGGGTCCTGGCCGACGAGGTGCTGATCGGCCCGCTGCGCGTGCCCGGCACCACCGCCGGCTGCGCGGGGTGCGCCGAGACCCGCGCCCGGGTCGCCGTGACCCACCCGCTCGCCGCCGACCTCTCCCACGCCACCGGCCGCGCCGCGCCGCGCGCCCCGCTGCTCGCCGCCCTGGTCGCCCCCGTCGTCGCCCACCTCGCCGAACACCCCCTGGCCCCGGGGGAGCTGTACGCGGTCTCCGGCCGCGGGATCCGCCGCCACCGCGTGCCGCGCCACTTCGGCTGCCCGCTGTGCGCTGCGCCGGTGCACGACGGACCGCAGGTCCCGCCGCCGCCTCCCCGGGAGTCCCGGTCGCGCCCCGCGCTGCCCGGCAACCCCGGGCGCGCCGCCGAGGGAGCCGGCCTGCTGCGGCCCGACGCGCTGCGCCGCGCCGTCGTCGACCCCCGCTTCGGCCCGGTCCTCGCCCTGCAACGGGAACTGCTGGCGCCGTTCGCGATGAGCATGGCCGTCCTCCCGGACGCCATCGCCCTCGGCTACGCCCGGGAGGCGACCTTCGCGGCGTCGGACCCGATCGCCGTCCTGGAGGCGTACGAACGGATGTCGGGTTTCCCGCACGAGGCCCCGGTCCTGACGGACACCCCCTACACCGCGCTCACCGACGTCGCGATCGACCCCGCCGACTTCGGCACGTACACCGAGGAGCAGGCGGCCCGGCCCGGCGCCCGCATCGCCCTGGTCGACGAGCACACCCCGATGGACTGGGTGTGGGGCCACGACCTGGAGAGCGGCCGCCCCCGCCTCGTCCCGGCCGAGATCGGCTTCTTCCAGTACGACTACCGCTACCGCCGGGACCAGCGCGCCGCCCGCCGCCAGGGCGCCGCCCCCCGCCGCCACCTCTACCAGGAGTCCTCCAGCGGCTGCGCGCTCGGCTCCAGCTCGGAGGAGGCGGCCCTGCACTCCCTCCTGGAACTGGCCGAGCGCGACGCCTTCCTGCTGAGCTTCCACCGCGCGCAGCCGCTCCCGGAGATCACGCACGCCTCGATCGGCGACCCGGTCTCGCGCCGGTTGCTCGACCTGATCGAGTCCCGCGGCTTCGCCGTCCACCTGCTGTGCGCCACCCAGGACCTCGGGGTGCCCGTGGTCTGGTCGCTCGCCGTCAACGGCCGGGAGGTCTTCCCGGCCACCTTCACCGCCGCCGGTTCCGGCCTCGACCCCGTCTCGGCGGTCCGCGCCGCGCTGTGGGAACTGGGACAGATCGTCACCGACCGTCTCGACTGGGACCGCGCCGAGGCCGAGCGGATGCTCGACGACCCCTGGCTCGTCGACGAACTCGACCACCACATCAGGCTCTACGCGCTCCCCGAGCGGCGGGAGCGGGCGACCGCCGTGCTCGGCGGCCCCCGCACCACCCTCGCGGAGGCGTTCCCCGACTGGCCGGGCTCCGTCCTGCGGGCGGCGGACGGCGACGTCCGCGGCGCACTGGACCACGTCCGCGGGCTGTTCGCCGCGGCCGGCCTGGACCGGATCATCCTGGTCGACCAGACCACCCGCGACCACCGGGACCTCGGCCTCGCGGCCGCCAAGGCCGTGGTGCCGGGCATCGTCCCCATGTGCTTCGGCCACGCCCAGCAGCGGCTCACCGGGCTGCCCCGGCTCACCGCCGCGCTGGCCGGCACGGCGTACGAGGGGGCCCGGGCACCCTACGATCCGCACCCCTTCCCCTGACGACCCCGGAGCACCGCGTATGACTTCAGCGACCGGCCACGAGCCCTCGGACGTCGCGACCCCGGTGCCGCCGGACGTCGACGTCATGTCGCGCGACGTCCGGTGGTTCGCCCACGCGACCGGCACGTCCTGGCCGCCCCCCGGGCATCCGGAGCCCGCACCGGAACGCCCCGACACCCACGTGGCGCCGGCGCTCCCGGAGGCGGCCCGCGGCCGCGCCGGCCACCCGCTGCCGCACGGGACGAGTGAACTGCTGGAGCGGGCACCCTTCCCGCACGGCCGGCCCGCCGCCCCGGCCTCACCGCCCGCGGCGCTCGGCCACGCCCTGGTGACCGCGTTCGGCCTGCAACGCCGCGAGCCCGAGAACCCGTTCAACGACCACCGCCCCTACCCGTCGGTGCGCGCCCGCTTCCCGGTGCAGGCGTTCGTCCAGGACGCGCACCGCGCCACCGTGCTCGACCTCCACCGCCACGCGCTGGTCGGCCTCGGGGCCGACCCGGGTGGGGACGGCCCCGCCGAGCCGGCGGCCGAGGTGCTGCTCGCCGGCCGCTACACCCGGCTCCCGGACTCCTACCGCTGGTTCCGCGGCTCGCTGGTGCACCTGGAGATGGGCATCGCCCTGCGGCAGCTCGCCCTGGGGCTGGAGCTGTTCGGGCTGCGCGGCACCGTCCGGCTGCCCGGCCCCGCGACCGCACCGCTGCTCACCGCGCTCGGCCCCGGCGCGGAGGAGGAGTGGAGCCTGCCGCTGTCGGTGGGCGTCGACGCCGCGGCGTTCCCCGCCGCGGACCCGCTCCCGGCCCCCGGCCCCGTGCCGCGGGACGACGCCGGAGCGCCCCCGCACCGGGTGGACCCCGTCCTCGACGAGACCGTGGCGCTCAACCGCACACAGGAGTTCGACGGCCCCGCCGAACCCCTGACCTCCGCCCTGCCGGCCGGCGGCCCCGCCTCCCCGCTCTCCTGGGCCGAGGTGCTGTGGCGCCGCAGCGCGGGACGGATGCCCCGCGGCATGTACGGCATGAGCGGCCGCCGCCGCACCGTCCCCGCCGAGGTGCTGGCCGAGACCGCCCGCTGGCTGGCGGTCCCGCCGCCCGGCCCGACCCTGGCGGAGATCGCGGGGGCCGTGCGGGTCACCGGCGTCGTCCAGGGCGTGGCCGGCCACCGCGACGGCGTCCACCACCTCGTCGACGGCCGGCCCGTGCTCGTCCGGGAGGACCCCGGCGCGGCCGCCGAGCTGGAGACCCACTACGGCTACCGGGTCGACCCCTACAACGGCGGCGACATCCGGCACGCCACGGCGGTGTGGTTCCTCTCCGTCCGGCCCCGCGAACTGGTGGAGCGGTTCGGGCGGGGGGCCTTCACCGCCGCCCAGTACGTGGCGGGCTGGCAGTCGCAGGGCATCTCGCTGGCCGCCGCGGCCGCCGGCCTCTACGCCCGTCCCGCCCGCGCCTTCCGTGAGATCCCGTCCCAGCGCGTCCTCGGCCTCCCCGCCGACGAGATGGTGCTCTGCACGGTGATCACCGGCACCCCGCGCTACCGGGGCCTCCTGTGCGACCTGCGGATCTGAAGGAGACACTGCGTTGAACCACCCACCGCCGGAGCCCGCCACCGCTCAGCCGGCCACCCCCGCGGCCCCCGACATGCCCGCGCCTGCCGCCCCCGCCGGCGCGGCCGCCCCGGGGGACGGGGACACGGCGTGGCGCGCGTGGCACCTCCACCTCGGCACCCTCGCCGTAGCCGCCCACGACCGGGTGGTGACCGAGGTGGTGGCGGCCGCCGTCGCCGCCGTCCCCGGACACCCCTGGTTCTTCCTGCGGTACTGGCACGGCGGGCCCCACGTGCGGCTGCGGATCGCGGGACTCGACCAGCAGGGCGCCGAGCGCGTCGAGGCGGTCCTCGCCGAGAAGCTGCCCGCCGCCGGCAGCCCCCGCGACGGCGAGGAGCCGATCGCGCCGGAGGAGTACCGGCGGAACGCGGCGCGGATGACCGCCGCGGGCGACGAGCCCACCCACGCCGAGGTGGAGGAACTCCTCGCCCCCGGCGTCCACCGCTTCGCCTACCACCCGGAGTACGAGCGGTACGGCGGCGCCGCCCTGCTGCCGGAGTCCGAGCGCCTCTTCCACCTCTCCAGCGGGCTCTGCCTCGCCTTCCTGCGCCGCGCCCCGTCGCCCGGCGCCCGCGCCGCCCTGGCGCTGCGCGCCGCCCACGCGGCCGGGCGGGCCCTCGGCGACGCCGAGGAGGAGGCGGCCTTCGCGCATCTGGGCCTCCGGGCGTGGCGCGGCTGGGCCACCGGCTTCGGCTACGGCCCCCAGCAGGTCGACCAGGTGTGCCGGTCCGCCGGCCCGGTCCCCGTCCCGGCCGACCCCGGACCGCTGGCGCCCTGGCGCGACGCCCTCGCGGCGCTGGCCGAGCGCGTGCGCGCGGAGACCGACCTGCACCCCGGCCAGGTCCTCTCCTCCCACGTCCATATGCTGCACAACCGGCTCGGGCTGCGGGTGATCGAGGAGCTCCAGACGTACGCCCGGCTCACCCATCTCGTCGAGGGACCCGCGCCCTCGTCCTTCGACCCCGACCATCCCTCCCAGGGCGCGACCCGCCCGGACCTTCAGGAGCGCCAGTGAACAGCAGTCAGGTGGCCGTGGACGTCCACGCCGAGCCCGCCGACACCCGCACCGTCGTCGCCCAGGCGATCGGCCTGACCCGGCGCTACGGCGACCACACGGCCCTGGACGGGGTCGACTTCACCGTGCGGGAAGGGGAGATGATCGGCCTGCTGGGGCCCAACGGCGCCGGCAAGTCCACGCTGCTCAACTCCCTGGTGGGGCTGCGGCGCCCGTCCGCCGGGCGGTGCGAGCTGTTCGGCGGCGACCCCTCCGTCCCGGCCAACCGCCGCGCGCTCGGCATGACGCTGCAGGAGACCGGGGTGCCCGGCACCCTCAAGGTCGCCGAGGCGGTGGACCTGATCGCCGCCCACTACCCGGAACCGGAGGACCGGGACACGCTGCTGGCGCGGTTCGGCCTCGACGAGGTGGCCCGCCGCCAGGCCGGCGGCCTCTCCGGCGGGCAGAAGCGCCGACTGGCGCTGGCGCTGGCCTTCGTCGGCCGCCCCCGGCTGGTCATCCTCGACGAGCCGACCACCGGCCTGGACGTGGAGTCGCGCCGGATGCTGTGGGACTCCATCCGCGAGTTCCACGCCGGCGGCGGCACCGTGCTGCTGACGAGCCACTATCTGGAGGAGATCGAGGCGCTTGCCGAGCGGGTGGTCGTCCTCGTCGGCGGCCGGGTGATCGCGGATGACACCGTGGACGCCGTCCGCGGCCTGGCCCGGGTCCACCGGGTGAGCATGGTCGCCGGCGAGCTGCCGGAGCTGCCCGGGGTCCTCAGCGTGGAGCGCGCCGACCAGCGGGTCCACGTGATGACCAGCGACGCCGACGAGCTGATCCGGGCGCTGGTCCGCCTCGACGTGGACTTCTCCGGCCTGGAGGTCCAGCAGGCAACCCTCGAAGAAGCCTTCCTTACGATCTCCGGATCCTGACCGAAAGCGCCGCCACCATGTCTCTCGCACTCGTCCACACCCGCTACCAGCTGACCCAACTGGTCCGCATCCCCGTCGCGATCCTCGGAGCGGCGTTCTTCCCCGCGGCCTCGCTGGTCTTCTTCGTGGTGCCCAACACCCGCGACAACCCGGCCGGCGCGACGCTCGCCACCGCCTCGATGGTGGTCTTCGCGGTCATGATCAGCAATCTCTTCGGCCACGGCACCGGCGTCGCCGAGGACCGGTCGCGGCCCTGGGACCCCTACACCCGCACCCTGCCGATCGGGCCGGCGGTCCAGTTCCTGAGCCGCATCTTCACCGGCATCGTGATGATGATGGTCTCCCTGGTGCCGGTCGTGATCATCGCGGCGCTCTTCACCCCCGCCACCCTCTCGTTCGGCGCCTTCGTGCTCGCCATCGGCACGGTGCTGCTGGTGTCGCTGCCCTTCACCATGATGGGCCTGGCCATCGGCTACTCGATGTCCACCAAGGCGGCGCTCGCCATCGTCCAGCTGATCTTCCTGCCGCTCGCCTTCGGCGGCGGCCTGATGAGCACCCCCGGTGACGAGCCCGGCTTCATCCAGACCATCGCCCCCTACGTCCCGACGCGGGGCGCGGTGGAGCTGATGTGGGCCGTCGTCGGCGACCACCAGGTCAACCCGACGTCCGTGGTCTCGCTGGCGGTGTGGACCGTGCTCTTCGGATCGCTCGCCGTGCTCGCCTACCGCCGCGACGAGGGCCGACGCTTCCACTGACCCCGGCGGCGGCCACCCCTCCCACGCCTCGGTGTGGACCGCCGGCGGCCCCGCCCGGCGGTGGCGATGTCCGGCCGACTCCGCGTGCCGGAGCGCGCCCTCCGGCACGCGCCGCAGGGCAGGGCGCCCCGCCGGGTCGACCCGCACCCGACCGGGTAGGCCGCCCGCGGGCGGGGCCGAGGGCCCGGGAGGACCCGTGCGGACCGGCGCGAACGGCGCGCACGGCGCGCCCTATCCGGCCAGCCGCTCCCGGAGGTCGGCCAGCAGTCGACCGACGCCGGCCGCGTCGCCCGCGGCGCCGTAGAGGTAGTGGTCCGGCCGCAGCAGCGCCGCCACGGCCCCCAGCTCGGCCAGCCACGGCAGGTACGCCCCGTCGGTGTCGCGGACCGTGCCGGCCCCAGGGCCACTGCTGTCGGCGCCGTCCGCGCCCTCGGTGCCGTCCGCGGGCAGCACGCGCACCGCGCGCCCGCCGAGCTCCCGCAGCAGCGCCAGCGCCTCGGCGTCGGCCAGTGCGGCGGGGTCCTCGCGGCAGAGCAGGACGAACCCGTCGCCGAGCACGGCGTCCGCCCGGTCCGTCCCCTCCGGGCCGGTGAGCCGCGCCTGTCCGACCAGTCGGCCGGCGGGCGCCCCGCCGCCCCCGAAGAGGAAGCCGGCGGCCAGGGTCTCGCCGGGCAGTTCGTCACCGATCCCCGGCGCCGCGCCCGGTGCCCCGCCCTCCGGCGGCGCCTGGCCGAGCATCGAGCGGTCCCGCGCCGCGGCCGCCTCCGGGTCGGTGACGCAGATCAGCCGACCGAGCCGGACCGACAGGTCGATGGAGTGCCGGACCTGTGCCCGCCGCTCCGTCACGTAGTCGTCCAGCAGCGCGGCATCGGCGCGTCCCCGGACCACCAGCGCCAGCCGCCAGGCGAGGCCGACGGCGTCCCGGAAGCCGGAGCACATGCCCTGTCCGGCGAACGGCGGCATCTGGTGTGCGGCGTCCCCCGCCAGCAGCACCCGCCCCCGGCGCCACCGCCGGGCGTTGCGCCCGGCGAAGGTGTAGACCGCGTGGCGCGTCAGGGCGGCGTTCTCCGGGGTCACCCCGAACCCGGCCAGCAGTCGCCAGGCGTGGTCCTCGGTGGCGAAGGTGTCGACGTCCTCGCCTGGCAGCCGCATGAACTCCCACCGCCGGTGTCCCGGGCCGGAGGAGACCGCGACCCGCGGCCGTGCCGGATCGGCCACCTGGTCGTTGCGCGGCGGGAACTCCGCCGGCCGGTGCGGGACCACGTCGCAGGCCATCCAGTCCAATGCGAAGCCGAAGTCGTCGACCTCGCCACCCAGCTCGCGCTGGACGAAGCTGTTGGCGCCGTCGCAGCCCACCACCCACGAGGCGGTGAGGCGCCGGGGGGCGCCGTCCGCCGCCGCCTCGGCGACCAGCTCCACCGCGCTGTCCGAGGCGGTCAGACCGACCGCCCGGTACCCGCGGTGGACCCGCAGCCCGGGCAGGCGCTCACCGCGCGCGGTCAGCGCCGCCTCCAGGCGCGGTTGGTGCACCGAGGTCGAGTCGGGGCGGCCGTGTCGGCCGTCGGCCCGCAGCGGGACCCGCAGCAGCGCCCGGCCCGCCGCGTCCGTCACGACGTAGTCGGGCGACGGCTCGGTGACCGGGGCCAACTCCTCGCCCACCCCGACCGCGTCGAGCGCCCGGGCCGCCTGCCCGTCGTAGGCCACCGCCCGCGGCAGCGGGTAGGGCCGGGGCCACTGCTCCACCGCGGCCACCCGCAGCCCCCGGTCGGCCAGCAGCAGCGACAGCAGCTGCCCCACCGGGCCGTAGCCGACCACCAGGACGTCCGCGTCGCGCTCGGGGTCGACGGAGGCGGCGGGGCCGACGGAGACGGCGGGGGCGGGGCCGTCGGCGGCGGGCCGTTCCCTGGGCGGGACCATGCTGTTCCCCTTCGTGGAGACGTCGTACGGCGTCCCGGCGCCGCGGCGGGCGGGGCCCGCCGGGCCTTGGCCCGCCGCGGTGATCGCCTCGCGCGGATCGCCCCGGCGACCGGGCCGGTGGAGCATCCACCACCAAGTACACGCCAGGAAGGAGGAGTCGGTACCCGCGGCCGAGTGACGGCGGGCCAAGTAGTGATAAATGTCAGCGACCCCCATCCGGCGATTGCTGCGACCGGAACGCGTTGGTCACGATGCGTGTCACCAGTCTCCCGACTGGCGTCGTTTCACAACTGAAGGGGTATTCCGATGAACGCTGAGGTCATGGACGCCGACGCCCTGTTCGGCTCTTTCGACATCGAGGAGCTGGAGACCATGGAGGTCGCCGGCGGTGTCGCGCTGCCCGAGATGGGCGCGTCGAGCGGTGACACCACCTGCTGCTCGTCCTCCTCCTCCTCGTCCTCCTGCTGCTGCTGCTGACGCACCACGGCAGAGCGGTGCCTGTGCGACGCGCGCGTATCGCGTCGCACAGGCACCATCTCCCGTCGCCGCTCCCTCGAAGAAGGCCGTGATGTCCACGATCGCAGCGACAGCTTCCTGGGCCGGACATGAACACTATGTCCACCGGGTCCTGTGGCGTCTGGCGCGCACCCCCTCACGGGCCGTCCTCGGCCCCGGGGACGGCGACCTGGACGGCCCCGCCGTCGTGGACGCGGTGCTGGCCACGGCGGGAGGACTGCGCCGCGCGGGGACGGGCCCCGGCGCGACGGTGGCGGTCCTGACGGGACCCAATCATCCGGCGATGCTCGTCGTACGGTACGCCGCCCACCTGCTGGGCGCGGCGGTCGTCCAGATCCGCTCCGCCAACCCCCGCTCCGACGCCGACCAACTGCCCGCGGCCACCCAGGCGCGGCTGCTGCGGGAGTGCGGTGCCACGGTCCTGGTGACCGACGAGGACCACGCCGCCCGCGCCGCCGACCTCCGCGACCGCGCCGACGGCGCCCTCCGGACCGCCGGCTACGGATTCACCGCCCCCGACGTCATGGACCTGCTCGGCGAGGACCCCGTCCGCGCCGAGGAGCTGCCGGAGTACGCCCCCGAGCGCCGCGCCGTCGTCGCCTTCACCAGCGGCAGCACCGCGGAGCCCCGGGGCATCGACCAGTCGTTCGCGGTCTGGAACCACCTCGTCGCCTCCTTCCCCGGCACCACCGACCCCGCGGCCCCCGCCGTGATGCTGGCGGTGACGCCGCTCAGCCACACCATCGGCCCGATGGCGGACGCCGTCCTCGCCGAGGGCGGGCGGGTGCTGCTGCACGCCGGGTTCGACACGGCCGCCGTGCTGCGGGCCGTCGCGGACCACCGCGTCACCGACGTGTACCTCGCCGTGCCGCACCTCTACGCCCTCGTCGAGGACCCGGCCACCGCCCGCGCCGACCTGTCGCCGCTGCGCCGGGTGATCTACAGCGGCACCCCCGCGGCGCCGCACCGGATCGCCGCCGCACACGCGCTGCTCGGCCCGGCACTCATCCAGCTGTACGGCACCACCGAGGCCGGCGGCATCAGCAACCTCACCCCGGAGGACCACCGGGAACCGGAGCTGCTCCCCACCGTCGGTCGGCCCTTCCCCTGGGTCGAGGTGCTGATCCGCGAGCCCGGATCGGACACCGAGGTGCCCCGCGGGGAGGAGGGCGAGGTCTGGGTGCGGTCCCGCACCGTCATGGACGGGTACTCCGCCGACCCCGCGCACACCGCCCGCACCCTCCGGGACGGCTGGCTGTGCACCGGCGACCTCGGCCACTGGGACCGGTACGGCTACCTGCGGCTCGCCGGCCGCAGCGGTCAGGTCGTCAAGAGCGGCGGCCTGAAGATCCACCCCGTGGCGGTGGAGTCCGCGCTCCTCTCCCATCCGGGCGTCGCCCGGGCCGCCGTCTACGGCGTCCGGGACGCGGACCACCGCGAACACGTCCATGCCGCCGTGGTGCCCCGGCCCGGCGCGACCTGCTCCGCCGAGGAGCTGCGGGCCCACGTCGGTGCCGCGCTCTCGCCGCTGCACGCGCCGGTGGCCTTCGCCTTCCGGGAGTCGCTCCCCCTCACCGAGCGAGGCAAGCCCGACACAGCCCTCCTGCGGTCCGTCCCCCACGGGGACGCCCGGGTCGGCGCCCCGTCGAAGGGAACACCGTGACCACGCACCAGCACTTCGCGCGGGCCGTCCGCCTGGGCCGGCTGTTCCGGCACGACCCGCGGCGGCTGATGATCGTCCCGCTCGACCACTCGCTGAGCGACGGACCGGTGATCCCGCGCGGCAGCAGCGTGGACCGGCTCGCCGGCCAGCTCGCCGCGGGTGGCGCCGACGCGATCGTCGTCCACAAGGGGAGCCTGCGGCACATCGCCGCCGCCCGGCTCGCCACCATGTCGCTGATCCTGCACCTCAACGCGAGCACCGCCCACGCCCCGGACCCGGACGCCAAGTACCTGGTGACGGGCGTGGAGGACGCGCTGCGGATGGGCGCGGACGCCGTCAGCGTCCATGTCAACATGGGGTCGCGCGACGAGCGCCGCCAGATCGCCGACCTCGGCGCCGTCGCGGACGCCTGCGACCGCTGGAACCTGCCGCTGATGGCGATGGTCTACCCCCGCGGCCCGGAGATCGCCGACCCGCGCGACCCGGAGCTGGTGGCCCACGCCGTCACCCTGGCGGCCGACCTCGGCGCCGACCTGGTGAAGGCGCCCTACGTCGGGTCGACCGCCGCGATGCGGGAGCTGACCGCCGCCTGCCCCGTCCCCCTGGTCTGCGCGGGCGGACCGCGGCGCGGCACCGACGACGAGGCGGTGGAGTTCGCCCGCGAGGTCCTCCGGGGCGGCGCCGCCGGGGTCGCCATGGGGCGCAACATCTTCCAGTCGTCCGACCCGGGGGCCATGGCCGCCCGTGTGGCCCGCGTGGTCCACGGGTTCCCCGAGGACGGTCCCGGTCACTTCATGGAGGGGTGCGGCAGTGAGCTCGAACAGACTGTGCTGGCTTGACGTTCGTGCGGCGGGAGCCGCCCGGGCGGCCGTCGTCGAGGAGGCGGCGCACCAGCGGATCGACGGCATCGTCGCGGACGACCCGGCGCACCTCGCCGGGCTGCCGCCGACCGTCCGCAAGGTGCTGATCCCCGCGAAGGGGAAGCTTCCCGCGGAGCTGGGCGAGGTCGACCTCGTCGTGGTGCCCGGGCCGACGGCGGCCCGCGCCAAGGCCCACCCGTCGGTGGAGTTCGGCCGGCTGGTGGAGATCACCGACGCGGCCAGCCTGGACGAGGCCATCGAGGCCGCGCGGACCGAGCGGTTCAGCGTCCTGGACTTCCGCGACCCGACGAAGATCCCGCTGGAGATCGTGATCGCGGCGGCCGCCGAGGCGGAGGGCGCCCTCATCACGGTGGCGAAGGACGTCGAGGAGGCCGAGATCATCTTCGGTGTCCTCGAACTCGGCTCCGACGGCGTGCTGATGCCCGCGCGGGCCGTCGGCGACGCCACCGCCCTCAAGCAGGTGGCGGGGGACCGGACCGGGAAGATCCCGCTGGTCGAGCTGGAGGTCACCGCGACCGCCCACATCGGGATGGGCGAGCGCGCCTGCGTGGACACCTGCTCGTACCTCGGGAAGAACGAGGGCATCCTCGTCGGCTCCCACTCCAAGGGCATGGTGCTGTGCGTCAGCGAGACCCACCCGCTGCCGTACATGCCGACCCGGCCCTTCCGCGTCAACGCCGGCGCCATCCACTCCTACACGGTCGCCGACGAGGGCCGCACCCAGTACCTCAGCGAACTCGTCGCCGGCAGCCGGGTGCTGGCCGTCGACACCGAGGGCCGCACCCGCACCGTCTCGGTGGGGCGGGTGAAGATCGAGACCCGGCCGCTCATCTCCATCGATGCGATCGCCCCCAACGGCCAGACGGTCAACCTGATCCTCCAGGACGACTGGCACGTGCGCGTCCTCGGCCCGGGGGACGCCGTCCTCAACAGCACCGAACTCAAGCCGGGCGACAAGGTGCTGGGCCATCTGCCGACCGCCGACCGCCATGTCGGCTACCCGATCGACGAGTTCTGCCGCGAGCAGTGACGGCGCACGACTCCCGCCCCGCCGCCCGGGCACCGGGCGGCGGGGCGCCGAACGCACTGCGGGTCGCCGTGGTCGGCGCGGGGATCGGCGGGCTCACCCTGGCCGCCGCGCTCGCCCGTGTCGGCCTCGACTGCACCGTCTTCGACCGGGCGGAACACCTCTCCGAGGTGGGCGCCGGCCTTCAACTCGCTCCCGGGACGGTGAAGTTGCTGCGCCGGCTCGGCGTCGGCGCCGGCCTCGCCGAGAGGTCCGTGCGGCCCCTCTCCCTCGACCTGCTGCGCTGGGAGGACGGCGGGCTGCTCTCCCGCGCCCCGCTCGGCGCCACCTGCGAGGAGCGGTACGGCGCGCCGTACACCACCGTGCACCGAGGGCAGTTGCACGCCCTGCTGCTGGCCCGCACCCGGGCGGCGGTCCGACCGGGGCACCGCCTCACCGCGGTGGAGGAGCAGCCCGACGCGGTGGTGCTGCGCTTCGCCGACGGTACCGAGCACCGGGCCGACGTGGTGGTGGGTGCCGACGGCATCCGCTCGGTGGTCCGGAGCGCGCTCGCCGCCGACGACCCGGTGTTCTCCGGGCAGTTCATGTACCGGGGGCTGGTCCCGGCGCAGCGGTTCCCCGCGCTGGCCGCGGATCCGCGGGTGCGGGTCTGGCTCGGTCCCGGCCGGCACTGCGTCTGCTACCCGGTGGACGGCGGCCGGTCGTTGAGCTTCGCCGCGACCACCCCGGGCGCCGCGCCGGCCGAGGAGTCCTGGACCGCCGCCGCCGAAGCGGGCGCCGCTGCCGCCGCCTACCGCGGCTGGGACGCCACGGTGGTGCGGCTGCTGGACGCCGCCGACCGGGTCGGCCGCTGGGCCCTGCACGACCGCACCCCCCTGGAGCGCTGGTCCACCGACCGGATCACCCTGCTGGGTGACGCGGCGCACCCGATGCTGCCCTTCGCCGCCCAGGGGGCGAACCAGGCGGTCGAGGACGCCGTGACGCTCGCCGTCCGCCTGGCGGCCGCCGGGGCCGCCGCGGTGCCCGAGGCGCTGCGCCGGTACCAGGAGCTGCGGGTGCCGCGCACCACCGACCTCCAGCGCTCCGCGCGGGAGCGGACGGCGCGGATGCACCTGCCGGACGGCCCGGACCAGCGGAAGCGGGACGTCGCGCTGGCGCGGCCCCATGACCCCCGCGAGACGGACTGGAGCTACGGCTACGACGCGCTGACCGTCGCCGTCCGCGGCGGCTGAGCAACCCCGAAGTGGAACCAGTAGTTCCGCTTCGGACGTGTAGCGGGACGGCGAACGAAGAAGGGACAGCCATGCACGGGGGAGCGCCGACGGTGCCGACGGCCTACAGCGAGGAGCACGCCAGGATCTACGACTTCGTCCACGGCGCCCGCGGCCGGGACTGGCGGTCCGAGGCCGACCGGTTCACGGAGCTGATCCGTGACCGAGCCCCCGGCGCGGACTCGCTGCTGGACGTCGCCTGCGGGACCGGAGCCCACCTGGAGCGGTTCCAGGAGCACTTCACCACCGTCGCCGGGGTGGAACTCTCCCCCGCGATGCGGGAGATCGCCCGCGCGCGGCTCACCGCTCCCGTCCATGCCGGCGACATGCGCACCTTCGACCTCGGGACACGCTTCGACGCAGTCCTGTGTCTTTGCTTCTCGATGGGGTACATGCGCAGCACGGACGAACTCCGCCTCGCGGCGGAACGGCTGGTCGCACATCTCGCGCCCGGCGGGGTCCTGGTCGCCGAACCCTGGTGGTTCCCCGACCGGTTCCTCGACGGGTTCGTGTCGGCCGCGCTCGCCCAGGACGACCACCTCGCGGTCAGCCGGATCTCCCATTCGGCGCGCGAGGGCCTGGTGACGCGGATGACCGTGCGGTACACCGTGGCCGACAGCGGGGGCATCCGGGACTTCACCGAGTACGAGACGTACACGCTGTTCACCGAGGAGGAGTACCGGCGCGCGTTCCGGGAGGCGGGATGCGAGGTGACCCATGTGCCCGGCGGCCCCAACGGCCGCGGGTTGTTCGTCGGACGACGCGCGTAGCGCGCGCCGACACCGGGATTGTCAGTGAAGCAAGCACGGGGGTGCTGTTCATGATCACCAGTACGCACGCGGCGGCGAGGACCTGTCGGGGGACCACGCAGATCGTCGTCGCCGGAGACCGGCCCATTCTCACGGAGGCGCTCGCGGTCTGCCTCGGCGACGTCAAGGGGTTCCGGGTCACGGGAGTGGCGGATGCCCACCACCAGGTGGTGCCCACCCTGCGGCGGACGGCGGCCGACGTGCTGGTCGTCAGCGGGGTCTCGCCGCGCAGCCTGGCCTTGGCCGACGAGGTGCGGCGCGCCCTGCCGTCCTGCGGCGTCACCCTGATCGCGGACGAGTCGACGCACCCGCCGCTCACCCGGCTGCGGGACTCCTGCCGGGTCGGCGTCGTGCACCGCAGGGCACGGCTGGCCGAACTCATCGGCACGATACGGCAGGTCTCGGCGGCGGCACCGGCGGCCGGGACGGAGGGGGCCGCCGCGCACGACGCGGCCGGGGGCGGCGCCGCGCAGCTCAAGGACCGCGAGTGCAGCATCCTGCGGGCGACCGTCGCCGGCTGCACCATCAAGGAGATCGCCCGGGACCTGTACCTCGCCCCGGGCACCGTGCGGAACCTCGCCTCCTCGGCGATTCGCAAGCTCGGCGCCCGCAACCGCTTCGACGCCGCCCGCATCGCCGCGGAGCGCGGGCTCCTCTGACGCGGGCCGCCGGCGGGGCCGGGGGCGCGGGGGTGCGGGCGACCGCCGCGCCCCCGGCCCCCGTTCCGGTCGGTACCCCCGGCGGGCGCGCCGCGCGGGAGCGGCTACAGCAGTCCCTGCTCCAGGGCGATCCGCGCGGCGTCGAACCGGTTGCGCGCGCCGAGCTTCCCGATCGCGGAGGAGGCCAGGTTCCGCACCGTCCCCGGTGCGAGGAAGAGCTCCTTGGACATCTCCTTGACCGAGGCACCGCTCATGGTGGACCGCAGGACCTCCTGTTCGCGGGCGCCCAGACAGCGTGTCCGGCGCGGGACCTGGCACGTCGCGCGGGTGCCGGCGAGCCGGGAGCCCTCGATCTCCCGGATGGCGTCCACCAGGTGGGGGAGTTTGCCGTCGGCCGGCACGAACCGGATGCCGTCGTGTCGGGGGAGGCCGGCCGGGTCCGACCCGTCCCCGGTCGGCAGGATGGCGGCGATGCCGCACATCGGCAGTTCGCGGCGCATCCGCAGCGCGAAGCTCTCGGCCTTGCCCGCCTCGTCGAGCAGGCTCTCGCCCAGTACCAGGACGGTGGCGTCCTTGCGGCGGGCCACCGGCAGCACCTCGTGCCGCTGACCTGCGATGCCCGCCACGTCGAAGTCGGGTACGCCGTCGAGGATGCGCGCCAGCGCCTCCGCGAAGAGACATCGTTCGTAGGCCAGCACGATGCGGATGGACATGTGTGAGAACTCCCCCGAGCCGGTGCAAGTGGTGCGTGGTGCCTGCCACGTCGACGGGCGGGGCGCGCGAACCGGGTGGTCGCGAGCGGCTGTCCTCACAGCCCCTCCGCGCCTGGGCGCGTACCGGTCCTGCCCCGACCATCGGGAAACGGCCACATCTTGACATAGATTGAAGAATCCTAGGAGAAATTTGACAAGCATTTTGGTGATCTTGGGACATGAGTGTGCTGTTTCTGATCGAGCAGGGTCCGAATTGCACCACCGGAATCCGGTAAGCGATTACTGCGCGGATTCGGGTGACTATCCGCTCCCGGGCGGAGCGCCCGGGTCCGCTCCGGAGCGTCCGCGGAGCCCGCCGGCGGCGATCCGGGCACCGGAGTGCGCACCGGAGTGCGCACCGGTGGTGCCGCGGGGGGTGCCGCAGCGCGACGACCGATCCGGCCCGGGGCGGTCATGTCGCGACATGTCCCGCCGGGCGGCGGTGCGCCGTCGCGACCGACCCCCGCCCGCATCCGGCACCGCCGCGCCGGTACGGACGGTGAACGGGCGCCGGGGAGCCGCCGCCCGGGCGGCGCGACCCGCCGGTCGCCGGCCGTCCCCGGCCCCTGCGAATAGCGCAGGATTCCCGCGACAGCGGCACTTCGCCCGGTCGCGCCGCCCTCGGCAGCCGCACGGGAACCGGCGTCCTGTCACCGCCCGCATTCCACCGCGGCGGGCCGCACGCCGCGGCCGACGATCCGCTTGGATGGTGAGCATGAACGCAACTCCCGCAGCAAACCCCCTTCCCGGTACGCGCGGTTCCGGGATGATCCTCGCGCTGTTCGGTGCCGTCTGGTGGTGCGTCGGCTCGGTGGTGCTGAACGGCCCGGCGCGGCCGGCCGCTCTCGCCGTCGGCGTGCTCGTCGCCCTCGTCCTGCTGGTGCTGGCCGCCCGCCGACTGGACGGCACCGGCGAACGGGAGGCGTACGAACGCAGCTCCCGCACCTTCGCCTGGTGCAACGCCGGTCAGGGCATCGGCATCGGGGTCGTCATCGTCGCCGGCAACGTCACCGGCCACCAGAACCTCATTCCGGCGTTCATCGCGGTCGTGGTCGGCGTGCACTTCTTCCCGCTGGCCCGCCCGTTCGGCCACCCGGAGTACCGCTGGACCGGCGGACTCCTCGTCCTCGTCGGCGCGGTCTGCTCCGTCGTCGCGCTCGCCGGCGCCCCGGTGACCGGCGTGCTGACCGCCGCCGGCGCCGGCTCCGCCCTGGTGCTCTGGTCCACCACCGTCTGGTATCTGCGCCGCGGCGCGCCCGCAGCCCCCGCGCAGGTGGGGGCGGCCACCGCGACCGCCAGGTAGACACATCGCGCGGAGGAGGACAACCGCCCGGCGAAGGTTCCTGATATGTGTCACGGCCGCACGGCGACACCCGCCACCGGGCGCGGTCGTGCACTAGCTTGGCGGCCGGGCTGCCACCGGCCCCCCGCCCCGGCAGGGCACGCGGGGGAGCCGACCCGACCGGCAGCACGACCGCGGACCGGGGGAGTGGGCATGAACGAGCCGTCGCGCGGCGCCGGCGAGGGCGCCGGACGCCCCCTGCCGACCGGCAGCGGCGTCGACATCTTCGAACGGCACTACGCCGGCGAACCGGGAGCCGGGTGGGAGATCCACCGACCGCAACGCACCCTGCGACGCATCGCGGCCGAGGGCCTGCTGCGCGGCCGGGTGCTGGACGTCGGCTGCGGCAGCGGCGACAACGCCCTGCTGTGCGCGGAGTACGGACTGGACACCACCGGTGTCGACGCAGCGCCCAGCGCCGTCGCCCTCGCCTCCGCCAAGGCCCGCGAGCGGGGCCTGACCGCCCGCTTCCTGGAGTGGGACGTCACCGAGCTCGCCGCGTTGGGCGAGCAGTTCGACACCCTGGTCGACGTGGGCTGCTTCCACTGCTTCACCCCCGAGGACCGACCGCGCGTCGCCCGCTCCATGGCCGCGGCGACGGTACCGGGCGGCCGCTGCTTCCTGCTGTGCTTCAGCGACCGCCAGCCGGGCAGCTGGGGCCCGCACCGCGTCACCGAGCAGTCGGTCCGCGAGAGCTTCACCGGAGCCGGCTGGGAGATCGACAGCCTCGAACCCGCCGAACTCGACGTCGCGTTCGCCCCCGGCGTGGCCCAGGCGTGGTTCGCCGCCATGACGCGGCGCTGAACCGGCCGGGGGAGTAGACCGAGATGCGCGTCCTGTTCGTCACCTGGCCCGCCGCCGCCCACCTCTTCCCGGCGGTCCCGCTGGCCTGGGCCCTGCAGGCCGCGGGCCACCAGGTGCGGGTCGTCTCGCACCCCGCGCTGGCCCACGCCGTCACCTCGGCCGGGCTCACCGCCGTCCCGCTCGGCGACGCGGCCACGCTGCCGGAGCCGCTGGGCGCCGGGCGGCCGGTCCCCGCGGAGACCGCCGAGCGCCTCGCACGCCTCACCGAGGCGCTCGACCTGACGGGCCGAGACCGCCAACTGTGGGCCTACCACCGCGACTTCCTGCTGCCCGCGGCCCGCGACTTCCAGCCGGAGTCCGCCCGACCCGCCGACCCGCACCCTGCCCTCGACGGGCTCGTCGGCTTCTGCACCGCCTGGCAGCCCGACCTGGTGCTGTGGGACCCCACCATGCCCGCGGCCGCCGTCGCCGCCGAGGTGGTCGGCGCCGCCCACGCCCGCTTCCTGTGGGGGCCGGACTTCTTCGGCTGGGCCGCGGAACGCCACGCCGCCGCCGCCGAGCGGCTCGGCGCCGCCGCCGTCGGCGAGGACCCGCTCACCGCCATGGTCCGGCCGATGGCCGAACGCCACGGACTCCCGGTCACCGACGCCCTGCGATACGGCCGGTGGAGCGTCGACCCGCTGCTGGACCGGCTGCGGCTCCCGACCCGGCAGCGCACCGTGCGGATGCGGTGGGTGCCGTACACCGGCAGCGGCGTCCTGCCCGACTGGCTGCGCGAACCCCCCGCCCGGCCCCGCGTCGCGATCACCCTCGGCGCCTCGGTGCGGGCCTGGTCGACCGAGAGCGCCCTCCTCACCAACCGCGTGCTGGAGATGGTCGACGGCCTCGACGTCGAGGTCGTCGCCACCCTCGACGCCTCCCAGCGGGCCCAGGCCGAGCGCATCCCCGACAACGTCCGGACGGTGGACTACGTCCCGCTGACCGAACTGCTCCCGACCTGCACCGCGGTGATCCACCACGGCGGCCACGGCACCCTGTGCGCCGCCCTCGCCCACCGCCTGCCGCAACTGGTCGTGATGGACCCGCGCGCTCCGATGGAGGCGCCGATGACCGGCCGGTTCCTCGCCCTGAGCGGCGCGGGCACCGGCGTCCGCGCCGACACCCGCTCCGGCGAGGTGCTGCGGGAGGGGCTGCGGCGCCTGATCACCGAGCCGTCCTTCCGCTCCGCCGCCGACGGCCTCTACCAGGACCTGCTCGCCGCCCCCGGGCCCGCCGAGACCGTCCCCGTCCTCGAACGCCTCACCCGGCACGGCCGACGACGGAACGCCGCACCCCCCGCCCCACCCGCACCCGCCGCGACGTCCGCCGCACGCCTGGGAGGAACACCGTGATCAACGTCTTTCAACCGAGCCTCGGCGAGGCGGAACTGGCGGCGGTGGCCGAGGTGTTCGCCTCCAACTGGCTCGGCAGCGGCCCGCGCACCCGCGCCTTCGAGGAGCAGTTCGCCGACCACCTCGGCGTCGACGCCGACCAGCTGCTCTTCACCAACTCCTGCACCGCCGGGCTGTTCCTCGCCGCCGAACTCCTCGAACTGGGCCCGGGCGACGAGGTGGTGATGCCCTCGGTGAGCTTCGTCGCCGCCGCCAACGCCGTCGCCGCCACCGGCGCACGCCCCGTGTTCTGCGATGTGGACCCCCGCAGCCTCAACCCCACCGCCGAGCACATCGAACAGGCGCTCACCGACCGCACCCGCGCCGTGGTGGTCCTCCACTTCGGCGGCGACCCCGGGGAGGTCGCCGCCATCGCCCGACTGTGCCGCGCCCGAGGCGTCCCGCTGGTGGAGGACGCCGCCTGCGCCGTCGCCTCCACGGTCGACGGACGACGCTGCGGCACCTTCGGCGACATCGCGGTGTGGAGCTTCGACGCGATGAAGGTCATGGCCACCGGCGACGGCGGGATGCTCCACGTCCGCGACCCCGAACTCGCCCGCCGCGCCCGCGTCCTCGCGTACCACGGCCTCGCCCGCCCCAGCGGCTACGCCTCGGCCCGCGTCTCCTCCCGCTGGTGGGAGCTGGACGTCACCGACTTCGGCCGCCGCGTGCTGGGCAACGACCTGACCGCCGCCATCGGCACTGTGCAACTGCGGCGGCTCCCGGAGTTCGTCGAGCGCCGCAGCGCCGTCGCCGCCGCCTACGACACCCTGCTCGCCGACGCCGAGGGCGTCCGCCTCCCGCCGCGGCCCGCAGCCGGCCGCACCTCCTCCCATTACTTCTACTGGGTCCAACTGGACCCCGCGGTGCGCGACCGGGTCGCCGCCACCCTGCTGGAACGCGACATCTACACGACGTTCCGGTACCCGCCGCTGCACCGGGTCCCGGCCTACGGCACCGACCACCCGGAGCTGCCCGGCACCGACGCGGCCGCCGAGTCGACCCTGCTGCTCCCGCTCCACCAGGCACTCACCGACGAGGAGGTGGCGACGGTCGCGAGGGAGCTGCGGGCCGCCGTCGCCCACCACGCGGCCCCCGCCCGCGTCTGACACGCCACCGCCACCCGCTGGGCACCCGCACACGAAGGGAGCGCGCCCGTGCAGATCGAGGAGACCGCCGTCGCGGGGGTCCACGTCACCACCCCCCGCCACCTGCCCGACGAACGCGGCACCTTCCACGAGGGGTTCCGCACCGACCTGCTGGAGGCCGCTGTCGGCCGCCCCTTCGTGCCGCGCCAGCAGAACCTCTCCGTCTCCCGCCGCCACACCCTGCGGGGCATCCACAGCGTCACGGTGCCGCCGGGCCAGGCCAAGTACGTCAGCTGCGTCCGCGGCGCGGTCCGCGACATCGTGGTCGACCTGCGGATCGGGTCACCGACCTTCGGCCGCCACCACGTCACCGAGCTGACCGCGGAGTCCGGCCGCGCCGTCTACATCCCCGAAGGCGTCGGCCACGGCTTCCTCGCGCTCACCGACGACAGCTGCGTCTCCTACCTGCTCTCCGGCCTCCACGTGCCGGGCACCCAGATCGACATCGACCCCTTCGACCCCGAACTGGCCCTCCCCTGGGACTGCCCGGCGCCTCCGCTGCTGTCCCCCAAGGACACCGCGGCCCCCAGCCTCGCCCAGGTCCGCGCCGCCGGCGCCCTCGCCCGGTGGGACGACGCCGCCCGCCGACCCGTCACGACGGGAGACCGCGCATGAAGGCCCTCGTGCTGGCCGGGGGGCTGGGCACCCGGCTGCGGCCCGTGACCCACACCATGCCCAAGCAGCTCATTCCGCTCGCCAACCGGCCGGTCCT
This sequence comes from Streptomyces bohaiensis, assembly GCF_012033785.1. Lineage (GTDB taxonomy): Bacteria > Actinomycetota > Actinomycetes > Streptomycetales > Streptomycetaceae > Streptomyces > Streptomyces bohaiensis. Next base: position 22,163 of record NZ_JAAVJC010000014.1, read on the forward strand.
GGAACACGTCCTGGACGACCTGCGGCCCCTCGGCGTCCGGGAGATCGGCGTCGTCGTCGGCGACTGGGGGCCCGACATCGCCGCCCGCGTCGGCGACGGGTCCCGGTTCGGCGCCCGCATCACCTACATCCCCCAGGAACGCCCGCTGGGCCTGGCCCACTGCGTCTCCATCGCCCGGCCCTTCCTCGGCGACGACGACTTCGTGATGTACCTGGGCGACAACCTCATCCAGGACGGCGTCACCGCCACGGCCGAGCAGTTCGCCGCACGCCGCTCCGACGCCCACCTCGCCGTCGCCCGGGTCGCCGACCCCCGCTCCTTCGGGGTCGCCGAACTCGACGCGCACGCCGAGGTGGTGCGGCTGGTGGAGAAGCCGCGCCACCCCCGCAGCGACCTCGCGCTGATCGGCGTCTACTTCTTCTCCGCCGCCATCCACCGCGCCGTCGCCGCCATCACCCCCAGCGCCCGCGGCGAACTGGAGATCACCGACGCCGTGCAGTGGCTGCTGGACCGCGGCGCCCGCGTCACCGCGGGCGAGTACACCGGGTACTGGCGCGACACCGGACGCATCGAGGACCTGCTCGACTGCAACCGGCGCCTGCTGGACGCCCTCGCCGCCGACCGCGGCGGCCCCGCCGACCGGGTCCTCCTGGCGCCCGGCGCCACCACCGCGCGCTCCACCCTCACCGGCCCGGTGCTGATCGGGGCGGGCTCGGTCGTCGAGAACTGCCGCATCGGGCCGGGCACCTCGATAGGCGAAGGATGTGTCGTGCGCGACAGCACACTGGAGAACTGCATCGTGATGGACGGCGCGCGCGTCGTCGGACGGCACGGCCTGCGGGACGCCCTCCTCGGCCCCGCCACCGCGCTCGGGACCGGGCCGCACGACGCCCGCCTCGGCGCCCCCGCCGGCCCCCTGGAGGTGACCGCGTGAGAGTCCTCGTCACGGGCGGCGCCGGCTTCGTCGGCTCCCACTACGTCCGCACCCTCCTCGCCGGCGGCTACCCCGGGTACGAGAGCGCCGAGGTCACCGTCCTCGACAAGCTGAGCTACGCCGGCAACGCCGAGAACATCCCGCTCTCCCACCCCCGACTGCGCCTCGTCCGCGGCGACATCTGCGACGCCGCACTCCTGCGCGAGGTGCTGCCCGGCCACGACGCCGTGGTCCACTTCGCGGCCGAGTCCCACGTCGACCGCTCGCTCGACGACCCCGGTGTCTTCACCCGCACCAACGTCCTCGGCACCCAGACCCTGCTCGACGCGTGCCTGCGCGCCGCCGTGCCGCGCATGGTGCACATCTCCACCGACGAGGTCTACGGCAGCATCACCGAGGGCTCCTGGACCGAGCGCTCCCCGCTGGAACCCAACTCGCCCTACGCCGCCTCCAAGGCCGCCTCCGACCTGGCGGTGCGGGCGTACTGGCGGACCTTCGGGCTGAACGTCTCGATCACCCGGTCCTCCAACACCTACGGGCCGCACCAGCACCCGGAGAAGCTCATCCCGCACTTCACCACGCGCCTGCTGGACGGCGAGCCCGTACCGCTGTACGGCACCGGCCGCAACGTCCGCGACTGGGTGCACGTCGACGACCACGCGCGCGCCGTGCAGACCGTGCTCACCGGCGGCGCCGCCGGCGAGGTGTACCACGTCGGCGGCGGCAACGAACTCACCAACCTCGCCATCACCGACCGGCTCCTCGCCCTCTGCGGCGCCGACCCCGCGCTGGTGCGGCACGTCGCCGACCGCAAGGGGCACGACCAGCGCTACTCGCTGGACTGCACGAAGATCCGCGACGAGCTCGGCTTCACCCCGCGCGTCGGCTTCGACGACGGACTGGCCGCCACCGTCGACTGGTACCGGCACCACCGCGGCTGGTGGCAGCGGGCGCAGCAGCGCACCCGCGACGAGCAGGAAGGGACGTCCGCATGAGCGAGGACCACCGCCGGGCGGTCCTGGAGGAGACCCGGAAGTACCACCGGAGCCTGCGCGGCCCCGAGGAGTTCGTCCCCGGCGTCACCGAGATCTGGCCCTCGGGAGCGGTGCTGGACGAGACCGACCGCGCCGCCCTCGTCGAGGCCGCCCTCGACCTGCGGATCGCCGCCGGCCCCGCCTCCCGGAAGTTCGAGTCCTCCTTCGCGCGGCTGCTCAAGCGCCGCAAGGCGCACCTGACCAACTCCGGCTCCTCCGCCAACCTCCTCGCCCTGACCGCCCACACCTCCTCCCACCTGCCCGAGGAACGCCGGCTGCGCGCCGGCGACGAGGTCATCACGGTCGCGGCCGGCTTCCCCACCACCGTCAACCCGATCGTGCAGAACGGGATGGTGCCGGTCTTCGTCGACATCGACCCCACCACCTACAACACCACCGCCGACCGCGTCGCCGCCGCGATCGGACCGCGCACCCGCGGCATCATGATCGCCCACGCCCTCGGCAACCCGTTCGAAGTGGCCGAGATCGCCCAACTCGCCGCCGACCACGGCCTGGTCTTCATCGAGGACAACTGCGACGCGGTCGGCTCGACCTACCAGGGGCGGCTGACGGGAACCTTCGGCCACGCCAGCACGGTCAGCTTCTACCCCGCGCACCACCTGACGATGGGGGAGGGCGGCATCGTCACCACCTCCGACCTCCGGCTCGCCCGGATCGTGGAGTCGCTGCGCGACTGGGGCCGCGACTGCTGGTGCGAGCCCGGCAAGAACGACACCTGCCTGAAGCGGTTCGACCAGCAGTTCGGCGACCTGCCCTCCGGTTACGACCACAAGTACGTCTTCTCGCACATCGGGTACAACCTGAAGTCGACCGACCTCCAGGCCGCTCTCGGGCTCTCCCAACTCACCCGCCTCGACGAGTTCGTCGCCGCCCGGCGCCGCAACTGGCGCCGCATGCGCGAGGGGCTCGACGGGGTGCGCCACCTGCTGCTGCCCGAGCCCACCCCCGGCAGCGAACCGAGCTGGTTCGGCTTCGTCATGACGGTCGCCCCCGACGCCCCCTTCACCTGCGGCGAGTTGACCGGCTTCCTGGAGAGCCGCCGGATCGGCACCCGGCGCCTGTTCGCCGGCAACCTCACCCGCCAACCCGCCTACCGGAACATCCCGCACCGGGTCGTCGGCGAGCTCACCCACAGCGACACCGTCATGACCAGCACCTTCTGGACCGGCGTGTACCCGGGCCTCACCGACGAGATGATCGACTACGTCGTCGCCTCCGTACGGGAGTTCACGGCGGGCCGAGGATGAGGCCCGGCACCGCCGAGCACCCCGCGGCGTCCGCCACGCGGGAGCGGCTCGCCCGCTCCGCCGCGGCGACCGGCTCCCCGGGCCTCGCCGCCGACGTCCGCGACTGGCTCGCCTCCCGGGGCCGGGCCCGACCCTCCCGGGTCCGGCGGATACCCCTCGCCGCGCTCGACGGCTGGCGGTTCGAGGAGGACGGCGGCGACCTCGCACACACCAGCGGCCGGTTCTTCCGTGTCGAGGGCGTCCGGATCGACGGCGGCCCCCACCCCTTCGGCGACTGGCAGCAGCCGATCATCCGGCAGCCCGAGATCGGCCTCCTCGGCATCCTGGCCAAGGAGTTCGACGGCGTCCTGCACTTCCTGATGCAGGCCAAGATGGAGCCCGGCAACCCCAACCTGCTCCAGCTCTCACCCACCGTGCAGGCCACCCGCAGCAACTACCAGCGCGCGCACGGCGGTTCCGCCGTCCGGTACCTCGACCACTTCACCGGTGACCGCCCCGGCCGGCCGCTGACCGACGGACTCCAGTCCGAGCACGGCTCCTGGTTCTGGCAGAAGTCCAACCGCAACGTCGTCGTCGAGACCGACGCGGAGGTGGCCCCCGACCCCGACTTCCGCTGGTTCACCCTCGGGGAACTGGGCGCCCTGCTCCACCACGACGACCTCGTCAACATGGACTCCCGCTCCGTCCTGGCCTGCCTGCCCGCGCCGCGGCCCGGCGGCACCCCGCGGCACACCGCCGTGGAGATCGCCTCCTGGCTGACGGGGGAGCGCGCCCGCCGCCGCCTCCTCGCCCGGCCGGTCCCGCTGCGTTCCGTGGCGGGGTGGACCCGCGAGGAGTCCGCGGTACGGCACCGGGAGGACCGCTGGTTCCGGGTGGTCGCCGTCGCGGTGGAGAGCGAGAGCCGTGAGGTGGCCGGCTGGACCCAGCCGCTGTTCGAGCCGTGCGGGCCGGGCGTCACCGCGTTCCTCGTCCGCCGGATCGGCGGCGTCCCCCACCTGCTGGCCCAGGCCCGAGCCGAACCCGGCCTGCTGCACACCGTCGAGATCGCCCCCACCGTCCAGTACGCGCCGCACAACTACGCCCACCTGCCGACCGCGGCCCGGCCGCGCCACGCCGACCTCGTCGCCGCCGCCACCGGTCCCGCGGTGCGCTACTCCGCCCTCCACTCCGACGAGGGCGGCCGCTTCCTCGACGCCCGCACCCGCTGCCTGTTCGTCTCCGTCGACCACCTCGACGACCCCGCCGCCGACGACCCGGGGCCCGGCTTCTGCTGGCTCACCCCCGACCAGCTCGGCGCCCTCACCCGGCAGGGCCACCAGGTCAACGTGCAGGCGCGTACGCTGCTCTCCGTCCTGCACACCGGAGGAGTGACGCTGTGACCGGCCACGACCGGCCCGGGACCGGGAGCGACCGCCCCGCGGTGCGGGTCGCGGTCCTCGGCACCGCCGACATCGCCCGGCGCCGCATGCTGCCCGCGTTCGCCGCGTGCCCCGACACCACCGTCGCCGTCGTCGCCGGCCGGGACCCGGAACGGACCGCCGCGCTCGCCCGTTCCTACGGCTGCCGCGCCGCCGCCACCTACGACGAGCCGCTCGCCGACGACACCGTCGACGCGGTCTACGTGCCGCTGCCCAACTCGCTGCACCACCGCTGGGCGCGCGCCGCGCTGCTGGCCGGCAAGCACGTGCTGGTCGAGAAGCCGGCCGCGACCTCGGCGGCGGACGCCGAGGAACTGGTGGCCCTCGCCCGCGACCGCGGCCTCGCCCTGGTGGAGAACGTCCTCTTCCCCCACCATCCGCAGCACCGGGAGGCCGTGCGGCTCGTCACCGACGGGGCGATCGGCCGGGTCCAGTCGCTGGAGGCGGCGTTCACCGTCCCGCGCCGCGCCGAGGGCGACATCCGCCACCGCCCGGAGCTCGGCGGCGGGGCACTGTGGGACGTCGGTGTCTACCCCGTGCGGGCGGCCCTCCACCTGGCAGCGGTGCTCATGCCACCCGGCGCCCCTCCGGGACCGCCGGGCGCGTCCCCGCTCCGGCTCGTCGGCGCCACCTCCCGCCGCCGGCCCGGCGAGGCGGTGGACACCGCCGGCAGCGCCCTCCTCGACGCGGGCGAGGGTGTCGCCGTCCAGCTCACCTACGGCCTCGACCACGCCTACCGCAGCAGCTACACCCTGCACGGCACCACGGGACGCCTCACCGTCGAGCCCGCGTTCACTCCGCCCGCCGACCACCGCCCGCTCCTGCGGCTGGAGCGCGACGGCACCGTGCACGACCACCCCGCGGCCGCCGCGGACCAGGTCGCCCGCGCGGTGGCGGCGTTCGCCCAGGCGGTGCGCACGCGCGCGGAGCCCAGCGGCGACCTGGTGACCCAGGCCCGCCTCCTCGCGGCCGTCGCCCGCGCCGCGGCACCTGCCTGACCCGGCGCAGGTCTGACCCGGCACCTGTCCGACAGCGACACCTGCCTGACGCGGCGGCGGGCGCGGCGCCCTCGGCCCGGGCCGCGCGGGCGCCCTCCGGTCGCACGCGGGAAAGCGGGGGCGGGGGAGCGCGCCGCGCGTCACCCGCCGCGCGGGCGCCGCCTCACGACCGCGCGCGGTCGTAGCGCTGCTGCGCCCCGATCACCGCCGGCATCTCGGCGTGGAGCAGCTCGATGAGGGCGAGCAGCCGGTCGGCGGTGTCCCGGCCCAGCTCGGTCAGCCGGTACTCCACCCGCGGCGGCAGCACCGCATGGACCTCCCGGTGGACGAACCCGTCGCGTTCCAGGGACTGGAGCGTCTGGGCGAGCATCTTCTCGCTGATCCCGTCGACGCGGCGGCGCAGCGCGTTGAACCGGGCCGGTCCCTCCCGGAGCGCCGCCAGGACGAGCGCTCCCCACCGGCCGGTGAGGTGCTCCAGCACGGGGCGCGAGGGGCAGCCGCGCGCGAAGACGTCGAACGGCTTCGCCGTGACCGCCTGCGGCGGGCCGGTGCGGGCGGCAGCGGCCGCCCGGGGGGTCTCGCTCATGGCGCCATCGTACCGCCGAAAACGCAGCACTTTCGAAAAGTTTGCACTGCGGAACTCGCGGCGTAGATTGGATGCCGTACCCGCACGGTACGGACCGCCGTACCGACGCCCCGCTCCGGGCCCGCCGACGGCGGCCCAGCACCGCAGAACCGAAGGAAGTACGTGATGATCACTGTCACCGGTGCCACCGGTCAGTTCGGCCGCCTCGCGATCGAACAACTGCTGGCGCGCGACGTACCGGCGGCCGGCATAGCCGCCGTGGTGCGAGACCCGGAGCGCGCGGCGGACCTGGCCGACCTCGGGGTCGAGCTGCGGCAGGCCGATTACGACCGCCCCGAGACCCTGCCCGCCGCGCTGCGCGGCACCGAGACGCTGCTGTTCGTCTCCTCCACCGGCCCCGACGACCAGCGCATCGTCCAGCACCGCGCCGTCGTCACCGCCGCCCGCGAGGTCCGGGTCGGCCTCGTCGCCTACACCTCACTGGTCGGCGCGGATGTCAACACCCTCGACCTCGCCCGCGTCCACCGCGACACCGAGGGCGCGCTCGCCGAGTCCGGGCTGCCCACCGTGCTGCTGCGCAACGGCTGGTACACCGAGAACTACACGGCCGGCCTCGCGGACTCCGTCGCGCGCGGCGAGATCGTCGGCGCCGCCGGCGACGGCCGTGTGGCCGCGGCCTCCCGCGCCGACCTGGCCGAGGCCGCGGCGATCGTGGTCACCTCCGAGGACCAGGCGGGCCGCATCCACGAGCTCACCGGGGACACCGCCTGGACCCTGCCGGAACTGGCCGCCGAGGCAGCCCGGGTCTCCGGCCGCGAGGTCGCCTACCGCGACCTCGGCGGCGACGGCTACGCGCAGCTGCTGGCCGAGGCGGGACTGCCCGACTTCGTGGTGTCGCTGCTCGTCGACTCCGATGTCAAGGTCTCCAAGGGGGCGCTGGCCGCCGTCACCGGCGACCTCCCCGCGCTGCTGGGCCGCGCCACGACCCCGCTCGCGGAATCCGTCCGCGCCGCGCTCGCCGACTGACCGCCCCGCTGCGCCGCGCCGCCCCGCCGTCCTGCCGCCCCGCCGTCCTGCCGTCCGGACGGTGCGGGTCGGCCGGGGCACAGCAGCGGCTGCCCGTCGCCGTCAGGCGCCGCGGTGCGGCACGCCGGCCGCGAGGTGCAGCCGGGTGAAGGCCAACGCTTCCGCGAGGTCCGCCTCCCGCTCGTCGCCGGAGACCGCCCGCCGCGTGTTCACCTCCACCACCACGTGCCCGGTGAACCCCGTCGCGCCCAGCCGGCCCAGCAGTTCCCCGCAGGGCTGGCTGCCGCGCCCCGGCACCAGGTGCTCGTCCTTGGCCGTGCCCGTGCCGTCGGCGATGTGGACGTGCGCCAGCCGGTCACCCATCCGCTCCGCCATCGCGAGCGTGTCCACCCGCGCGGTCGCGGTGTGCGAGGTGTCCAGCGTGACGTGGCGGTAGTCGCTCTCCGTCGGGTCCCAGCCGGGGGAGTAGGCGAGCATCTCGCGCTTGCGGTACCGCCACGGGTACATGTTCTCCACCGCGATGCGCACGTCGGTGTCGTCGGCCAACCGCCGCACCCCGGCGACGAAGTCCGCCGCGTAGGCGCGCTGCCACCGGAACGGCGGATGCACCACCACGGTGTCCGCCCCCAGCCGCTCCGCGGCCGAGCGCGACCGCCGGAGCTTCACCCACGGGTCGGTCGACCACACCCGCTGCGTGATCAGCAGACACGGCGCGTGGATCGCCAGCACCGGCACGTCATGGCGCTCCGACAGCCGTGCCAGCTCGTCGACGTCCTGACTGACGGGGTCGGTCCACACCATGACCTCGACGCCGTCGTACCCCAGCCGGGCCGCCGTCTCGAACGCGGCCGCGGTGTTCTCCGGGTAGACGGAGGCGGTGGACAGGCCGACACGCGTCGGCGGTAGCGCAGCTTCAGGCATAACGCGCCCCAGCGTAGACGCTGCCGCGGCCGCACCGGCGGACGCCGACCGCGACCTGCTTGACCCCGCCGCCGCCACGGAGCACGATGCGGACGTGAGCGACGAACCGGGAGCGAACCGGTCAGAACCGGCCCGGCCGCGCGGCGCCGCCGGTGCGTCGGGGCGACCGGCTGCGGTCGACGCCCGGGAGCTGACCGTCGAGCGCGGCGGGCGGCCCGTCCTCCACGGCATCACCCTCACCGTCGCGCCGGGCACCGTCACCGGGCTGCTCGGGCCGTCCGGCTGCGGCAAGACCACCCTGCTCCGTTCCGTCGTCGGCACCCAGGCGCGCGTCCACGGCCGGCTCAGTGTCCTCGGCCGCCCGGCCGGCGACCCCGGGCTCCGCTCCCGCATCGGGTACGTCACCCAGGAGCCCTCCGTCTACCGCGACCTGACCGTCCGGCAGAACCTCGACCACTACGCCGCGATCCTCGGGGTCGGGCGTCGGCGCCGCGCCGCCGAAGTGGCGCGCGTCCTGGACGACGTGGACCTGCGGGACCGGGCCGGGGCGCTCACCGCCGACCTCTCCGGCGGACAGCGGTCGCGGGCCTCGCTCGCCGTCGCCCTCCTCGGCGAACCCGAGCTGCTCGTCCTCGACGAACCGACGGTCGGGCTCGACCCGGTGCTGCGGCGCGACCTCTGGCGCCTCTTCCACCGCCTCGCGGCGGGCCGCGGCACCACGCTGCTCATCTCCTCCCACGTCATGGACGAGGCGGACCGCTGCGACCGGCTGCTGCTGATGCGGGACGGCAGGATCCTGGCGGACGACACCCCGGACGGCCTGCGTCGCGCCACGGGCGCGGCCACCGTCGAGGACGCCTTCCTCCGCCTCGTGGAGACCCCGCCCGCCCGCGGAGGCAGCCGGTGACCGCGCAGCCCCCGACGGTCCCCGGCCGCACCCGCTCCGGCCGCACCCGTGCCGCCGCCCACCTGACGTGCACCGGCGCGACGGCGCTGCGCGTGCTGCGGCAGCTGGCCCACGACCCGCGCACCGTCGCGCTGCTGCTGCTCGTGCCCGTCCTGCTGCTGATCCTGCTGTACTACGTCTTCGACGCCGACCGCACCGGCTTCACCCGCATCGGCGCCATCCTGCTCGGCGTCTTCCCGCTGATCACCATGTTCCTGGTGACCTCCATCGCCACCGAAGCGGGAACGCTCCGGCGGCACCCTGGAGAGGCTGCTCACCATGCCGCCGGCGCGGGTCGACCTGATCGCCGGCTACGCCCTCGCGTTCGGCGGACTCGCCGTCGTCCAGGCCGCGTCGGCCACCTCCGCCGCGGTCTTCGTCCTCGACCTGCGGCCGGCCGGCTCGCCGTGGCTGCTGCTGGTCGTCGCCGTGCTCAACGCCCTGCTGGGCATGGCCCTCGGCCTGTTCGTCTCGGCGTTCGCCGCCACCGAGTTCCAGGCGGTGCAGTTCTTCCCCGCGGTGATCGTCCCGCAGATCCTGCTCTGCGGCCTCTTCGTCCCCCGGGACAGCATGCAACCGGTGCTCTCGGCCGTCTCCGACGTGCTGCCGCTCTCCTACGCGGTCGACGGCATGACCGAGGTCGTCAACCATCCCGGCGTCACGGCGGCCTACGTCCGGGACGTGGTCGTCGTCGGTGCCGTCACCGTCGCGGTGCTGGCGCTCGGCGCCGCCACCCTCCGCCGCCGCACCCCCTGACCGCAGCACCTCCGGGGGCGGGCCGCCACCCGGACAACCCCGCCGCGGTCAGGCCGCGCGCATCCGGTCCAGCCGCCGCAGGATCACGCCCTCCCGCAGCGCCCACGGGCAGATCTCCATCGACACCACCCCGAACAGGTCCATCGCCGCCTCCGCGACGACCGCCCCGGCGACCAACTGGTGCGCGCGCCCCTCCGAGACGCCCGGCAGCAGCGCCCGCTCCCGCGTCGGCAGCGCCGCCAGCTTCGGCGTCCACGACCGCAGCGCCTCCGCCGCCAGCTGCCGCCGCACGTACTGGCCCTCCGAGCTCCGGGCCGCGCCCGTCAGCCGCGCCAACTGCTTCAGCGTCTTGGAGGTGCCCACCACCCGGTCCGGCTCACCGATCCGCGTGAACTCGCCGACGACCTGCGCGATCTCCGACCGCACCGAACGCCGCAGCCTCCGCACGTCCCCCGGGTCCGGCGGATCGCCCGGCAGCCGGCCCGCCGTCAACCGCCCCGCTCCCAGCGGCAGCGAGACCGCCGCCGCCGGCTCCTCGTCCGTCCCGAACGCGATCTCCAGCGAGCCGCCGCCGATGTCGACCATCAGCAGCCGGCCCGCCGACCACCCCAGCCAGCGCCGGGCCGCCAGAAACGTCAGCCGCGCCTCGTCCGCACCGGACAGCACCTGGAGCGTGACGCCGGTCGCGGCCTCCACCCGCCGCAGCACCTCGTCCGCGTTGGTGGCGTCCCGGACCGCCGACGTCGCGAACGGCAGCAACTCGGCGACGCCCCGGTCCTCCGCCACGGTCAACGCGTCGTGCACCGTGGTGATCAGCCGCTCTATCCCGTCGCTCCCGATGGCGCCCGAGGAGTCCAGCAACTCGGCGAGGCGCAGCTCCGCCTTGTGGGAGTAGGCGGGCAGCGGGCGGGCGCCGGGATGTGCGTCGACCACCAACAGGTGGACCGTATTCGATCCCACATCGAGAACACCTAGTCTCATGGGCCGCCACGCTACTCCTTCCCCGTACCCTGGCGGTGTGACATCGACGAATCGGGCAAAGCTCGGCAAACGACGGAAAGCCCGAGGCCAGAGCGGTGATGAGCCCGCCGCTGCGCCGGCCCCGACGGACGGCGCGAGCCGCCGTGCCGCCGGTGACGAGGTCGACCTCGACTTCCCCCGCGCCTGGGTCGAGTTCCCCGACCCCGCCGACGCCGAACAGGTCTTCCGCTGCGACCTGACCTGGCTGACGTCCGGGTGGAACTGCATCTTCGGCCGCGGCTGCCAGGGCATCCGCGCCGGGCGCGCGAGCGACGGCTGCTGCACGCTCGGCGCGCACTTCTCCGACGAGGAGGACGAGGAGCGCGTCGCGCTCCATGCCGCGCGCCTCACCCCCGAGACGTGGCAGTACCACGCCGAGGGCACCGGACCCGACGGCTTCGTCGGCCTCGACGACGACGGCGAACGCCAGACGCGCCGCGTGGACGGCGCCTGCCTCTTCCTCAACCGGCCCGGCTTCCCCGGCGGCGAGGGCTGCGCCCTGCACACCCTCGCGCTGCGGGAGGGCCGCGAGCCGCTGGAGACCAAGCCGGACGTCTGCTGGCAGCTGCCGGTGCGCCGCACCTACGAGTGGGTCGAGCAGCCGGACGGCGAGCAGCGGCTGATCGTCTCCATCGGCGAGTACGACCGCCGCGGCTGGGGCCCGGGCGGCCACGACCTGAACTGGTGGTGCACGGGAGCGCCCTTGGCCCACGGCGGGCAGCGCCCCGTGTACCTCTCCTACGCCCCCGAGCTGATCGAGTTGATGGGCAAGGACGGGTACGAGGTGCTGGTCGGGTTCTGCGAGGCGCGGCTGGCGGCGACCGCCCCCGCCGGGCTCCCGGACGGCGCCCGCCCGCTGCCGCTGCTCGCCCCGCACCCGGCCGACGCACCGGCAGGGGGCTGCGGCTCCGGCTGCGGCTGACCGACCGGCCGCGCGGCCCTGCCCGCCCGGGGCCGCGCGCCTCGTTGGTCTCAGGATCCGGTACGAGCGTCCCGTCAGGCGGGCGGGACGCGTAGGCTCGACATCCGGGGCACCGTCGGACGCGCGCGACGCCGGCGCCGTGCGGAGCCCGCAGGGCCGACCGGGCCGCGGCCGTCGCCGAGCGCCGCGACCGCAGCCGGTCCCACAACCGAACCGACCGCAGCACCGAGACCCACCCGGGAGCGCCGAGCCATGCCGACACTGAGGTCCCGCACCGTCACCCACGGCCGCAACATGGCGGGGGCGCGCTCCCTCCTGCGCGCCGCCGGCGTAGCGCGCGAGGACTTCGGCAAGCCGATCATCGCCGTCGCCAACAGCTTCACCGAGTTCGTCCCCGGCCACACCCACCTCCAGCCGGTGGGCCGGATCGTCTCCGAGGCCATCAGCGCCGCCGGCGGCATCCCCCGCGAGTTCAACACCATCGCGGTCGACGACGGCATCGCCATGGGCCACAGCGGCATGCTCTACTCGCTGCCCTCCCGCGACCTGATCGCCGATTCGGTCGAGTACATGACCGAGGCGCACTGCGCCGACGCGCTGATCTGCATCTCCAACTGCGACAAGATCACCCCGGGCATGCTGATGGCCGCGCTGCGCCTCAACATCCCCACGGTCTTCGTCTCGGGCGGCCCGATGGAGGCCGGCAAGACGACCCTGGTGGACGGCACCGTCCGCTCCAACCTGGACCTGGTGCACGCCATGTCCGAGGCGGTCTCCGACACCGTCTCCGACGAGGACCTGGAGCGCATCGAGGAAGCCGCCTGTCCGACCTGCGGCTCCTGTTCCGGCATGTTCACCGCCAACTCGATGAACTGCCTGGTCGAGGCGTTGGGGCTCGGCCTGCCCGGCAACGGCTCCGTGCTCGCCACCCACACCGCCCGCCGCGAGCTGTACGAGGCCGCCGGCCGCACCGTGGTGGAGATCACCAAGCGCCACTACGACCAGGACGACGCCACGGTGCTGCCCCGCGCCGTCGCCTCGCGCGCCGCCTTCGAGAACGCCATGGCGCTGGACGTCGCCATGGGCGGCTCCACCAACACCGTGCTGCACCTGCTGGCCGCCGCCCAGGAAGCCGGCCTCGACTTCACCATGAGCGACATCGACGCGGTCTCCCGCCGGGTGCCGTGCGTCTGCAAGGTCGCGCCCAACGGCGACTACCACATGGAGGACGTCCACCGGGCCGGCGGCATCCCCGCCATCCTGGGCGAGCTGCACCGCGCCGGCCACCTCCACGAGGACGTGCACGCCGTGCACGCCGACTCGCTCGGCGAGTGGCTCAAGAGCTGGGACATCCGCGGCGGCTCGCCCTCCCCCGAGGCCACCGAGATGTTCTACGCCGCCCCCGGCTGCGTCCGCTCCGCCACGGCCTTCTCGCAGTCGGAGCGCTGGGACACCCTGGACACCGACGCCGCCGGCGGCTGCATCCGCGACGCCGCGCACGCCTACAGCGCCGACGGCGGCCTCGCCGTGCTCTACGGCAACCTCGCCACCGACGGCTGCGTCGTGAAGACGGCCGGCGTCGACGAGTCGATCTGGACCTTCACCGGCCCCGCGGTGGTCGTGGAGTCCCAAGAGGCGGCGGTCGAGGCGATCCTCCAGAAGCGCGTCACCGAGGGCGACGTGGTCGTCGTCCGCTACGAGGGCCCCAAGGGCGGCCCCGGCATGCAGGAGATGCTGTACCCGACCGCCTTCCTCAAGGGGCGCGGCCTCGGCGCCAAGTGCGCGCTGATCACCGACGGCCGGTTCTCGGGCGGGACCTCCGGGCTGTCCATCGGCCACGTCTCCCCGGAGGCCGCGGCCGGCGGCACCATCGCCCTCGTCGAGAGCGGCGACCTCATCGCCATCGACATCCCGAACCGCACCATCGAGCTCAAGGTGGACGACGCCACGCTCGCCGCCCGGCGTGAGGCGCTCGACGGGCAGTACCGGCCCGTCGACCGCGAGCGCACGGTCTCGCTGGCGCTGCGCGCCTACGCCGCCATGGCGACCAGCGCCGACAAGGGCGCCGTCCGCGACATCACCAAGCTGGAGGGCTGACCGCCCGAAGGCCCCCGCACGTCCGCACGCCGCCCTCCGCCCGCTCCGGGCGGAGGGCGGCGGCGTCACGTCACGCCCCGGACCGCCGTCGCTCCGCCCGCTCTACCACCGGGTCGCCGCCTACGGGCGGGTTCGCGGGTGTTTCGCTCGTTCGGTCCGGTGAACCCTTTCTGCGCTGGGTAGTGTGGGCGGCACGAGGCAGAATCCCGTGCATGGGAGGACTCATGACCGCCGCCGAACCGCGCCGCCCCGTCTCCTGGCCGGTGCCGCCCGAAGGCGGCTGGACCGTGGAGGACCTCTACCGGCTCCCCGACCTCCCGCCGCACACCGAGCTGATCGACGGGAGCCTCGTCTTCATGAGTCCGCAGCGACGTTTTCACGCGCTGGTGATCTATCTGCTGGAGCACGAGCTCCGGGTCCAGGCACCGACACACCTTGCTGTGGAACGTGAGATGACGGTCGTCCTCTCGGCGCGCACCGCCACCGAGCCCGACCTCTCGGTGGTGCAGCGGAGCGCGGTCGGCGGCCTCACCACCACCCGCTACCGGGCCGAGGATGTCGTCCTCGCGGTCGAGGTGGTCTCGCCGGACTCCACGGCGCGGGACCGCGACACCAAGCCGCACAAGTACGCGGCCGCCGGCATCCGGCACTTCTGGCGGGTGGAGATGTCCGCCGACGACGAGAACCCCGTCGTCTACGTCTACGAGCGCGACGACGTCACCGGCGCCTACGTGCCGACCGGCATCTTCCACGACCGGCTGAAGGTGTCCGCGCCGTTCCCCGTCGACGTCGATCTCACCGCCGTCCACACCCTCTGAGCCGCGGTCGAGCCGGCGCGCCGCCGGCGGAACGCCCGCTTCCGCCGACCTCCCCCTCCCGCTCCGGGCAGCGCCCGTCATACTGTCCGCCATGAGCAAGGAGCCGCAGAGCGTCGCCGAGGGCGACGACGCCCCGAAGCCCGAGCCCATCCGCTTCTACGGCACCACCTGGGTGGACCGCTCCGGGCTGTACCCGGTGCGCCGGTTCGCGCTGGGGTTGGCGGCGGTCTCGCTCGCCGTCGTCGGCGTGGTGCTGCTGCGCCTGGTCTACGAGGGGCTCTACATCGCGGACTCCGCCACCTGGCTGACCACGCTCCTCGTGCTGGCGTTCGCGATCTGCTCGGCGGTCGCCTTCAACCGCACCTGGTCCTCGTACAAGCGGCCGGCCCCCGGCGACGAGCACGCCTTCCGTTCGATCAAGGCCATCGGCTTCGTCGGCGTCCTGCTCGCCTACGGCATCCGCAGCGGCCTGGAGGCGCCGGGGGAGCAGCTCCGCCGCACGGCGTACGAGCAGGAGCTGAGCCAGTACCGGCGCCGCACCACCAAGCGTTCCGGCAACCCCTCCCGCCGCGGCGAGAAGGGCCGCCGGCGGCGCTGACCGCCGACCCGGCCGGCGGCCCCGGCCGTCAGGGGCGATAGGTCGACAGCACGGCTCCCGAGCCCAGCGCCCGGGAGTCCGTGAGCCGCAGCTCCGTGCGGCCGGGCAGCGTCTCCAGCAGCGACGGCCCCTCGCCGAGCACGACCGGGCTGACGTGCACCCGCAGTTCGTCGAGGACGCCCGCCGCCAGCAGCCCCGCGACCAGCGTCGGACTGCCCAGCACACCCATCGCCCGACCGGGCCGCTGCTTCAGCTCCGCCACCGCCCGGGGCAGGCCGCCCGCGCCCAGGGGCAGCAGCTCGCTGTTCTCCCAGGTCGTCTCCCGCAGCGTCGAGGAGACCACCAGCTTGGGCAGCCCGTTCATCAGCTCCGCCACCCGCGGGTTGTACTCCCGGCCCGTCTCGGTGGGCCAGTACGCCGCCATCCCCTCGTAGGTGCGGCGCCCCAGCAGCACGGCGTCGGTCTCGACCAGCTGGTTGAGCGACAGCGCGTCGAACTCCTCGTCGAGCGCCTGCCAGGAGAGGTCGTCGCCGGGGGCGGCGGTGCGCCCGTCCAGGCTCGTGCAGATGAAGGCGTACAGCGTGCGCACGGTGGTCTCCCTCGTCTCGCTCGGGTCGTTGCTCGTCCCTGACGCGCTGCTGCCCGCGCCGCTCGCGTCCACGCCGCCCCGTTCGACCCCACGGCGCGCCGGCGGGCCGTCGGCGGACCACCGGACGCTGCCGCGCGGCCCGGGCACGCGTCCCACCCTGCCGCGCCGCCCCGGCCTCGGCCATCGGAGTGTCGCCCGTTCGCCGCAACTTCCGCCGACCGCACCGCGCCTCCTCGACACCGCTGTGACCAGCGGATACGGCGTCGCGCGACCGCTGCTGACTCGCCGCCGGATCCTGCCACTCCCACCAGCTTCGGCGCGCGCCACGCCGCGAATCCGGGTCGTATCGAACCAAGCGGTGCGACGCGCACCGCCGCCGTGCTCCCAGCGGAGGACCAGATGCGCCTGACCCGCCACGGCCGTGGCCTCGCCACCGCCACCGCCGTACTCATATCCCTCGGACTCGCCACCGGTGCCGCCCACGCCCAGGACGACGGCACCGTCGAACTCTTCCCCAACCCCGCCCATCCCGGTGACGCGGTCGCCGTCAACACCGCCGACTGCGACGGTGACGACACCGCCCGCGGTGACGCCACCACCGTCGGCGGCGGCACCTTCACCCTGCGCCCGGGGGTGCAGCCGGAGATCCTGGTCGGCGGCTTCACCGTCCCGTCCCGCGCCACCGCCGGCGACTACGGGATCGGTGTGACCTGCGCCAACGGCGATGTCATCACCGGAACGCTCCGGGTGGTGCAGGCCGGCTCGACCACCTCGCCGACCGCGTCCCCCACCAGTACGCCCACCGCGACGGCGTCGCCCACCGCCACGCCCACCACGACCGCGAGCCCCACGGCACCCTCGGGCGGGGTCAGCGGCGGCGTCGGCGGGCCCGACGGCACCGTCGGCGTGATCGCCGGCAGCGCCGCCGTCCTGTTCGCGGTCGGCGCCGGCAGCGCCTGGGTGCTCCGCAGGCGCGCCGCCTCGGCCGACCGCTGACGGACGGCGGTCCGCCCCGGCCGCACCCGTGAGGTGCGCACCGAGTCCGGGCCCGGCCCTGCCGGCCGACCTCCACGGTCAGTGACGGGCCCGCTTCGGCCCCCCGGTGGCACCAGCCACCCGGGGGCCGGTCCACACCCCGCCCCGTCGCCCAGCCACCACCCAACGGAACGGGTCCCCATGAGAGTCTCGGAGAAGGCACTGACCACCGCCGTCGCCACCGTGGCCGCGGCAGCGCTGATCACCGGCACCGTCGCCATGAACGACGGTGAGGGCAGCAGCGACCCGCCACAGCCCGCGGCTGCCGACGGGGTGCGCGACGGCGACACCGCGGTCACCGCCGCCGCGCCGGGCACCGCGCCGGCCGGCGTCCCGGAGCTGCCGCCCTCCACTCCGCTGACCGTGCGGATACCCGCGATAGCCGTGGACGCCCCGCTCACCGGCCTGGGGCTGGAGCCCTCCGGCAGCCCCGAGGTCCCCCCGGAGGAGCGGGCCGACCTCGCCGCCTGGTACCGCGACGGCGTCTCGCCCGGCTCGCCGGGAACCTCGCTGATCACCGGCCACGTCGACAACTCGCGGGGCCCCGCGGTCTTCTACGACCTCGGCGCCCTCCAGCGCGGCGACACCGTCGAGATCGACCGGGCGGACGGCCGGACCGCCGTCTTCACCGTCACGGCCGTCGACGTCTTCGACCGCGAGGACTTCCCCGACGAGCTGGTCTACGGCCAGAGCTCCGCCCCCGAACTCCGCCTCATCACCTGCGGCGGACCGTTCTCCAGCGCCGCCGGCGGCTACCTCGGCAACGTCGTCGCCTTCGCCCGCCTCACCGCGACCCACTGACCCCCGGGCCCCGCACCCCGGGCCCGGGCTCGGACCCCCGCCGCACGGCGCGGCCCCGCCACCGCACGGCGCGGCCCCGCCACCGCGCGGCACGGACCGGCCAACGCCGCCGCGGATCCGTGTAGTTCCGCCGCCACCGGGGGAGACGTCAGCCATGACGTCTCCGCTGCCGCACTCCGCCTACGCCCGGTCCTTCGACGCCGTCGCGACCGAGTACGCGGCCTCGCGTCCCAGCTACCCGCCGGAGCTGTTCGAGCTGATCGAGTCGCACATCGGACGCCCGCTGGCCGAGACCGAGATACTCGACGTCGGCGCGGGCACCGGCATAGCCAGCCAGCTGCTCAACCAGCACGGCGCCCGGGTCACCGCCGTGGAGCCCTCGGAACCCATGGCCTCCCAGCTGAACATCGCACACCCCGGGCTCCCGCTGGTCCGCGCCGACGGCGACGCCCTCCCCTTCGCGGACCGCCGTTTCGACCTCGTCACCTACGCCCAGTCCTGGCACTGGACCGAGCCGCGGCGCTCCGTCCCCGAGGCGCTGCGCGTGCTGCGCCCCGGCGGCGCCCTCGCGCTGTGGTGGAACGTGCCGGACCAGGAGAAGGAGTGGGTGCGCGCCCAGGCGGAGCGGCTTTCCGCCGCCGCCCCCGACCACGGCCTCTCGGACGTCCCCGAGAACGCCGCGTCGATCATCGAGAGCCTCGGCCTCGGACTGGAACCCGTGCGCGGCGAACTCCGCTGGACCCGCAGCGTCCCGGTCGACACCCATCTCGACAACCTCGCCACGCACTCGACGCTGTCCGTCCTCCCCCCGGGGGACCGGACCCCGCTCATCGACGCCGAACGCGAGGCGGTCTGCGCCGAGTTCCCCGACGGCATCGTGGCCGAGGAGTACATCGTGCGGCTGACGCTGGTCCGCGCGCCCGACGCCTGACCGGCCGCGCCGGGCCCCGCCCGGCCCACGCCCCCGGTACCGGCAACCGGACAACGCGCCGCCCGGCCGCCGTCCGATGCGACGATGACCGCATGAGCCAGATGATCGCCGTTCTCGGAGCAGGAAAGATCGGAGAAGCCCTCCTCGGCGGGCTGCTGCGCGGCGGCCGCCCGCCGGCCCGGCTGCTCGCCACCGCCCGCCGCGCCGAACGCGCCGAGGCGCTCCGTGCCCGCCACGGCGTCGAGGTCGTCACCAACGCCGAGGCCGCCACCCGCGCAGACACCCTCATCCTCGCCGTCAAACCGCAGGACATGGCGATCCTGCTGGCGGAACTGGCCCCGCACGCCGCCCCCGACCGGCTGGTGATCAGCGCCGCCGCCGGCATCACCACCGCCTTCGTCGAGGACCACCTCCCCGCCGGCACCCCCGTGGTCCGCGTCATGCCCAACACCCCCGCCCTGGTGGACGAGGCCATGTCGGTCATCTCCGCCGGCGCCCACGCCACCGAGGAGCACCTCGGCCACGCCGAGGAGATCTTCGACAGCGTCGGCAAGACCCTCCGGCTCCCCGAGTCCCAGCAGGACGCCGCCACCGCCCTCTCCGGCTCCGGGCCCGCCTACTTCTACTTCCTCGTCGAAGCCATGATCGACGCCGGCATCCTCCTAGGCCTCCCCCGCGACAAGGCCCACGACCTGATCGTCCAGGCCGCCTACGGTGCCTCCGTCATGCTCCGCGACAGCGGCGACCACCCCGTCACCCTCCGGGAGGCCGTCACCTCGCCGGCCGGTACCACCATCAACGCCATCCGCGAGCTGGAGAAGCACGGCGTCCGCGCGGCGTTCCTCGACGCGCTCGAAGCAGCGCGCGACCGCAGCCGCGCCCTCGCCGCCGGCGGGGAGGGCACCCGACCCGGCGCCTGACCGGCCCGCCGCGCGCCTTGGACGGTCGGCGCGCGCCGCTGAAAACCACTGGCAGCATCGCGCCGCCCGCCCTACTGTCGCCGGGTCGACCACACCGCAGGGACGGAGAGGGGCGGGCCCCATGACCGCGGAAGCGCGACCGCGACCCGCCGCGACCGTCTACCCGGCCGTCGCCGCGGGCGCCTTCCGCCGGTACGCCACCTACCGGATCGCCACCGCCGCCGGGGTCCTCACCAACACCGTCTTCGGCTTCGTCCTGACCTACGTCTACCTGGCGCTGTGGGACCAACGCCCGCAGCTCGGCGGCTACGGCCCCGAGCAGGCCGTCACCTTCGTCTGGGTCGGCCAGGCCCTGATCGGCGCGGTCGCCCTGCTCGGCGGCGGCTTCCAGGAGGAGCTCCAGGAACGCATCCGCAGCGGCGACATCGCCGTCGACCTCCACCGCCCCGTCGACCTCCAGCTGTGGTGGCTCGCCCACGACTGCGGCCGAGCCGCCTTCCAGCTGCTGGGGCGCGGTGTCGGCCCCATGGCCGGCGGTGCCCTCGCCTTCGACCTGCATCTCCCCACCGACCCGCTGGTCTGGCTGGTCTTCCTGCTCTCCGTGTGGGGCGCCGTCGTCGTGAGCTTCGCCATCCGCTACCTGCTCGCACTCGCCTCCTTCTGGCTGCTCGACAGCAGCGGACTGCTGATGCTGGGCACCTTCCTCGGTGTCTTCGCCTCCGGGATGACGCTGCCGCTCACCGTCTTCCCCGGGCTGCTCGGCGACGTCGTCCGCGCCCTGCCGTGGTCCGCCATGCTCCAGATCCCGGCCGACATCCTGCTGGAACGCCGCACCGGCACCGGCGTCCTCGCCGGGCTGTTCTTCCAGGCCTGCTGGGCCGCCGTCCTGCTGACCGCCGGCCGGGCCCTCCAGCTCCTCGCCACCCGACGAGTGGTGGTCCAGGGTGGTTGACGCGCTGCGCGCCTACACGCTCACCGCGGGGATGTGGATCCGCGCCTCCCTGGCGTACCGGGCCTCGTTCGCCATGGCGCTGCTCGGCAGCTTCATCGGCTCCGGCCTCGACTTCGTGGCCATCATGATCATGTACTCCCACATCGACGCGCTGGGCGGCTACGCCGTCGCGGAGGTCGCCCTGCTCTACGGCGCGACCAGCCTCTCGCTGGGCATCACCGAGCTCCTCGTCGGCAACGTCAGCCGCGTCGGCGCCAACATCCGCAACGGCACCGTCGACACCCTCCTCGTCCGCCCCGTCCCCGTCTTCCTCCAACTCGCCGCCGACCGCTTCGCGCTGCGCCGACTCGGCCGCGTCACCCAGGGCGCCCTGGTCATGGGCTGGGCGCTGGTCGCGCTCGGCCCGGTGCGCGCCGCCTGGTCACCGCTGGACTGGCTGCTGCTCGTCGTCATGGTGCTGGCCGGCGCCGGGATCTACGGCGCGCTCTACGCGCTGGGCGGCGCCTTCCAGTTCTGGGCGCAGGACGCCGCCGAGGTGCAGAACGCCTTCACCTACGGCGGCAACACCCTGCTCCAGTACCCGCCCACCGTCTTCGCGGGGGAGCTGGTCCGCGGCGTCACCCTGGTGATCCCCCTCGCCTTCGTCAACTGGGTGCCCGCCGCCACCCTCCTGGGGCGGGACGCCCCGCTCGACCTGCCGGGCTTCACCGCCTGGCTCTCCCCGCTGGTCGCCGCGGCGGCCTGCTGCGTCGCCGCCCTGGTGTGGCGCGCCGCGGTCAACAGCTACCGCAGCACCGGAAGCTGACGGAAGGAGTCGCCACCGATGTCCGAGCCCACCTCCCGCCCGGCGACGGACCCGATCACCGGCCGCCCCGCCCCGGGCGACGCCGCCCGGGTCCCCGCCCCCGCCGACCCGCGCCGGCACCCCGCCGCACCGCCGCCCCCGGCCGCGGGTGAACCCCTGATCCTCGCCGAGGGGCTGCGCAAGGTCTTCACCGTGCGGCGCCGCGCGGGGCTGGTGCGCCGCACCCGCACCGAGGTTCGCGCCGTGGAGGATGTCGGCTTCCGCGTCGCCCGCGGCGAGATGGTCGGCTACATCGGCCCCAACGGCGCCGGGAAGTCCACCACCATCAAGATGCTCACCGGCATCCTGACCCCGACCGCCGGCACGCTGCGGGTGGCGGGCGTGGAGCCCGCCCGCCACCGCACCCGCCTCGCCCGCCGCATCGGCGTGGTCTTCGGGCAGCGCACCACCCTCTGGTGGGACCTTCCGCTGCGGGACTCCTACGCCCTCGCGCGACGCATCTACCGCGTAGAGCCGGCCCGCTTCCGTCGCAACCTCGACCGCTGCGTCGAACTCCTCGGCCTCGCGGAGCTGCTCCCCGTCCCGGTGCGCCAGCTGTCATTGGGGCAGCGGATGCGCGCCGACATCGCCGCGGCGCTGCTGCACGATCCCGAGGTGCTGTACCTGGACGAGCCCACCATCGGCCTGGACGTGGTCAGCAAGGCCACCGTCCGGAGCTTCCTGCGCGAACTCAACGAGGAACAGGGCACCACCGTCCTGCTGACCACGCACGACCTCGGCGACATCGAACAGCTGTGCCGCCGGGTGATCGTCATCGACCACGGCCGCATCGTCCACGACGGCGACCTGTCCCGGCTGCACGGCGCGGAGGGCGGGGAACGCACCCTGGTGGTCGACCTGGAACGCGAGCTGCCGCCCATCGACGTGCCCGGCGCCCGCACCGTCCGGGTGGAGGGGCCGCGCCAGTGGCTCGCCTTCCCCGCGACCGAGCGGGCGGCGCCGCTGGTCGCGGCGATCGCACGGGACCACCCACTGCTCGACCTGTCGATCAGGGAACCCGACATCGAGCAGGTCATCGCGCGGATGTACGCCGCTCGTCGCGGGCCCGGCGGCCACTGACGGGCCGGCCGACCCAGCGCGGAGCGGCGCACGAACGCGGCCGGCGACCGTGTGCTGTGGAACACCCCGGGGCCGAGTTGACGGCGCCGGGGCGGCTGCGTAGTGTTCTCCGAGCTGCCACGGAGCCGTTCGGTTCCCCAAGTGACGCTGAGCGTCCCAGGAGGCGGCATCCACTGCCTAGGTGCATCTGCCCTTTCGGGCCTGTTTCTCGTGCGTCCGCGCATGTTGAATTCATGGTTCGGGTCGATTTTGAGTCGGCCGGGGAAATGCTCTAACGTGGTGGACACGCCGGAGGGCGAAAAGCTCGAAAGGCCCCGCCGGCCGGGGGTCAGGAACACGAAAGTGGGTCTGATAGAGTCGGAGACACCGAAGGGGAAACCCGGAGGGAAAGGCCGAAAGGCCGAGAGATTGTCCCCGCCGACTGGGGGTCAGGATCACGGAAGTGAGTCTGGTAGAGTCGGAGACACAAAGAAAGACCGAAGGGAAAAGCCCGGAGGGTCTGCTGGAAGGCAGTCCGAAGGAAGCGTCCGTTCCTTGAGAACTCAACAGCGTGCCAAAAGTCAACGCCAAATATGTTGATACCCCGTCCGGTCGGCAG
>NZ_JAAVJC010000150.1 GCF_012033785.1 Streptomyces bohaiensis
GCGCGCGCTGGTCGTGTCGCTGTCGCTCGCG
This sequence comes from Streptomyces bohaiensis, assembly GCF_012033785.1. Lineage (GTDB taxonomy): Bacteria > Actinomycetota > Actinomycetes > Streptomycetales > Streptomycetaceae > Streptomyces > Streptomyces bohaiensis. The sequence continues at coordinate 32 of NZ_JAAVJC010000150.1, forward strand.
GCCGGGCGGCTCCTCCTCAGGGAGGAGTCGGCTGTGCCGAAGGTCGCAACCTGGGTGTGTGCCTGCGCGCGATGTGCCCGGGGGCCGGTCTGCCGCCGGTTCCCTCACCGCCGGCCCCCGCTCCCTCACCGGGAGCGGCGCAGCCGCCCGGTCCGGCCGGCGCATCCGTCGCCCCGCCGGGCCGGAACGCCACGCCGCGGGTCCACCTCCCGCCGCAGGGACCGCAGTTCCGGTCCGTGGATCGCGACGGCTGATCACGCCCGCCTGGGGCGGGCGGCGCGGCGGGGGCTCAGCGGCGGAGCCGGCTGGGCTTGCTGCCCCGGCCCCAGGCCATGCCCCAGCCGTAGAGCCGGTCGATCTCGGACTGGAAGCCGTAGACGTACTTGACCTCGCGACGCGCCACGAGGTCTCCCCCTTCGTGCTCCATGAGCAGCACCGCACAGGAACGTGCCCGCGGGGGTGGATCGGGCAGGGGGACCTCGATGTGCATGCCGTTGCCGGCATCGAGCGTCACCGACACGTCGGCGCGGTCGAACGCCGGTGTCCCGTCGTAGATGTAGACGAAGAACAGCAGCCGCTTGATCTCCTCCTGGTGGTCCAGGTTGGCGTAGAGCACCTCGCCGGAGCCGCCACCGAAGCGGTCGTCCCCGCTCAGTTTGAGGTAGGGCGGCGCGTTGAACTCTCCGAAGAGGTCCCCGAGCGCCTGCACCACGCCCTTGCTGCCGTCGTTGAGTTCGTAGAGGCAGGCGAGGTCGAAGTCGACGTCGACCATGCCCTGGGTGTGGCCGACCACCTCGGCGGGACGGAACAGTTGCAGCGGATGACGCCAGGCGTTGAGTTTGCGGTGGTTCTTGCCGCCCATGAGGTCGTTGGCGCGCATCCGCCAGGTCAGACTGATGCGGAGCGTTCCGGAGGCGGCGCCCTGTTCCGTGAGCGAGATGCGGGGCGCGCGGCGGGTGAGCTCGATGGCGTAGCTGGTCGAGCCCGTGGTCGCGTCGAACCTCGCCGCCGGCGTCCGGGCGCGGCGCCAGTAATCCCACAGCGAGACCATGCTCTTGTCCTACCGTCCCCTTCGCCCTGATCGGTGGCCGGGCGGCACGGGGGACCGGCCCGGGCCGCCGTCCCCGGGTGGCGAGGCCGGGACGGCGGACCGGTGCCCGCACACGCTGGCGAGGCGCGACCCGTCCCGGGGTTCGACCCGAGCGGGGCCGGCCTCGCCCTAAAGACTTCCGCATTCGCGGCCCGCTCACACCTCGCCGGGCCCACCGGCTGACGCATCGGGACGATCGGGCCGCGCCGCGGCCGGCGCCCGGCGCCGTCAGCCCCCGGCGCCCACGGTCGGCTTGGCGTGACCCGCCGCGACGTCCGCCCGGTTGGCGCGGACCGAGGACCAGAAGGCGGTGGCGATGAGCCCGACCCCCAGACCGCCGGTGACCAGCTCCGGGAGGTGCCAGCGGATGGAGACGAGCAGCATCACCGAGAGCGCGCCGATGGCGTAGTGGGCGCCGTGCTCCAGGTACCGGTAGGAGTCGAGGGTGCCCTCCCGGACCAGGTAGATGGTGAGCGACCGGACGTACATGGCGCCGATGCCCAACCCCAGAGCCATCCAGAAGATGTGGTTGGTGATGGCGAACGCGCCGATGACGCCGTCGAAGGAGAACGAGGCGTCCAGCACCTCCAGGTACAGGAAGAGGAAGAACGCGGCCTTGCCCGTGACCCCCGCCGCCGTCGGCTGCCGCCCGACGCGCTTGGCGGCCTCCTCCGCGGCGGCGATCCGGCCCTCGTCCTCCTCCAGTTTCTTCTCGAAGAACCCCGACAACCCGCCGACCAGCAGGTACGTCAGGACACCGGCGACCCCCGAGAGCAGCACGGTCGCCGACTTGTCGGCGTGCGCACCACCGTGCTGGTAGGCGTGAGTGGCGATGGTGGAGGCGGTCAGCAGCAGTCCGGCGAGAGCCACGCCGACCGCGAACCCGTCGATCCGCCCCAGCTTGGCCAGGACCCGCTCCAGCGGGCCGATCCACTGGACCTCGCGCTCCTGGAAAATGAAGTTCAGGAAGATCATCAGCAGGAACATCCCGCCGAAGGCGGCGATGGAGGGGTGCGCGTCGGTCACCATCATCTCGTAGGTGTCCGGGTCGTCCGTGGCGAGCCGGACCGCCTCCATCGGCCCCACCCCCGCGGTGACGGCGACGATCGCGACCGGGAACACCAGCCGCATGCCGAAGACCGCGATCAGGATGCCGACGGTGAGGAAGATCTTCTGCCAGAAGAGCGACATCCGCTTCAGGATGCCGGCGTTGACCACCGCGTTGTCGAAGGAGAGCGAGATCTCCAGCACCGAGAGGATCGCGACGACCGCGAACCCCTCCCACCCCCAGAACCAGTACGCGGCGGCGAGTCCGACCACCGTCACGCCGAAGGACCAGCCGAACGTCTTCCAGATCACTGCGTCCTCATTCTTCCCGGTGGCCGGCCCGGGCGGGCCGTCCGGGCGGCGGTGCGGACCCCGACGACCGATGCCGCGTCCGCTCCCTGCGAGGGGAACGAGCGCGGCACCGGTCGCGGTTCCGGCCGCTGGGCCGGACGGGGGTGTTCAGTTGTGGTGCGGACCGCGGACCGCGCGCCCCTGCCGGAGCGCCGAGCGCCGAGGGCGCCTCAGACGTTGACGCCGTAGTCCAGCGCGATGCCGCGCAGGCCGGAGGCGTAGCCCTGGCCGATGGCGCGGAACTTCCACTCGGTCCCGTGCCGGTACAGCTCGCCGAAGACCATGGCGGTCTCCGAGGAGGCGTCCTCGGACAGGTCGTAGCGGGCCAGTTCGTTGCCGTCGCTCTGGTTGACGATCCGGATGTAGGCGTTGCGCACCTGGCCGAAGTTCTGCTGACGGGTCTCGGCGTCGTAGATCGACACCGGGAAGACCACCTTGTCCACCTCGGGCGAGAGCGTCGCGAGGTTGACGGTGATCTCCTCCTCGTCCTCGTCCTCCCCGGTGCCGCCGACGAGTTCGTCGCCCATGTGCTCGACGGCGCCGTCGGGGCTCTTGAGGTTGTTGAAGAAGACGAAGTGCGCGTCACTGAGAACCTTGCCGCCCGCGCCGGCCAGCAGCGCGCTGGCGTCGAGGTCGAAGTCGGCGCCGGTCGTGGCGCGGGCCTCCCAGCCGAGCCCCACGGTGACGGCGGTGAGGTTCGGCGCGGCCTTCGTCAGCGAGACGTTGCCGCCCTTGATGAGGCTGACTCCCACGTGTTCCTCCAGTGTTCTTCAGGTCGTCGGTCCCGCTCAAATATGCCAGCCGGGCAGGTGGGAGCGGGAGCGGGCCCCGCCGCCCGCGCCCGGGGGCGGGGCGGCGGGGTCGGGTGTCACAGCGCCTGGAGGGCGGTGACGTACTCGTCGAGGTCGCGGGCGTCGGGCAGGCCGTTGACAACGGTCCAGCGCACGACACCCTCCTTGTCGATGATGAAGGTGCCGCGCAGGGCGCAGCCCTTGGCCTCGTCGAACACCTCGTAGGCGCGGGACACCTCGCCGTGCGGCCAGAAGTCCGAGAGCAGCGGGTACTCCAGGCCCTCCTGCTCGGCGAAGACCCGCAGCGAGAACGGGGCGTCGTTGGAGACGGCGAGCAGCTGCACGTCGTCGTTGACGAAGGTGGGCAGGCGGTCGCGCAGCGCGCACAGCTCGCCGGTGCAGGTGCCGGTGAAGGCGAACGGGTAGAAGAGCAGGACGACGTTCTTCTCACCACGGAAGTCGGAGAGGCTGACGCTCTCCCCGTGCTGGTTGCGGAGGGTGAAGTCGGGCGCCTTGGAGCCGGGCACGATCGCCACGCGCGCTCCCCTTTCTGGTTCCTGTGCTGACGGACCTGGGGTCCGGGCCCGGGGAACGGGCCCGGTCGTCACCGGTCGTCGCACACCTGGCGTCCGCCCGGGGACGGGCGGCGCGGCCGCCGCCGGAGACAGCCGTGGTCGGCGGTGGGCGGGCACGGGGTGCGCGCCGTCGGCGGCGGAGGGTGCGGCGGGCGGGGACGTTCCCACCCTACGCGGCCGTCCCCGGCGCCTTGCGGGGCGCCGGGGACGGTCGGGTCGAACGGTTCGGGCGGTGCGGGCCGCCCGCCGGGGGCTCCGGCCGGGGCTACCTGCGGCCCTTGGGCGTCACCAGACGGCTGCCGGACCAGTCCTTGCCGGCGCTGATCGTGCTGGTCTGTGCCAGGCCGGCCGTCTGGGCGGCCTCGCCGATCTCACTCGGCTCCACGTAGCCGTCACGCCCGGTCTTGGGCGTGAGCAGCCACACGGGGGCGCCCGGGTCGATCAGTGTCGTGGCATCCACCAGCGCGTCGGTCAGGTCGCCGTCGTCGTCGCGGAACCACAGCACCACGGCGTCCGCCACGTCGTCGTGGTCCTCGTCGACGAGTGACTGGCCCGTGATGGCCTCGATTCCCTCACGGAGTTCCTGCTCGGCGTCCTCGTCGTAGCCGAGCTCCTGGACCACCTGCCCGGGCTGGAAACCCAGCCGTTCGGCGGGGTTGGTCCGCTCCTCCGCGTGGTCCGCGGTCGCGCTCACGGATGGCCTCCTGTCCTTGGTTGTGAAGTACTGTTTCAGGCTCGCGCACGCGCGAGCCTGAGCGGTAGTCCACACGGGCAGAGCGGATCACGCAAGTACCGGACCGACGCGCCCGCCCAAAGGTTGACTTCTGGCTCCACAGTACGTCCGGTTGCGTGATTAAAGACACAGTTTGATCTTCGCCCGCCGCTTCGTGGCACCGCCCCCCGATTCGGGTGGCGCACGACACGGAGCCCGCCCGGGGACCACTCGCAGGCGCGCGCGTAGGGTTGCCGGTCGGTCGCCCCTGCGACCGCCTGCCCGGCCGGGCACGTCGCTCACGAGGACGGGCGTCTCATCACCTGGGAGTTACCTTCCAGTAGAGATGACGTTTCGCTTCCGGAGGTACACGATGGAAGGCGGCGCGACACCAGCAGAGCAAGACAACTCAGAGCGAAGGAACAGCGTGGCTTCCGCATCCGATCGCAACCCGATCATCATTGGTGGCCTTCCCAGCCAGGTCCCGGATTTTGACCCCGAGGAAACGCAGGAGTGGCTGGACTCCCTCGACGCCGCGGTGGACGAACGCGGCCGGGAGCGCGCCCGCTACCTGATGCTGCGGCTGATCGAACGGGCCCGCGCCCAGCGCGTGGCGGTCCCGGAGATGAGCTCCACCGACTACGTCAACACCATCGCGACCAAGGACGAGCCCTTCTTCCCCGGTGACGAGGAGGTCGAGCGCAAGGTCCTGAACGCGACGCGCTGGAACGCGGCCGTCATGGTCTCGCGCGCCCAGCGCCCCGGCATCGGCGTCGGCGGCCACATCGCCACCTTCGCCTCGTCGGCCTCCCTCTACGACGTGGGCTTCAACCACTTCTTCCGTGGCAAGGACGAGGGCGACGGCGGCGACCAGATCTTCTTCCAGGGGCACGCCTCCCCCGGGATCTACGCCCGCGGCTACCTGCTGGACCGCTTCAACGAGGGCCACCTCGACGCCTTCCGCCAGGAGAAGTCGAAGGCCCCCGAGGGCCTCTCCAGCTACCCGCACCCGCGGCTCATGCCGGAGTTCTGGGAGTTCCCGACCGTCTCGATGGGCCTGGGCCCCCTCGGTGCGATCTACCAGGCGCGGATGAACCGCTACATCCACGCCCGCGGCATCGCGGACACCTCCAAGTCGCACGTCTGGGCCTTCCTCGGCGACGGCGAGATGGACGAGCCGGAGTCGCTGGGCCAGCTGACGCTCGCCGCGCGTGAGGGCCTGGACAACCTCACCTTCGTCGTCAACTGCAACCTGCAGCGCCTCGACGGGCCGGTCCGCGGCAACGGCAAGGTCATCCAGGAGCTGGAGTCCGTCTTCCGCGGCGCCGGCTGGAACGTCGTCAAGCTGGTCTGGGACCGCTCCTGGGACCCGCTGCTCGCGCAGGACCGCGACGGCGTGCTGATCAACAAGCTGAACACCACGCCCGACGGACAGTTCCAGACCTACGCCACCGAGACCGGCGGCTACATCCGCGACCACTTCTTCGGTGACGACCAGCGGCTGCGCGCCATGGTCGAGAAGATGTCGGACGACGAGATCCTCCACCTGGGCCGCGGCGGCCACGACCACCGCAAGATCTTCGCCGCCTACCAGGCCGCGAAGACCCACAAGGGCCAGCCCACGGTGATCCTGGCGCAGACCGTCAAGGGCTGGACGCTGGGGCCGAACTTCGAGGGCCGCAACGCGACCCACCAGATGAAGAAGCTGACGGTCGAGGACCTCAAGCGCTTCCGCGACCGCCTCCACATCCCCGTCCCGGACAAGGACCTGGAGGACGGCGTCGCACCGTACTACCACCCCGGCCGGGACTCCGAGGAGATCCAGTACATGCACGACCGGCGCCGGGCGCTGGGCGGGTACGTACCGACGCGGGTGGACCGCTCCAAGCCGCTGGCGCTGCCCGGCGACAAGGCGTACGCCACGGCGCGCAAGGGCTCCGGCTCGCAGGAGATCGCCACCACCATGGCGTTCGTGCGGGTGCTGAAGGACCTCATGCGGGACAAGGAGATCGGCAACCGCTTCGTGCCGATCGCCCCGGACGAGTACCGGACCTTCGGCATGGACGCGTTCTTCCCGTCGGCGAAGATCTACAACCCGCTGGGCCAGACCTACGAGTCGGTCGACCGGGAGCTGCTGCTCTCCTACAAGGAGTCGCCGACCGGTCAGATGCTGCACGACGGCATCAGCGAGGCGGGCTGCACCGCCTCCCTGATCGCCGCCGGCTCGTCCTACGCCACCCACGGCGAGCACCTGATCCCGATCTACGTCTTCTACTCGATGTTCGGGTTCCAGCGGACCGGCGACCAGTTCTGGCAGATGGCCGACCAGCTCGCCCGCGGCTTCGTCCTCGGCGCGACCGCCGGCCGGACCACGCTGACCGGTGAGGGGCTCCAGCACGCCGACGGCCACTCGCACCTGCTGGCCTCCACCAACCCGGCGTGCGTGGCGTACGACCCGGCGTTCGGCTTCGAGATCGCCCACATCGTCCGCGACGGCCTGCGGCGGATGTACGGCGAGAACGCCGAGGACGTCTTCTACTACCTCACGGTCTACAACGAGCCGATCAAGCACCCGGCCGAGCCGGAGGACGCGGACGTCGAGGGCATCCTCAAGGGCATCCACCGCTTCGCCCCCGGGCAGGGCGGCGAGATCCCGGCGCAGATCCTCGCCTCCGGTGTCGCCGTCCCGTGGGCGGTCGAGGCGCAGCGCATCCTCGCCGAGGAGTGGAACGTGCGGGCCGACGTGTGGTCCGCGACCTCCTGGAACGAGCTGCGGCGCGACGCCGTGGAGGTGGAGCGCCACAACCTGCTCCACCCCGAGGAGGAGCAGCAGGTCCCGTTCGTCACCCGCAAGCTCCAGGGTGCCGAGGGTCCGTTCGTGGCCGTCTCGGACTGGATGCGGGCCGTCCCGGACCAGATCGCCCGCTGGGTGCCCGGCACCTACCAGTCGCTGGGCGCCGACGGGTTCGGCTTCGCCGACACCCGCGGTGCGGCACGGCGCCACTTCCACATCGACGCGCAGTCGATCGTGCTCGGCGTGCTCACCGAGCTCGCCCGTGAGGGCAAGGTCGACCGCTCGGCGCTGAAGCAGGCGATCGACCGCTACCAGCTGCTGGACGTGGCGGCGGCCGACCCCGGCGCTGCCGGCGGCGACGCCTGACACCTCGCGGTACCCCGGCCCACGGCCGGTCCGGACGCCCGGGAGCCCACGGCTCCCGGGCGTCCGGCGTTCCCGCCCGGCGCGCTGTCCCGGGTTCGGCACGCACGCGGCGGCCCGGTGGCGGCCGCCTGCCGTCGCGCTCCCCGCCGCGTGCGCCGGGCGGCACCCCGAGAGCCCGATGTGGCGCACGGCACACCGAAAGCCCCAGGTCGGGGCCTTCGGACCATGGCGGAGCACCCCGGGCACCCTCCTAGGATGCTGACCGGTGGAGCACTCCTGGCCCGTACCCTCGGCGACCACCGTCCGGCGCGTGCTGACGACCCTGGCGGTGGTGCTCGCCGTGCTGCTGACCTCGGGCTGGCTGCACCGCACCGGCAGCCCCGAACCGGACGGGTACAGCGGTCAGGTGCAGGCGTGGCGCGAGGACCGGATCACCGGTACCCCGCTGCCGGACCCGTACGCCGGGCCGGCGGCCGTCGCCGACTTCTTCGCCTCCCTCGGGCACCGCAAGCAACTGCTGCTGGCCGAGCGCCACCCGCTGGTCGTCGGCAACCTCGACGGCGCCCCGGCCGAGCTCCGCTACGCGGCCAACCGGCACTCCCTCGCCGCGGCGCGCGACCGCGAGGTGGAGCGCAGCCAGGATCCGCGACTCTCCCCCGCCGGCCGGCACGAGGCCTCGCGACGGCTGCACCGGCTCTCCTCACTGCTCGCCGAGGGGCGGCAGATCCTCGCGTTCGACCCCGTCGGCGGCGGCAGGGTGGCGGAGGTCGTCGGGGACCTCGCGGCGGCGGAGCGGATCTCCGTGGTGGTGCCGGGCGTCGACACCGATCTGCTGACGTTCGAACGGACCCGGATGCGCTACCGGGCGCCGGTCGGCATGGCGCGCGCGCTGTACGCCCAGCAGCGGAAGGCGGCCCCCGACCGGCCGACCGCGGTCATCGCCTGGGCCGACTACGACGCGCCGCGGGGCGTGAAGGTCTCCGCCGCGACGGCGGGGCCGGCGCAGGAGGGCGCCCGCCGGCTGACGGCGGCGGTCGACGCGCTGCCCGAGGCCGCGACCGTCGCGCTGTTCTGCCACTCCTACGGCTCCGTGGTCTGCGGCCTGGCCGCCGGCGGGCTCCCGGACCGGGTGACCGACATCGCCGTCGCCGGCAGTCCCGGCATGCGGGCGGGCCACGCGCAGGAGTTGGGCACGCGGGCGCGCATCTGGGCGGCCCGCTCCCCCGCCGACTGGATCGGGGACCTGCCGCACCTCGCGGTCGGGCCGCTGGGCCACGGCCCCGACCCGGCGGACCCCGCCTTCGGCGCGCTCCCCGTGTCCGGCGACGACGTCCCCGGACACGGCGGCTACTTCCTGCCCGGGACGGAGAGCCTGACCGGCTTCGGGCGGATCGGTGCGGGACTGGTGGACCGTGCCGCCCGCAGCGGCGAGGGGCCGTTCTGCGTGCCGCGGGGGCTGCCGACCTGACGGGGCGGGCGTGCGCCAGGAGCCGTCCGACGCGCGCCACCGGCGGCTGCGGGGCCGCCGTCACCCCGTCGGGCTACCGACGACGTGACAGTCGCACACCCGTCCTGAGCTGCGGAATGGCGTGAATCGGCCACCCGGTGCGCGCAGAGGGTGGCCACCGGAGGCGCTTCCCCGCATACGATGACCCGTATGGGTGATGTGCTGGCCGGAATCCACTCCTCATGGGAGTTCGACACCGACTCGATGCTCATCCGCTTCGAACGGGGGATCCGCACACCGAAGCTCTTCCACGTGCTGGGAGAGCGCCGCGTCCCGTACGGGGCGCTGAGTGCGGTCGAGGTCGCCCCGGGGTCGAAGCGGGGCACGGTCGAACTGTTCGCCACGCCGCGGGACGGCGCGGACCCGCTGATCGAGGCTGCGGGCGGGCAGCTGCGTGCCGCCACCAACCCCTACCGCCTGGTGCTCCCGGAGGACCGGCGGCAGGAGGCGGAGGAGGCTGCGGCACGGGTCCGCGCGGAGCTGCGTCCCGACGCGGCGGAGCCCGCGGACCGGTTCCTCGTGGCCGCGCCGGCGGCCCCGCTGTCGTTCAAGGCGTACGACGGCAAGGTGGCGTTCGACGGCAAGGCCGTCTCGTTCCGCTGGTTCTGGACCGGCGCGACCTCGGCCAAGTGGAAGGCAGGCGACCAGGCCTTCCAGGTCAGTGAGCTGGGCGGCGTCGACTGGCGCTCGCCGGAGGGGTCCGGCGGCTGCCTGCGGCTGGTCCGCCGGGGCCCGGACGGGCTGCCGGAGACCGAAACCGCGCCGCCCCCCGCCGACCAGGACCCGGCGGCGGTGGTCTTCGCTCTCGGATACGGCCTGGTCCACGAGTCGCTGCCGCTCGCCGCGAGCGTGCTGGAGGCGATCCAGGAGGCCGAGCCGGAGTTCGGCGGGGTGCCGGAGCCGGCGCGCGAGCAGCGGGCCGACCCCGCCGACATCGCCGAGCGGATCCGCCACCTCGGGGAACTGCACACGGCGGGGCTGCTCACCGACGACGAGTTCACCGCGAAGAAGCGGGAGTTGCTCTCGCAGCTGTGACCGCCGGCCCCCGCCGGGCCCGCCGAACGGCGGGGGCGGGCTCACCGAGCCGCGTCGTCCCGCGAGTCGTTCTCCGAGGAACCGCGCCGGTCACCGAACCAGCGGCGGGCGCGGGCGAGCGCCGACCGCGGCGGCGGTGCCTCCTCCTCGGGTGCCGCGGTCAGCTCCTTGCGGCGGGTGGCGGGCGCCAGCCGCACCCCGCCGTCGGAGCACGGCCGGCAGCGCCCCTCGTCGTCCCAGGCGACCCCGATCCAGCACTGGCTGCACGCCACCGGGGCCGGTTTCGGCGTGGGGACCGGAACGGCCGGGGCCTCGGGCGAGGGCGTCAGGGAGAGGTTGGCCGGGGGCGGCGCGGGCGGCGCGGGCTGTGCGGCCGTACCCGCCGGAACGGGCGCGCCGAGGTTCACGTTGCCGATGGAGCAGGGCCGGCAGCGCCCCTTGGCGTCCCAGGCCCGGCCGATCTGGCACTGCGAACACATCATCTTCCAGCTCCCAGCAGACCACCGTGTCGACGGAACCGCACGGTCACGCCTGGCGTGGATGCTATTCCACCGGCGCGCGCCGGGCCACCCTCGATGTCGGGGCCCGGCCACCGACTCGCCCTCGGTGGAGGGGAGTAGCCCGCCGGCGGGCGCCCAGCCGCGACCGGCCCCGCGACGGTCCGGAGGCAGCGCATAGGGTCGGGGCCATGCACACGCAGTCTCTGGCGCTCATCGAACAGTGGCCCGTCACCACGGCCGCGGCGGCCGTGGTGCTCGCCGACGGAACCTCCGCGACCCATGGCCCGGTGGACCACCGGTTCCCGCTGGCCTCGGTCACCAAGCCGCTCGCCGCCTACGCCGCGCTGCTGGCGGTGGAGGAGGGCGCGGTCGAGCTGGACGAGCCGGCCGGGCCCGAGGGGTCGACCTTCCGGCACCTGCTCGCCCACACCTCGGGACTCGCCTTCGACGAGGACCGGGTCGCCGCCCCGCCCGGCGAGCGGCGGCTGTACTCCAACACCGGTTTCGACCGGCTCGGTGACCACCTCCACCGGGCGACCGGCATCCCGTTCGCCGCGTACCTGCGCGAGGGGGTGCTGGAACCGCTGGGGATGACCGCGACCTCGCTGGACGGCTCGCCCGCCCGGGACGGCGTCTCCACCGCGGCCGACCTCGCACGGTTCGCCGCCGAACTCCAGGCGCCGCGCCTGCTCTCCGCACGCACGCTCACCGACGCGACCGGGGTGCAGTTCCCCGGGCTCTCCGGCGTGCTCCCCGGCTTCGGCCACCAGAAGCCCAACGACTGGGGGCTGGGGTTCGAGATCCGCGACGGCAAGGCGCCGCACTGGACCGGTGAGCGGTCCTCGGGCAGGACCTTCGGCCACTTCGGGCAGTCCGGCACCTTCCTGTGGGTGGACCCGGACGCGGGCGCGGCGTGCGTGGCGCTGACCGACCGCGCCTTCGGCCCCTGGGCGGCCGAGGCGTGGCCGGCGTTCACCGACGCGGTGCTGGCGGAACTGGCCGAGCGCGGCTGACCGCCCGCCGGGCGCGGGAGCCGCCGAGCCACCGGGCAGCGGGCCGGCGGGACAGCCGGGCCCTCAGGCC
>NZ_JAAVJC010000151.1 GCF_012033785.1 Streptomyces bohaiensis
GGGCGGTGCTGCGCACCGACGGCCGGGAGCGGCTCTACGGCATCGACCTGCTGGCCGGCGGTCGGCCTACGGCAGCACGGTCAGGTCGGTCACCCGCAGGTGGCGCGGGAAGGTGCCGACGAGGTCGGCGCCGCCGGCCAGCAGGTCGATGCCGTAGAGCCGCTCCCGGCCGTCGGTGCGCAGCACCGCCCAGCCGGTGTTGGCGCCGGTCTCGGGGTCGGTGCGGATGTCGAACCCGGCGTCCGGCCCGGCGTCGACGCCCAGTGCGCCGGTGGGGGCGAGCGTCCCGGCGTTGGCGGGCGACTGGAGCACCACCTGGTCGGTGCGGGTGTCGAGGTCGAACAGCGTGGTCGCGGTGGCCGGATCGAGGTCGTCGTTGGTGTACGCGGCCGCGGTGACCCCCGTCGCGACGGATCCGTCGGGGTTGGTCAGCGGACCGTCGACGACGGTGACGCCCGGCGCGGGGGTGCCGCTGGGGTCGTCGATGTTGTGGCGGAGGTTCTGGCCGGTGTCGCTGATGACCCGGAGCCGGTTCGCGGCGGGGTTGAAGTCGACGCCGAAGTACTCCCCGTCCAGGGCGACACTCAGCTGGCAGACCTTCTCCGCCCGCGCGAGGCCGCGCTCGCCGAGGCCGGTGCCGTCGGTCAGGGTGTAGATGCCGCCCCGGTCGCCGACGCCGTAGACGCGGCCGTCCTGGACGCGGTGGTCGATGCCGATCAGCCGGGTGTCGCCGCGCAGCCCCTGCACGCGGCCGAGGGGCACGGCGCCGCGCGGGTCGTCGACGTGGAACCGGACCAGGGTGTTCCCGGCGAGGCCGAGGGCGACCGGCGCTCCGGTGCGGGCGGACTCGGCGGCCGGGACGGCCCCGGCCGCCGGGGCGACGGCTCCGGAGGCGGAGGGCTGGCCGAGCAGGGCCGCTCCGATCGTGCCGGTGAGCAGGCCGATGAGCAGGCGGTTGCGCATGGTGGGGTCTCCTCGTGCAGTCGTGGCGTGTCCGTCGTCCCGCCCGCTGCGGCACCGAGCCGCGGGGCGCCCCGGGCCGTGTGCCGCTCGCGGGCGGGTCGGTACAGGCGCTTCGGCGCCGCGGGGCCTGAGGCTGGGCGATCGGAGCGCATCGGGCCGCGACGCCACCCGTGCGGGTGAGCGCACGCCCCGGGGCGGGCACTCCCGCCGCCCGGCCGCCGGTACGGCGTCGGCTAGCGTGGCGTCCGGCCTCCGCCAGGTGGGCACCGGAGGAAAGGAACGCGGCTCCCGAGGAGCAGTTGTGACAGGTAGGAACGGGCGACCGACCGCCCCGGACGCGGTGGGCGACGGGCTGCGGCTGCGGGCGGTCCGCGACACGGGGCTGTCCGCGCACCCCGACGCCGGGATGGACCGCTTCGCGCGCCTGGTGAAGGATGTGCTGGAGGTCCCCGCGGCGCTGGTGGCGCTGGTGACGGCGGACCGCCAGATACTGCCGGGACTGGCCGGCAGCCACGCGCCCTGGGCGCGGGAGCGGAGCCTCGCGGCGCCCCTCGCGCTCTGCGGCGGCGTGGTGGACGGGGGCGATCCCGTCGTGGTGGAGCGCGCCCGTGCCGCCGCCCCGGGCACCGACGCCACACCCGGGGGCGCGGGAAGCGGCGGTCACGCGGCGGCCGACCCGGTGGCCCTGGCACCGGAGGTGCAGGCCTACGCGGGCGTCGCGCTGACCGACCGGTCGGGCCGCGTCCTCGGTGCGCTCTGCGCCCTCGACAACCGGCCACGTGCATGGAGCGGACGGGAGCTGGCGCTGCTGACGGAGCTGGCGGCGGCGTGCGGCGCCGAGCTGCGGTTGCGGATCGCCGCCCGCCGCCGGGAGGAGGTCCACCGCGACGAGGCGGCGGCGCGGACCCGGGCCGACGGGCTGGCGCGGCGCAGCGAGAACGCCCTGGCCCGGTCGGAGCTGCTGCTGCGGGCGGCGGACGCCCTGGCCGACACCACCGGCCTCGCGGAGGTCGACCGGCAGGTCCACGACCTGGTGACGCTGGTGCTGCGGCCCGTCCACGTCCGGGTGATGGTGGACGACGGCGGGGTGCTGCGGCGGCTGACGCCCGAACCGGCGGGGACGGGCGGCTCTCGGGTACCGCTCGGCGAGCGGCACCCGGCGGCCCTCGCCGCGCGGGAGAACCGGATCGTGACGGTGGCGGGTGGCGGGGAGATGGCCACCGGCTACGGGCGGCGCGTGGCGGCGGAGCACCGCGCGCTGGGGCTGGAGACCGTGGTCTGCGTCCCGCTGCCCGGGCGGGCCGGGCCGCTCGGGGTGCTGGTGATGCGCTGGGACCGCCCCTACGAGGTGGACGACCCGGAGCGGGCTGTCCTGGCGGCCCTCGCCGGGTACACGGCGAGGGCGGTGGAACGCGCGCTGTTCGTGGAGAACCGGGTGGACGTGGCGCGCCAGATGCAGGAGGCGATGCTCACCGACCTGCCGTCGGTGTCGGGGCTGCAGGCCGCCGCCCACTACCGGCCCGCGGCCGACATCGACATGGTCGGCGGCGACTGGTACGACCTCTACCGGCTGCCGAGCGCGGCGCAGGGCGGGGAGGACGCCGAGGGCGCGGCGACGGTGGCGGCGACCATCGGGGACATCACCGGCCACGACATGCGGGCGGCCACGCTGATGGGCCAGGTCCGGAGCATGCTGCGCCAGGCGGACCTGGATCATCCCGGCACCGGCCCGGCGCACGTGGTCAGCGCGTTCGAGCACGCCAACCGGGCGCTGGGGCTGGGGTGCAGCGGCACGCTCGTCCACGCCCACCTGCGGCTCTGCCCGCCGCCGGACGGCAGCAGCTGGGAGCTGAGCTGGACCAACGCGGGCCATCCGCCGCCGCTGGTGGTGCTGCCCGACGGGAGGGTCGAGCAGCTGGTGGACCACGGTGCGCTGATGCACCCGGGCGTCGCCGTGCGCCGGCGGGACGCGCACCGCCACGTCCTGCCGCCGGGTGCGCTGCTGCTGCTCTACACGGACGGGCTGGTCGAGCACCGGGGAGGCGACCTGGACGTGGCGATCGCCCGGACGGGGAGCTTCCTCGCGACGCGGCGGGAAGCCCCGCTGCCGGAGCTGCTCACGGAGCTGGTCGACGCGATCGCGGGCACGGCGGCGGACGACGACATCGCCCTGCTCGCGCTCCGCGTCCCCGCCGACGGGTCCTGACACGCGCCGCGCGGCGGCGGGCAGCCGCGCGCCCCGGACGGGTGCCGTCCGGGGCGCGGGCCCGTCGGGGTGCGGAACCGGTCGCGCGGGCGGTGGTGCGCGCCGGGCGAGTGGGGGCCGGTCCGGCCGACGACGTCAGTCGAGAACCGACCAGCAGGTGCTCGGCCGGGCGCCTGCCGGGTCGAGGGCGTTGGTGACCTCGTGCCAGGCCACCCGGTCCACCAGCGCGATGGCGAGGTGCTCGGAGAGACTGGCGGGGCACAGGTCCTGGAGCAGCACGTTGGTGACCCCCTCCTCGTGGATGTACTGGCTCCGGTAGGGGGTGACGACCTCGTCCCAGCGGGTGGCGATGACGGTGTAGTCGACCCCGGGCACGGTGTAGCCGTCGGCGTTCAGCTCCGTCAGGAACGGCGAACCGGCGATCTGCTGCTCCAGCGCCGGCGTCAGCCCCTCCAGCACGTCGCGCGCTCCCGGGAAGAGGTCGAACAGCTTGGTCAGCCCGTGCACCGTGCTGCCGTTGGTGGAGGGGGAGAGACCGACCAGGGCGTTCACCTTGTCCGCGGCGCCGTCGTGGTGCTTGAGGTAGTGGCGGGGCATCATGCCGCCCTGCGAGTGCCCGACGATGTCCACCTCCCCGGCGCCCGTGACGGCCAGCACTCGGTCCACGTAGGCGGCGAGTTCCGCCGAGGAGTCCTCGATCGGACCGAGGCCGTGGAAGACGGCGATGCCCGGCAGCCGGCCGTAGTCCAGGGAGAAGACGCACCAGCCGCGGTCGGCCAGGTAGGGCGCGAGGCCGATCCAGTTGCTGACGCTGTTGCCGAGGGTGCCGTGCACCAGCACGACGGGGCGGGGGCGGTCGGCCGAGGGGGCGCAGGCGTCGTCGTTCCACCCGCCGGCGGCCCGCGCGACCGGCGCGGTCGGCTCGACCCCTGTCGGGGCGGGCGCGGCTCGGGCGGTGGCCGGCAGGACGGTGACGGCGAGCCCGAGGGCCAGAGCGGTGGCCGCGGTGCGGACGCGGGTGCGGCGGTTCCAGGACAGCACGATGGGGTCTCCTCGCTGGAGGCGCACGGTGGGGGTGACGGCGCGCGGCCCGGACCACGGGTTACTGCCGAGTACGCACCACGCTACGGGCGGGTAACGGGACTGCCCACCCTTCATACGGTGAAGAACCGCACACCGTTCGCACACACGCCCGGCCCCCGCGAACGGGCGCGACACCCGCCCCGCCGCCCCGATCCCGCACAGCTGCCGGCGGCGCGGGATCGGCGAACCGGTGGCGTGCGGTGCCCCACCCGGGGCAGGATCGGCGCCGGAGCGCGCTACACCGCGCCCGGGGGCGGTCACCCGGAGAGGACGACCGCCTCCCCCACGGAACGAGCAACACGGGAGGACAGTCGTGACCGGCACGGTCGAGACGTTCGAATTCCAGTCGGAGTCACGCCAGCTGCTGCAGCTGGTGGTGCACTCCATCTACTCCGAGAAGGACATCTTCCTGCGGGAGTTGATCTCCAACGCCTCGGACGCACTGGACAAGCTGCGGCTGGAGTCGCTCCGGGACAGCGGCCTCGACGCGGACACCTCCGACCTGCACATCGCCCTGGAGACCGACGCCGCCGCCCGCACGCTGACCGTGCGGGACAACGGCATCGGCATGTCCCGGGACGACGTGGTGGAGCTGATCGGGACCATCGCCAAGTCGGGCACCGCGGAGTTCGCCCGCAAGCTGAAGGAGGCGAACGACGCCAAGGACGCGGCGGTCTCCACCGACCTCATCGGCAGCTTCGGCGTCGGCTTCTACTCCAGCTTCATGGTCGCCGACCGGGTCACCCTGGTGACGCGGCGCGCCGGCGAGAAGGAGGGCACGCGCTGGGAGTCCGAGGGCGAGGGCACCTACCGCCTCCAGACGGTCGAGGACGCCCCGCAGGGCACCGCGGTCACGCTGCACCTCAAGCCGGTCGACGAGGAGGACAACCTCCACGACTACACCGCCGAGCACACGCTGCGGTCGATCGTGCGGCGCCACTCCGACTTCATCCCGTGGCCGATCCGCACCGAGGTCGACCGCGAGGAGGACGGCGCCCCCACCCGCTCCGTCGAGACCCTCAACTCGATGAAGGCGCTGTGGGGCCGCTCCCCCGAGGAGATCTCGGAGGAGGAGTACACCGAGTTCTACCGCCACGTCAGCCACGACTGGTCGGATCCGCTGCGCACCATCCACACCCGCGCCGAGGGGACGTTCGAGTACCAGGCGCTGCTGTTCCTGCCCTCCCGGGCGCCGGTCGACCTCCACCAGCAGGACGCACGGCGCGGGGTCAACCTCTACGTCCGCCGCGTCTTCATCATGGACGACTGCACGACCCTGCTCCCGGACTACCTGCGGTTCGTCAAGGGTGTGGTGGACGCGCAGGACCTGTCGCTGAACGTCTCCCGCGAGGCGCTGCAGCAGGACCGGCAGATCCAGCTCATGCACCGCCGCCTGGTGAAGAAGATCCTCGCCTCGATCAAGGCGCTGCGCACCGAGGACCCCGAACGCTACGCCACCTTCTGGCGGGAGTTCGGACGCGCGCTGAAGGAGGGCCTGCTCTCCGACGCGGACAACCGCGGCACGATCCTGGAGGTCTCCTCCTTCGCCTCGACCCACGACGCCGAGGCCCCGACCTCGCTGCGCGACTACAAGGAGCGCATGAAGGAGGGCCAGGAGCACATCTACTACGTGACCGGCGCCTCCCGCGCCCGGCTGGAGAGCTCCCCCCATCTGGAGGCCTTCCTGGCCAAGGGGTACGAGGTGCTGCTGCTGACCGACCCGGTCGACGAGGTCTGGGTGGAGCAGGTCGGCGAGTTCGACGGCACCCCGCTCCAGTCCGTCGCCAAGGGCCAGGTCGACCTGGAGTCGGGGGACCAGGACGCGGAGGAGGGCGAGGAGGCCTCGCAGCGCAAGGAGGAGTTCGGCCCGCTGCTGGAGTGGCTCGGCACCCGGCTGGAGGAGCAGGTCAAGGAGGTGCGGCTGTCGTCGCGGTTGACGACCTCCCCCGCCTGCATCGTCGGTGACGAGTTCGACGTCACGCCGACCCTGGAGAAGATGTACCGCGCGATGGGCCAGCCGCTGCCGCCGGTGAAGCGCATCCTGGAGCTCAACCCCGACCACGCCCTGGTCACCGCGTTGCGCACCGCCCACGCGGCGTCCGCCGAGGACGCGGCGCTCGGCGACACCGCCGAGCTGCTGTACGGCATGGCGCTGCTGGCCGAGGGCGGCGACCTGGCCGACCCGGCACGGTTCAGCCGGCTGCTCGCGGAGCGGCTCGCCGCCGGGCTGTGAGGCCCGCCCGTCGGCCTGCTCCCGCCACCCGGCGGGGGCGGCCGGCGGGTCCCGGCCCCCGGGCCCGTTCCTCGGCGGGGCAGGTCGGGGCCCCGGGGCGGTGGCCGCGGCGCGGCCCCGGCTCGCTAGGGTGGGGTGGTGACCTCCCCCATCGAGCTGGTGATCTTCGACTGCGACGGCGTCCTGGTGGACACCGAGCGCCTCGCGCTGCGCATCAACGTGGAGCTGGGCGCCGAGCTCGGGTGGCCCATGGACGAGCGGGAGATCGTCGACCGGTTCCTGGGCCGCTCCAACGCCGCGGTCACCGAGCAGATCGCCGCCCGGCTCGGCGCGGAGACCGCCGCCACCTGGGACCAGCGGTACGTCGAGCGCCTGAACGAGGCCGTGGACCGCGAACTCACGGAGGTTCCGGGGGTGAGCGAGGTACTGGACGGTCTCGACCTCCCCTTCTGCATAGCCTCCAGCGGCACCCACGAGAAGATGCGGCGCACCCTGGGCGTCACCGGCCTCGCCCCCCGGTTCACCGACCGGATCTTCTCCACCACCGAGGTGGCACGGGGCAAACCCGCGCCCGACCTCTTCCTGCACGCGGCCGCCACGATGGGGTTCGCCCCGGAGGTCTGCGCGGTGGTGGAGGACAGCCAGTACGGCGTCGCCGCCGCCCGCGCCGCCGGGATGCGGAGCTTCGGATTCGCCGGCGGGCTCACCCCGGCGGCATGGCTCGCCGGCCCCCGGACGGTGGTGTTCGAGGAGATGCGCGCGCTGCCCGCGCTCATCGCCGCGTCCTGACCGGCTCGCCGCGCGGGCGCACAGCAGCACGGGGGAGCGCCGAGCCGCCGCCCCGCGCTCCGCCCGCACCCGCCGCGACCAGGTGTGACGCAGCTCAAGGGTTCGGGCGCCAGGACGCGGGCAGGGCACCGTGGGACGGTTGCGCCCGGCAGCCGGTGCCGCCGGCCCCGTCGGTGACGTGCGCCGTGACGCGGGCGACGCAGACTTGCGAGAGTTGTACGAGATGACGGCAGACACCGAAGGAGCGGCCATGAAGATCGGGATCGTCGGAGCCACCGGCCAGGTCGGCGGCGTGATGCGGGAGATCCTGGCCGAGCGGAAGTTCCCGGTGGAGCAGCTGCGGCTGTTCGCGTCGGCGCGTTCGGCGGGACGGGCCCTCCCCTGGGCCGGCGGCGAGGTCACCGTCGAGGACGCGGCGACCGCCGACTACTCCGGCCTCGACATCGTCCTGTTCTCCGCGGGCGGGAGCACCTCCCGGGCCCTGGCGGAGAAGGTCGCCGAGTCCGGTGCCGTGGTGATCGACAACTCCTCCGCCTGGCGGCTGGACCCCGAGGTGCCGCTGGTGGTCGCCGAGGTCAACCCCGACGCCGCCGCGAACCGGCCCAAGGGCATCATCGCCAACCCCAACTGCACCACGATGGCCGCGATGCCGGTGCTGCGGCCGCTGCACCGCGAGGCCGGGCTGGTCTCGCTGGTGGTCGCCAGCTACCAGGCGGTGTCGGGCAGCGGACTGGCCGGCGTCTCGGAGCTGGAGGAGCAGGTCCGCGCCGCGGTGGCGCAGGGAGCCACCGGCCTGGTGCACGACGGCTCGGCGGTCGACTTCCCCGCCCCGCACTCCTACCGTCGGCCGATCGCCTTCAACGTGCTGCCGCTGGCCGGGTCGATCGTGGACGACGGGCTGGAGGAGACCGACGAGGAGCAGAAGCTCCGCAACGAGAGCCGGAAGATCCTGGACCTGCCGGAGCTGAAGGTCTCGGGGACCTGCGTGCGGGTTCCGGTCTTCACCGGCCACTCCCTCCAGGTCAACGCCCGCTTCGAGCGGCCGATCAGCCCGCAGCGCGCCAAGGAGCTGCTCGGCGCCGCGCCCGGGGTGGCGCTGTCGGACATCCCGACGCCTCAGCAGGCGGCGGGCCGCGACGCGAGTTATGTGGGGCGGATCCGCCGGGACGAGACGGTGGACCACGGGCTGGCGCTCTTCCTCGCCAACGACAACCTGCGCAAGGGCGCGGCGCTCAACACGGTGCAGATCGCGGAGCTGATCGCCGCCGAACGGGCCTGATCCCCTCTCAGCGGCCAGCACCCCGGCCGGTCACCGCGATCGCGCGGTGACCGGCCGGGGTGCTTCGGGGGCACTGCTGCGGGTAGGAGCACCACCCGGGTGGGATTGCACATCACCCGGGTGGCGGCCGACCCCGTAACTAACGGGCAGTCAGTGCGCAGATGCGACAACACCCTTGATCCGAGGGCATATCGTATGCACGAGAAGCGTCACAGACGGGCACTGATCTGACTATCTGCTTGGCGCACTGTCGGCGTCATGGACGACGATAGGGACGCGGGTGTTCCCGCGATCGTGAGGAGGAGGCGTCCATGGGATCGGTTCGCAGGGCCAGCGCGTGGCTCGGCCTGGTCGATGACCGCGAGATGCGCTACTACGACGACGAGTACGCCGAGGGACCGGAGACCGGTTCGAGTGCCGAGGCGTGGACGACCGACCCACGGCTCCAGGTCGCGGCCGAGTCCGCGAGACACCAGGGCAGCCGGATCGCGACCGTCACCCCCCAGGGCTTCCGCGACGCGCGCGGCATCGGCGAGCTGTTCCGCGAAGGCGTACCGGTGGTCGTCAACCTGACGGCGCTGGAGTCGGGTGACGCCAAGCGCGTCGTCGACTTCGCCGCCGGTCTGACCTTCGGCCTGCACGGCACCATCGAGCGGGTCGCCAACCGCGTCTTCCTGCTCACCCCCGCGCGCTACGAGGTCGTCTCCGGCGACCCGCGCCGCAACGAGGGCGGCTTCTTCAACCAGAGCTGACGGCGCGTCCGCTCGCCGGTACCCCCGGTGAGCGGGCGCGGGCCCGCCGGACGCCCTCCGCGCCGGTCCCGCCCCCGTCCCACGCCCCGGTGCTGTACTGGGGGCATGACAACCACCCCGACTCCCCCGGCCCGCCCCGCGGCAGACCGCGACCCGGCACCGATGGCGGACCCGCTGGACCTGCTCGACATCTCCTGGACGCTGAGCCAAGAGGAGCGGGACATCCAGCAGACGGTGGCCCGGTTCCTCGCCGACCACGCCCGGCCCTACCTGGGCGAATGGTTCGAGACCGGCCGCTTCCCCCGGGACCTCGTCCCCGAGCTCGGCCGGCTCGGCCTGCTCGGCATGCACCTGGACGGATACGGCTGCGCCGGCGCCGGCGCCGTCGCCTACGGACTGGCCTGCCTGGAGCTGGAAGCCGCCGACAGCGGACTGCGGAGCTTCGCCTCCGTACAGGGCTCGCTGTCGATGTACTCCATCCACCGCTACGGCTCCGAGGAGCAGCGCACCCGCTGGCTGCCCCGACTCGCCGCGGGCGAGGCCGTCGGCTGCTTCGCCCTCACCGAGCCCGACCACGGCAGCGACCCGGCGGCCATGCGCACCCGGGCCGTCCGCGACGGCGGCGACTGGGTGCTCAACGGCACCAAGACCTGGATCACCAACGGCTCCATCGCCGATGTCGCCACGGTGTGGGCCCGGACCGAGCAGGGCGTCCGGGGCTTCCTGGTGGAACGCGGCACCCCGGGCTTCACCAGCCACGACATCGGCCACAAGCTCTCGCTGCGGGCGTCGGTCACCTCCGAGCTGGCGCTGGACGACGTCCGGATCCCGGACGCGGCGCGGCTGCCCGGGGCGGAGGGGTTGCGCGCACCGCTCTCCTGCCTCGGCGAGGCCCGGTTCGGCATCGTCTTCGGAGCACTCGGCGCGGCTCGCGACAGCCTGCGCACCACCCTGGAGTACGCCGACACCCGGACCCAGTTCGACCGCCCGATCAGCAGCTTCCAGCTCACCCAGCGCAAGTTCGCCGACATGGCGCTGGCGGTGAACTCGTCGATGCTGCTGGCGCTCCACCTCGGCCGCCTGAAGGAGGCCGGCCGGCTGCGCCCCGAGCAGGTCAGCGCGGGCAAGCTCAACAACGTCCGCCAGGCCCTCGCCGTCGCGCGCGAGTGCCGCACCGTCCTGGGCGCCAACGGCGTCGGCCTGGAGTACTCACCGCTCCGCCACGCCAACAACCTCGAATCGGTGCTGACCTACGAGGGGACCGAGGAGATCCACACCCTGGTCGTCGGCCAGGCCCTCACCGGCCGCGCCGCCTACCGCTGACCGCGCCGGGCTGCCGCCGCCCCACCCCCGGCGTCGTCCGGCGTCGTCCGGCTCCGGGGCGGCGGGGCGGCGGCGCCGCGATCAGCCGACGGTGTCGCGGAACGAGACGCCCTCCGAGCGGAGCGCGGCCACCCGGCCCTGCACCTGCTCCGGGCTCAGGATCTCCTCACCCGCGTAGTAGACCCAGTCCACCTGCTGGTCGTAGACCCGGAAGCCGTCCAGCGGGGCGAGGTCGATGAACCACTGGTTGACGTTGATGCTCATCGGCCGCTCGGGCAGGTAGTACGCGCCGTGCTCGGCGAACAGCTCCCCGTCGATGTGGTACACGATGCGCTCGTCGTCGATGGTGAACACGAGGTCGCGCCAGCCGGCGTGACTCGCCGCACCGACGGTGCTCTCGTTGTCGGAGAGCCAGGGGTCGGGCTGGTAGGTCTCCCAGGAGGTGGCGAACATGGCGTGGTCGCGCTGGCCCCACCCGCCGTTGGGCAGGTACTCGAAGTCGTACTCCGAGTAGTCGGGGGCCATGGGGGCCGTCAGGTCGTTGATCGCGAAGAACGTCTGGACGACCTCGTCCCCGTCGGGCCCGGTGCGGGGCTCGTCGGAGAAGCGCACCCGCGCCGCGTAGGTGCCCTCCTTGAACTTGCGCTCCTGCGTGTACACCTCCGCCTGCAGGGTGCCCGCCTGGGTGCCGTCGGTGGAGGCCGCCAGGTTCAGCACCGTGCCGCCCTCACCGGCGGGGAAGGTGACGTTCTGCGCGCTCCACCCGGCGTCGGGCAGACCGGGGCCACCCGCGTACCCGCGGACCGACCAGCCGTTCTGCCGCAGCCGGGGGTCGTCGTGCGCGGTGTAGTCGAAGTCGTCGAACAGGACGCCGGCGGCGGTGGGGGCGGCGTCCTGCGCGGCGGCGTCCCCGGCGCGGGCCGGGTCGGGGTCGCCGGCGGCCGCGCCGTGCAGGACGACCGGGGTCGCGATCGCGGCGGCGGCGACCGCGCAGGCGGCGGCTGTCCGCCGGGACCGGGACGGGGCTGCGCGTCTGGACATGGCTGGTCCTCTCGTGCGGTGGGGGGTGCGGACCGGCCCTGCGGCACCGGCGGCTGGCTCGGCTGCGCCCGGGACCGCTCCGGCGAGCGAACGTGGCACGCCGCACCGGGGCCGTCAACCGGCGTCGGCGGTTTCCGGAACGCCCGCCCCGCGCCCGTGGCGTCCGCCCGGGCCCCGCGCC
>NZ_JAAVJC010000152.1 GCF_012033785.1 Streptomyces bohaiensis
GCGCGGGCGCCACCCCGGTGTCCGGCGGGCCGCCGGGGCGGGGCTGCGCCCGCGCCCGCGGACGGCCGGTCAGCCCGCCGGTGCGAGAAAGGCGTCGAACTCGGAGCGGTACCCCGCCCAGGCCTCGGGTCCGGCGGCGTACTCGGCGTCGGAGAGCAGGCAGGAGTCCAGCACCCGCGCCACGTCGTCCGAGGGCAGGTCCGGCGCGGTGAAGACCAGGTGCTGGACCCGGTCGCCGTGCTCCGGGTCCCAGTCGAGCGCCGCCGCGGCGCGCCGCTCGGCCGGCACCAGCTCCCAGGCGGCGTCCGGCAGCGCCGCCAGCCAGGGCCCGGTGGACTCCACGCAGAGCGCGCCGCCCGCGCACTCCCAGGAGACCAAAGTGTCGGGCCGGTCGGCGAGCCAGAACCGGCCGCGGCTGCGGACCGCCACGCAGGCCAGGTCCTCCAGCGCCGCGAACAGCCGATCCGGGTGGAACGGGCGCCGGGCGCGCCAGACGGTGGTGGCCACGCCGTGGGCGTGGTCGTCGTGCGGGAGCAGCGCGCAGGCGGGGTGGCGGCGGCCCGCCGCCGCCTCGGCGTCGAACCCGGGTCGCACGGCGGTCGCGAACCCCGGGTCGGTGGTCCGCAGGCGGCGCGCGGTCGGGTGCAGCTGCCGCAGCAGCGCGCGGTCCGCCTCGTCGGCGGCCTCGGGGCCGTCCACGAGGACCAGGACCGAGGGGTACTCCAGCTGCCGCGCGAAGGTGTCGGCGACGGTGCGGCCGTCGCCGGGCGCGGCGGCGAGGCCGCTCTCGTCGAGGCCGTCGCCGTTGGCCAGGCAGGGCAGCACCAGCGCCGGGTCCACCGCGGTGACGACGCCGTCCAGGCTGATCCGCTCGGAGGCGTGCGCGGCCACCACCTCGGCCATCGACTGCGGTTCGACGGAGTCCCACAGCTCGACGACGGCCAGCGGGTGGGTCCCGCAGGCGGCGAGCCGTTCCAGTTCCGGCACCAGGTCGTCGCGGAGCGCGCAGCAGGCGCACTCGTTGACCAGCGGGACCTCGCGGACGGCGGTGGTGCCGTCGCTCTCCCGGAGCGAGCTGACCACGGTGCCGCCCGTCGCCCCGGTGAGGTCGTGGTGGAGGGCGACCGCCCCGGGCACCGCGTGCAGCAGTGCGTCGGTCGTCGCCCTCCGGGCCTCCGGGTGCATCCCGGCGACGATCACCACGCTCAGCATCAGCGGCCACCGCTCCGTCCGTAGCGGCGCTCGAAGCGCTCCACGCGGCCTTCGGTGTCCATGACGCGGGCGTTACCGGTGTAGAAGGGGTGGCTCGCCGAGGAGATCTCGACGTCGACCACGGGGTAGTCGCGACCGTCCTCCCACGCCACGGTCGGCGCGTTCTCGCGTGCGACGAGGGTGGAGCGGGTGAGGAAGGCGGTGCCGGCGGCGCGGTCGCGGAAGACGACCGGACCGTAGGCGGGGTGGATCTGCTGCTGCATGACGGTTCCTCTCGGGGCCGTGGGTGGTCTCAGCGTTCCTCGCGGAACGCCACGTGGCGCCGGACGACGGGGTCGTACTTGCGCAGGGTCATCCGGTCGGGGTCGTTCCTGCGGTTCTTGCGGGTGACGTAGGTGAATCCGGTGCCGGCGGTCGAGCGGAGCTTGACGACCGGGCGGATGTCGGTGTGTGCCATGCCGCTACTATACAGAAACGAGAATCGTTTTCATTAAGCGTTCCGGTGGTCCCGGTTGTTCCCGGCCGGGCCGACCGGACCGGCCGAACCGCCCGGCGCACCGCCGCAGACCCGAGAGGACCGCATGTCCGCCCACTGCCAGCTCACCGGCCGCAGCCCCGGCTTCGGCAACCACATCTCCCACTCCCACCGGCGCACCCCCCGCCGCTTCGACCCCAACATCCAGCGCAAGCGCTACTGGCTGCCCAGCGAGGGCCGCCACATCCGCCTCCGGCTGAGCACCAAGGGCATCCGGACGGTGGACACCATCGGGGTCGAGGCCGCCGTCGCCCGCATCCGGGCCCGCGGCCACCGCGTCTGACCACCCCGTCGCCCAGCCTCAGCCCCGCCCCCGACCAACCGACCACCGGAACCCCTGGAGACCGCCCATGGCCAAGAAGAGCAAGATCGCCAAGAACGAGCAGCGGCGCCGCGTCGTCGCCCGCTACGCCGAGCGCCGCGCCGAACTGCGGGAGATCATCCGCCGCCCGAGCACCCCGGACGCCGAGCGCGCTGCGGCCCAGCGGGAACTGCGCGCCCAGCCGCGCGACGCCGCCGCCGTCCGCGTCCGCAACCGCGACAGCGTGGACGGACGACCCCGCGGCCACCTCCGCGCGTTCGGCCTGTCCCGGGTGACCACCCGGGTGCTCGCCCACGCCGGCCACCTCCCCGGCGTCCGCAAGGCGTCCTGGTGAGCCGCGGTACCGGCGGTACCGGTGGCCGGCGCCGCGGCACCGACCGGGCGCGCCCCAACCCGCTGCACGCCGCCCGCCTCACCTCCATCGACTACAAGGACACCGACCTGCTCCGCCGCTTCGTCTCCGACCGCGGCAAGATCCGCTCCCGCCGGCTGACCGGCCTGACCGTGCGGCAGCAGAAGGAGATGGCCCGCGCGGTGAAGAACGCGCGCGAGATGGCGCTGCTGCCCTACGCCACCCCCACCGCCGCGGCCCGGCGCCACGGCTGAGGCCGACCGCCGCAGCGCCCTGAGTCGGTGAGCGGCGGCGGAAGCGGCGGGCCGCCGGTCGCTGCGGTGCGTCCCCCACCGCGCCGCGGCGACCGGCCGCTCACCGACCGGGACAGCCGACCGCCCGCCCGCGTAGCATCCGCCCCATGGGTGATGCGACGACGCCGACGTCCGGGGCCCCGGCGGGGGGCCAGTGGTTCCCGCCCGAGTGGCCCGAGCGGATCCGGGCACTGGCGCGCGGTGAGATCACCCCGCCCGCGCCCCGGCCCTCCGCGACCGTGCTGCTGCTGCGCGACCCCCCGGAGGCGGTCGACACCGCCGGGAGCGCCACCGCCGGCGGGCCCCAGGTCTTCCTGCTGCGGCGCCGCCTGTCGATGGCGTTCGCCGCCGGCGCCTGCGCCTACCCCGGCGGCGGCGTCGACCCCCGCGACCGGACCCCGCTGACCTGGGCCGGACCCGGCCCCGCCGGGTGGGCCGAGCGGCTCGGGGTCGACACCGCCACCGCCCAGTCCGTCGTCTGCGCGGCGGTCCGCGAGACCTTCGAGGAGGCCGGCGTCCTCCTCGCCGGCAGCACCGCCGCCGACGTCGTCTCCGACACGACCGGCGACGACTGGGAGGCCGACCGCCGCGCCCTGGTCTCCCGCGAGCTGGCGTTCTCCGAGTTCCTGGCACGCCGCTCGCTGGTGGTCCGCGACGACCTCCTCGGCGGTTGGGCCCGCTGGATCACCCCCGAGTTCGAGGCCCGCCGCTACGACACCTGGTTCTTCGTGGCGCTGCTCCCCGCCGGTCAGCAGAGCCGCAACGCCTCCTCCGAGGCCGACCGCGCCGGCTGGACCTCGCCCGCCGACGCCCTCGCCGGCTACCGCGCCGGGGAGCTGCTGATGATGCCGCCGACCGTCGCCACGCTGCGCGCGCTGCTGCCGCACCACCGGGCCGAGGAGGCGCTGCGCGCCGCCGGGGACCGCGACCTCGCCCCGGTGCTCGCCCGGGCCCGGTTGGACGGCGAGCGGGTGGTCCTCAGCTGGCCCGGTCACGACGAGTTCGAGCGCAGTGTCGCCTCCGAGGAGGCACCCCCGGACGTCGACGGCCGCCCTGCCGGTGACCACTCCGTCCCCGCCGCTCCCGCCGCCCCCGCCGCCCCCGCCGCCCCCGGAAAGGACACCGCATGACCGACGCAGCCGCGCCCCCCGGGGAGCCCGAGGCCGCGGTCACCGACGGCCCGGTCACCGAACGCGCCACCTGTCTGCTGGCACCCAACCCGTCCATGATGACGCTGGAGGGCACCAACACCTGGGTGCTCGCCGAGCCCGGCGCCCGCGAGGTCGTCGTCGTCGACCCCGGCCCACTCCACGAGGAGCACCTGGCCCGCGTCGCCGCCACCGCGACCGCCGGGGGACGCACCGTGGCGCTCACCCTCCTCACCCACGGCCATCCCGACCACGCCGAGGGCGCGGAACGGTTCGCCGAGCTCACCGGCTCCGTCGTCCGGGCGCGGGACGCCGCTCTCTGCCGCGGCGCGGAACCGCTCGTCGCGGGGGAGCTGCTGCTGGTGGACGGGCTGCGGCTCTCCGTCGTGCCGGCCGCCGGCCACACCGCCGACTCGGTCGCCCTGCTGCTGCCGGCGGACCGCGCACTGCTCTCCGGCGACACGGTGCTGGGCCGCGGCACCACCGTGGTGGACCACCCCGACGGCGACCTCGGGGACTACCTGGACACGCTGCGGCGGCTGCGCGCCACCGTCATCGACGACGCGGTCCGCGTCGTGCTCCCGGGGCACGGCCCGGTGCTGCGGGACCCGGCCGGCGCCATCGACTTCTACCTGGTGCACCGCGCCAAGCGGCTCGCCCAGGTGGAGTCCGCCGTCGAGGCGGGCCACCGCACCCCGGCCGAGGTGGTCGCGCACGTCTACGCGGACGTCGACCGCGCGCTGTGGCCGGTCGCCGAACGCTCCGTCCGCGCGCAGCTGGAGTACCTCACCGAGCACGGACTCATCTGAGCGGTACGCGGTACGCGGCATGCGCCGTGCGGGTTCGGGCGCCGGGGCGCCTCCGCCGGCCCGGCCGCCTCCGCACGCGCGACGGGGCCCGGCGGGCGCACGCACCCCGCGGGTGCGCGTGTCCGCCGGGCCCCGTCACGGGCGGGCCCTGAGCCGTCAGCGGCTGCGGCGGGCCAGCCGCTCGATGTCCAGCAGGATCACCGCGCGGGCCTCCAGCCGAAGCCAGCCACGGGCCGCGAAGTCCGCCAGTGCCTTGTTGACCGTCTCGCGGGAGGCACCGACCAGCTGGGCCAGCTCCTCCTGCGTGAGGTCGTGCACCACGTGGATGCCCTCCTCGGACTGCACGCCGAACCGGCGGGACAGATCCAGCAGCGCCTTGGCGACACGGCCGGGCACGTCCGAGAAGACGAGGTCGGACATGTTGTCGTTGGCGCGCCGCAGTCGACGGGCGACGGCGCGCAGCAGGGCGCCGGCCACCTCGGGGCGGACGTTCAGCCACGGCTGGAGGTCGCCGTGGCCCAGTCCCAGCAGGCGGACCTCGGTCAGCGCGCTGGCGGTGGCGGTGCGCGGGCCCGGGTCGAAGAGCGAGAGCTCGCCGATCAGCTCCCCGGCGCCGAGGACGGCGAGCATGTTCTCGCGGCCGTCGGCGGAGGTGCGGTGCAGCTTGACCTTGCCGTCGGTGACCACGTAGAGGCGGTCGCCCGGGTCACCCTCGTGGAACAGCGCCTCTCCGCGCGAGAGCGTCGTCTCGGTCATGGAGGCGCGCAGCTCGGCGGCCTGCTCGTCATCGAGCGCCGCGAACAGCGGTGCGCGGCGAAGAACGTCGTCCACGAGGTCTCTCTCCCTCTCGGCTGTGGGCCAGGTGTCGGCCGCTGGGCCCCATCATGCCGGACCGCACTGGGGTGCCGTCCGTCACAAGTCTGACCTACCGGAACCGTTTGCATGCCGTCAGGGGGGCCGATCAGTGCCCGGGAGCGGGCCGGGCGCCCCGCCGCCCGTGCGCCGGTGCGCGCCTGCCCGCGCGCCCAAACGGCCGCCCAGCACCGGCAGAACACGGTGTCCGGGGCCGCCGCGACCACCGACGGGTGACCCCGTTCCGCCCACGGCGAACAGGTGTCCGTGACACGTTCCGGCGGGCGCGGCGCCGGGGTGACCCGCGGTGCCAGCCGCCCCCGCGCCGGGCGCGTCCCGGAGCCGCCCATCACCCGGCGTGACCGGCCGCGCGCCCAGGGTTCGGACCCAGGGCTTCGCGGGCCGGCCCCCGTGGGCCTCGCCTCCCCCGTCGGCTCCGCCTGTCACCGCGGCGACCTGCCGCCGCGACAGCGCCCCGCGCGAGGGTGGTCACCGGCCGCGCCGGACGGTGCCCCGGTGCGCCCCGCGCGCATCGGCGGCCACGCCGGTACCGGCGGCAACCGCCGCGGTGGACGGCCCGTCCGGCGTAGCCTTCCTCGCATGGCTGAGAGCAGGGTGCGAACGGGGACGGCGAAGACGGAGCGGTCGACCACGGGGGAGCGGGCGGCCGACGCGCCGGGGTCGGGCACCGACCGGGGTGCCGATTCGTCCGGCGGCGGAGCGGCGGACCGGAAGAAGCCCGCGAAGAAGGCCGCGAAGAAGCCTGCTGAGAAGTCCGCGACGAAGCCTGTGAAGAAGTCCGCGACGAAGCCTGTGAAGAAGCCCGCGAAGAATGCGGCGAAGAAGTCCGCGCCCGCCGGGGCCGGAAAGCCCGAGAGCCGACTCGCCATGGTCCGCCGGGCCCGCCGCATCAACCGTGAGTTGGCCGAGGTCTACCACTACGCCCACCCCGAGCTGGACTTCGAGAACCCGTTCGAGCTCCTGGTGGCGACCGTGCTGTCGGCGCAGACCACCGACCTGCGCGTCAACCGCACCACCCCCGCCCTCTTCGCCGCCTACCCCACCCCGGAGGCCATGGCGGCGGCGGACCCGGCCGAGCTGGAGGAGCTGATCCGCCCCACCGGCTTCTTCCGCAACAAGGCCAAGTCGCTCCTGGGCCTCTCCGCGAAGATCTGCGACGAGTTCGGCGGCGAGGTGCCGGGCCGCATGGCGGACCTCGTCTCGCTGCCGGGCGTCGGCCGCAAGACGGCGTTCGTCGTGCTCGGCAACGCCTTCGACGTGCCCGGGCTGACGGTCGACACCCACTTCGGCCGGCTGGTCCGCCGGTGGCGGCTGACCGAGCAGACCGATCCGGAGAAGGTCGAGGCGGAGATCGCCGACATCATCCCCAAGAGCGAGTGGACGATGTTCTCCCACCGGGTGATCTTCCACGGCCGACGCGTCTGCCACAGCCGGAAACCCGCCTGCGGCGTCTGCCCGATCGCGGCGCTCTGCCCCTCCTACGGCGAGGGCGAGACCGACCCCGACAAGGCCCGCGGCCTGCTCAAGTACGAGCTGGCCGGCAAGCCCGGCCAGCGGCTCAAGCCCCCCGCCGACTACCCCGGCCCCGCCGCGCGGGCCACCGACGAGCCACAGGCCGGTGACGCGTGAGCCGCCGGGAGCGAGGCGGGCCGCTGCTCGGCCCGCAGGGCGCCGCGGCCGACGGGGCGGCTCACCCCGCTCCTCCCGCGGCACCCCGGGAGGAGGAGAGCCCCGCGCCGGTGCTGAGCGAGGAGGGGATACCAGCCTGGCTGCGCCCCGTCGCCGACGCCGCCCGGACCGTCGCACCCCACCAGCTGAGCCGGTTCCTGCCGCCCGAGCGCGGCGGCCGCCCGGCCGCCGTCCTGGTGCTGTTCGGCGACGGCCCGGAGGGGCCGCAGCTGCTGCTCACCGAGCGCGCCGGGACGCTCCGTCAGCACGCGGGCCAACCCTCCTTCCCCGGGGGGTCGTTGGACCCGGAGGACGGTGACCCGCGCACCGTCGGGCCGCTGCGTGCGGCGCTGCGCGAGGCGGAGGAGGAGACCGGGCTCGATCCCACGGGCGTCCGCCTCTTCGCCGAACTCCCGAGGCTCTACATCCCCTTCAGCGACTTCGTGGTGACACCCGTCCTCGGCTGGTGGCACACGCCCTCGCCGGTCGCGCCGGTCGATCTCGGCGAGACCGCACGGGTGTTCACCGTCCCCCTGAGTGAACTCACCGACCCCGCCCACCGCGGCACCGCGATCCACCCCAGCGGCTACCGCGGCCCCTGCTTCGACGTCCGCTCCGCGCTGGTCTGGGGGTTCACCGCGGGCATCATCGACCGCGTTCTGCACTACGCCGGTTGGGAGATCCCGTGGGATCGGGACCGGCACTACAAGCTCGACGGCGGCGCGTGAGGCACCGCCCCCCGACGTGAGACGGTGGCCGTCATGAACGCAATCGACCTCATCCTGCTGCTGGCCGCCGTCTGGTTCGCGGTCCTCGGCTACCGACAGGGCTTCGTGGTCGGTGTGCTCTCCGTCATCGGGTTCATCGGTGGCGGTCTGATCGGGGTCCGACTCCTCCCGATCGCCTGGGACCACTTCAGCGACGGCCGGCCACCGGGCTCGATCGGTGTGGTCGTCGCGGTGGTCATCGTCATCGTCCTCGCCTCCGTCGGCCAGGCGCTGACCACCCACTTCGGCAACCGGCTGCGCCAGCACATCACCTGGTCGCCGGCGCGCGCCCTCGACGCCACCGGCGGGGCGCTGGTCAACGTGATGGCGATGCTGCTGGTGGCGTGGCTCATCGGCTCCGTGCTGGAGAAGACGACGCTGCCCACGGTCGGGAAGGAGGTCCGCGCCTCCCGGGTGCTGCAGGGCGTCTCGGACGCCCTGCCGGACAACGCCGACACCTGGTTCGACGACTTCAGCCGCACCCTGTCGCAGCAGGGCTTCCCGCAGGTGTTCTCCCCGTTCACCGAGGAGCCCATCACCGACGTGGCCCCGCCCGACCCGGAGCTGGTCGACAGCCCCGCCGTGGCGCAGGCTCGCGAGTCCATCGTGAAGGTGGCCGGCACCGCGCCCAGCTGCGGCAAGATACTGGAGGGCACCGGCTTCGTCTTCGACGACGGAAAGGTGATGACCAACGCCCACGTCGTCGGCGGTGTCAACGAGCCGACCGTGCAGATCGGCGGCGAGGGGCAGCTGTACGACGCCACCGTGGTCCTCTACGACTGGCAGCGGGACGTCGCCGTGCTGGACGTTCCCGACCTCGGCGCCCCCGCGCTGCCGTTCGCCGAGGATGCCGCGGTCAACGACGACGGCGCCATCGTGGCCGGCTTCCCCGAGAGCGGGCCGTTCGACGTCCGCTCCGCCCGCATCCGCGACCGCATCCAGGCCAACGGGCCGGACATCTACCGGCGCGGCACCGTCAACCGCGACGTCTACTCGCTGCGCGCCCTGGTCCGCCAGGGCAACTCCGGCGGTCCGCTGCTCACGCCCAGCGGGGAGGTCTACGGCGTGATCTTCGCCAAGTCGCTCGACGACGACGACACCGGCTACGCGCTCACCTACGACGAGGTGCGCGGCGTGGTCGAGCAGAGCCGCACCGCGGACCGTCCGGTCGACACCGAGAGCTGCGCCATGTGATCCGCCGCGGGCCGGGGCCGCCGCCGGGCCCGCCGCCCCGACGACGACCGACGGCCCGCCGTCGGGCACCACCCCGGGAGGGGAGGACGCCCGTCGGCGGGCCGTCGTGCGGTCGCGCTGTACGGATCGATGCGGTCGGACGGGGTAGGTGTCGGATCAGCCGCGCGGGTGACGCAGCCGGGTGGATACCCAGCGCGCCCTGCGGCGGAGGATGTGTGGGAAACCGATACTCGGATCTCTCGTCGTCAGGCGGCCGGGACCCGCTCGTCGCGCAGCGCTCTGCGCTCTGACGGCGGCTCCGTTGCCGCTCCGTTCGCGTGCCACGTCACGGGAGTCGTGCGTCCAGCCCATAGTGCGTCTCTGCCCCCGCCTTCGGGTGGGTAACCGTCCCCGATGCCAGGAATTGGCCTATGCGTCGGGCACATCCGTGCGAATGTAAACCGTTCGTGATCGGCTGGTTCCGTGAAGTGCTCACGGAGGGTGTGGAGGAGTCGAGAAGGAGCTGCGGCGGCCGGGTGGTGGACCTGCATCCCGCGGTGACCCCGCGCGGTCGCGCGCCTACCCGGGCCGCCTCACTCCACACCGATGCGTTCGGTCCGGCGCGCGCCCCCGCTCTCGCGCCGGTGCCTTTCGCGGTACCGACGCGCTGGGCCCCGCCGCCCGTGGCGACGGGGCCCAGCGCGTCGGTCGAGGTCGTCAGCGGTCCGGCTCGGGGTCCCGCAGCCAGTCGATCAGCTCGGTGGAGAACGCCAACGGGTCCTCCTCCTGCGGGAAGTGCGCCAGCCCGTCGAAGAGGCGCCAACGGTACGGCGCCTCCACGTAGGCGTTGGAACCGGCGGAGCTGCGGGCCCGGATCACCGGGTCCAGGGAGCCGTGCAGGTGCAGCGTCGGTGCGAGCACCGGACGCCGCATCCGCCGGTTGAACTGGATGCCGTCCGGCCGCGCCAGCGACCGCACCAGCCAGCGGTAGGGCTCCACCGAGCAGTGCGCGGTCGAGGGGATCGACATCGCCCGCCGGTACAGCTCCAGGTCCGCCTCCTCGGGGCCGCGGGGCCCCGACCACTCCCGCAGCAGCCGCCCGACCAGCGCCGCGTCGTCGGCCACCAGTCGCCGTTCCGGCACCCACGGGCGCTGCACGCTCCACACGAACGACCCGGCCGCCGTCTGCCGCGGGTCCCGCAGCATCGCCGCCCGCCAGTTGCGCGGGTGCGGCATGGAGGTCACGGCCAGCCGGCGGACCAGCTTCGGGCGCATCACCGCGGCCGTCCAGGCCAGGTAGCCGCCGAGGCCGTGGCCGACCAGGGCGGCGTCCGGCTCACCGAGCGAACGGATCACACCGGTGATGTCCAACGCCATGTTGGCGGGGTCGTAGCCCCGCGGCGTCCGGTCACTCCCGCCCACGCCCCGCAGGTCCATGGCCACCGCCCGGTAGCCTGCCTCGGCCAGCGCGGGAAGCTGGTGCCGCCAGGTCCACCAGAACTGCGGGAAGCCGTGCACCAGCATCACCAGCGGCCCGTCCCCCATCTCGGCGATGTGGAACCGCGCACCGTTGGCCGCGACATCGCGATGGGTCCACGGACCGGGCTGCTCGACAAGACTGGTGCGTGCCTCGGAACGTTCGGGAACGGTCATGCGGGGAGTCTGTCACCTTCGTCCACACCCTCACGCGGGCGCGGCTTGACGTTGGAGAGAACGGCGGCCGACTCCTTGGCGGAGGACCCCAGGTCGGGCTTGGGCATCCGCTGGAACTCGCGCTTCGCCACCAGGCCCGCGACGGCGGCGACGACCAGGTACAGCGCGCCGACGATCAGGAACGCGATCGCCAGTGGCAGGTCCCACCAGTTGCGCAGCCAGAACACCAGCGCGGCGGTCAGCGGGAAGGGCGCCAGCACGAGGAAGACCAGCGCCACCGCGCCGGCGGACCCGCCCTTCTTGCCGCGCTGGACGTCCTCGCGGAGCTTCGCCTTGGCCAGCGCGATCTCGTCGCGCATCAGCTCGGACATCTGCCCCGACGCCTCGGCCACCAGCTTCCCGATGCTGCGGCCCTCGTCGGCTGCGCTCATTGCGTCATCCCTCTCGCTGGGTACGGACCTGCCCGCCGGAAGACCCCGGCGGACTGCCACCGCCGCGCCCCTGCGGGGCCGGCGCGGGGCGCCACCGCCGCACGGCGCGCCCCGAGCGGCCGACCCGGTCGGGGCCGGCGCGGTGCGCCGTTCCGTCGGGAGACGGCCGTGCAGCGACAGTAGCGCCGCCGTGCCGGTGCGTCATCCGGACGCGGCGGCCGTTGCGCCGTCCGCCGCGCGGATCACGCGCCGGAAGCAGCGGCGCTCCGTCATCGTATGCGCCCGCGGGGCTCCGGAGGTGGCCGGGCGCAGGCGCGGGGGCGTCGGCGGCGCCGCCGCCGCCGGGACGACGCCGCCCCGGCGCGTACCCCGCTGACACGGGCTCAACCCGTCGGGCGACGCGGTGTCTCCGCCGGTCGGACGCCGCTCGGACGCCGGTCGGCCGGCGCCCGGGTGCGGGGGCGTGCGGTGGCCGGGCCGCCGGGCCGCCGGGACGACGCGGCGG
>NZ_JAAVJC010000153.1 GCF_012033785.1 Streptomyces bohaiensis
GGGCGACGCTGACCGGGGCGACCCGGGCGCCCGGGCCCGCCGCGGCCCCCGCGCGGCGACCCGCCCCGGAGGACGGGTCACCTGCGGCCTCGGGCCGTCGATCGGCCGGGGTCAGGGCGTCACGTCGATGACTCCGGCGCCGGCGTACTGCTCCACGGCGGACTTGGCGTCCGCCGGGCTGTCGGCGTCGAACGCGTACGGCGGGGTGAAGTCCGTGGTGGACTCCAGGTGCTCGTGGGGGCTGTCGACGAAGGCGTTGTCGACGAGGTTCCAGTAGCCGGTGGCGTTGGAGCCGTACCACCAGCCGACCGGGCCCTCCGGGTAGCCGGCGTGCGAGTCGTCCTCGCCGCTGCCGACGTTCTCGAACCAGTTGCCCTCGACCAGGACCTGCGAGCCCATCCGCGCGTTGACCGCGGAGCCGTCGATGTCCTCCAGCAGGTTGTTGGCGAAGTGGACGTCGGCGTGGCGGATGAGCGGGATGCGGGTGTTGAGCCGCTCGAAGTGGTTGTGGTGGTACGTGATCTTGTCGGGGGCGGAGCCGGCGCTGTCGTTGTGGCCGACGAGCATGCCCTTCCAGTGGTCGTGGAAGTGGTTCCACGAGACCGTGACGTACGCGCTGTTGTGGGTGATGTCGACCAGTCCGTCGTAGTGGTCCTTGTCGACGTCCCGGGTGCTGCTGAAGGTGTTGTGGTCGATCCAGACGTGGTGGCTGCCCTCGGTCACGGTGATCGCGTCGCCGTCCCCGAGTCGCACGTGGTGGATGTCGAGGTTGCGGATGACGATGTTGTCCGCGCGGGTGACCTTGATGCCGGCGCCGTCGAACTCCGCGGCGTCGCCCACGCCGAGGATGGAGACGTTGGAGACGTCCTTGACGTCCATCTTGTTGCCGGTCAGGTTGTCGGGACCGACGGTGGTGTCGACGTGGATGACCAGTCCCTCGTCGGCACCGGCCCGGCGGTGCTGGTTGAGCAGGTCGTACATCGCCCTGCCGGGGTCGCTGTACCCGGCGTCCGCGGCGTACTCGCTGAGCAGGTACTCGTGGACGACGTCCGCGCCGAACCCTCCGGTGGTGCCGCCGGCCTCGGCCGCGTACCCGAGCGGTACGTCGCTGTGGGGGTCGGCGGCGGTGGGACCGGCGACCGGCGGCGGCGCGGTCGGCTCGGCCGCTCCGGCGGTGGCACCGCCGAGACCGGCGGCCCAGCTGGCGGCGAGCAGCGCGGCGGCCCCGGTTCCCGCGATCCCGGAACGGACGAGCGTCTTCCTCTTCACGGACATGGTGCGGCTCCTTCCAGCCGGGGAGGTGTGGGGGACACGGACTGCGCGAGGGTGGGGGCGCCTCGGAATCCCCGGCTTCGACCCACAGGGTGCAACCGCTTGCAGGGTGGTTGCGGAAGCAGCGTCCCGAAGGCCCCGAGGGCTGTCAACCCACTGCGCAGCGACCTCAACTTGGGCGCCAGTCAGGACAGTTGACCTTGACCAGTGCGTTGCGAACCGTTGCACAGCCAGGCGGCCGCCTCGGACAACCCACGCCACCAGTGGGTTCCTCGCCGCGGAGCAAGCGCTTCCCCAAAGCCGTATGGCAACCGGTTGCAGATGTGCGCCGGGAGCCACCCCGAAGGCCGACTCGGGGCGGGACCGGGAGGGGGCGGGCCTCAGCCCAGTCGCAGGTTCCAGCGGCCGCCGCCGCCGGAGAGGCTCACGACGGAGAGCGGGTGGACCTCGGTGCGCCAGTAGGCGAACGGCGGCGCCTTGAGCGCGTAGAGCATCGCGGCGCGGATCACCGAGGGCTCCGTGACGGCGACGACGCGGCCGTGCGGTCCGGCCGGTCGGGTGTCCAGCCAACCGCCGACCCTGCCGACGAAGGCGATCAGGGTCTCGCCACCGTGCGGCGCGGAACGCGGGTCGCCGAGCCAGAAGTCGACCGCCGCCGGCTCTCTCGCGGTGGCCTCGCCCAGGGTCAGCCCCTGCCACCGCCCCATGTCGCAGTCACGCAGCGCCGGTTGGGCCAGCGGGGCGAGGCCGAGCACGTCCCCGGTCTGGCGCGAGCCCGTCGTCGGCGAGCAGTACCGCAGCTCGGCGGCGGCCAGCGGAGCCAGTGCCGGCACGGCACGTTCCACGCTCGCCCAGCCCGCGGCGTCGAGCGGGCGGTCGTCGCCGAAGCGGGCGTCGTCGAACGAGGAACTGCGGGCAGCGGCTATCAGCGTGACCAGCATGGCGGAATCGTACGAGTACTCGTATTCCGACACCACGGTCCGCGAGGAATTGTCACGGCCCTTTCGGCGATCCGGGTAAACCGGTTCCGGGCCACTGCCGGGGGTTCTCACCGGGAAGCCCATGACGACGGGCGGATCTAGCATGGAAAGGGCCAGCTCACAGCCCAGACACGGCGGGAGGTCCGTGATGCGAGCCCACACCGGGGACCGCGTGGTCACCCACGGCAGGACGGTCGGGGACCCCGACCGGGTCGCCAGGATCGTGGAGGTCCTGGGACCGGACGGCGCTCCTCCGTACCGGGTCCGGGACGAGGACGGCCACGAGACGGTCGTCGCCCCCGGCCCGGACACGACGCTCCGCCACCGCTCCGGCGAGACCTGACGAGGCGCTCCGGTGCCGCGCCCGCCGGGGCGGGTACGGCACCGGACGACGCCGCCGGTCGGCCCCGGGGGCGGTCAGCGGTAGTGGTCCTCGTAGACCCGTGACATCGCGCCCAGCGGGTCGGCCTTGACCTGGCTGGCCGCGAAGAAGACATGGCCGGTGACCTCGGGGGCCTCGGCTGCCAGCGTGAGGTGCCGGGAGAGTTCGGCCGGGTCCTGCCACGCGTCCGGCTGGGCGGCGTCGCCGACCTTGTACATCGCCTCTCCCACGATCAGCCGCACCCCCGTCCCCGCGCACACCTCCGACCACCACGGGACCAGCTTGGCGTAGTCGGCGGCGGCGAGCCCGATGTGCCAGTACAACTGCGGGACGACGTAGTCCATCCACCCGTTGCGGACCCAGCCCCGGGTGTCGGCGAACAGCTCGTCGTAGGCCTGGAGGCTGCGGGTGTCCGACCCGGCCGGGTCGGTTCCGCGGTTGCGCCAGACACCGAATGGGCTGATGCCGAAGGCGAGGTCGGCGCGCACCGCTTTGACCCTCTCGTGCATCTCCCGCACCAGGAGGTTCACGTTGTTGCGCCGCCACTCGCCCAGGTCGTCGAAATCACCGCCGTATTCGGCGAAGGCCTCGGCGTCGTCGAACTCCTCGCCCGCCACCGGATAGGGGTAGAAGTAGTCGTCCCAGTGCACCCCGTCGATGGCGTAGTTCTCCGCCGCGTGGATCATCGCCTCCTGCGTGAATCGGCGCACCTCGGGAATTCCCGGGTTGTAGTACAGACCGCCGCCGTAGCGGACCACCCATCCGGGGTTGCGTCGGGCCGGATGGTCGGCGGCCAGTCGGGCCGGATCGTCGTGGTTGGCGATCCGGTAGGGGTTGAACCAGGCGTGGAGGGCCAGGCCGCGTGCGTGCGCCTCCTCCACCGCGAACGCCAGCGGGTCCCATCCGGGGTCCGCGCCCTGCACGCCGGTGAGCCAGGACGACCAGGGCTCGTGCGGCGAGGGCCAGAAGGCGTCGGCCGTGGGCCGGACCTGGAGGAAGACGGTGTTGAGGTTCCAGCGGGCGGCGTCGTCGAACAGCGCGCGCAGCTCGCTGCGGACCTGCTCGGCCGACTGTCCCGGCTTGGAGGGCCAGTCCCCGTTGTTGACGGACGCGATCCAGACGCCGCGCAGCTCGCCCTCCGGCCGCCACGCGGCGCGCTCGCCGGGGGTGGTGTCGGGTTCGGGGTCGCCGCCGCCCGGCGGGGTCGCGGCACCGGCACGGGTGAGGGCGAGCGAGCCGATGGCCGCGCCGGCCGCGACGGCGGTGAAGGTTCTGCGAGTGAGGTGTCCCACGCGGTACTCCGTCTGTCGGGTTCGGGGTGCTCGTTCCGGTTCTGCGAGGGCCGGCGCGGTCGGGCCTGTGCCACTCTGTCGGGCCAGCTCTATCAAGATGACCCGATCGGCACCCGCCTGACACGGGGGTTCTGCGAAAAGTTCGTGTCGAACAGCGCGCACGCGGCCCACCGGGGCGCACGATGGTCATGCGCGCTCCGCAAGGCCCCGCAGCGTTCCGTCACCGGCACTGGCACGGGGGTGACCCCCCGCCGCCGCCGGGGACCGGGCCCGGGAGTACGGTCGGTGCCGGGGGGCGGTCGCACGGCACGGGAGCCGCGCCACCGGCAGTGCTGTCTCGGCGAAAGGGCACGGTGTGACCGACATCGAACGGGTCGGAGTGGTGGGCTGCGGCCAGATGGGCGCCGGGATCGCAGAGGTCTGCGCCCGGGCCGGACTGGACGTGAAGGTCGCGGAGACGACGGGCGAGGCCCTGGAGCTGGGCCGGTCCCGGCTGGTCAACTCGCTCCACCACGTCACG
This sequence comes from Streptomyces bohaiensis, assembly GCF_012033785.1. Taxonomy (GTDB): domain Bacteria; phylum Actinomycetota; class Actinomycetes; order Streptomycetales; family Streptomycetaceae; genus Streptomyces; species Streptomyces bohaiensis. The sequence goes on from NZ_JAAVJC010000153.1 coordinate 4,447, forward strand.
GAGCGGGGCAAGATCAGCGAGGCCGAGCGGGACGCCACGCTGGAGCGCCTGTCCTTCACCACCGACCTGGGGGAGCTCGCCGACCGTGACCTCGTCATCGAGGCGGTCGTCGAGAACGAGCAGGTGAAGCTGGAGATCTTCCAGGTCCTGGACCAGGTGCTCACCCGGCCGGACGCCATTCTGGCCTCCAACACCTCCTCGATCCCGCTGGTCAACCTGGCGGTCGCCACCACCCGCCCGCAGCAGGTGCTGGGCGTCCACTTCTTCAACCCGGCGCAGGTGCAGAACCTCGTCGAGCTGATCCCCGCGCTCACGACCTCCGAGGAGACCCTCCGCCGAGCGGAGGACCTGGTGGTTCGGGTACTGGGCAAGCACTCGATCCGCGCGCAGGACCGGTCCGGGTTCGTCGTCAACGCGCTGCTGATCCCCTACCTGCTCTCGGCGATCCGGATGTTCGAGGCCGGGGTGGCCGCCCGCGAGGACATCGACAACGGGATGGAGCAGGGCTGCGCCCATCCGATGGGCCCGCTGAAGCTGGCGGACCTGATCGGGCTGGACACGGTGGTCTCCGTGGCGGCCTCGATGTACGAGGAGTACAAGGAGCCGCTGTACGCCGCTCCCCCGCTGCTCCAGCGCATGGTCTCCGCCGGACGTCTCGGCCGGAAGACCGGCGCCGGCTTCTACACCTACGGCTGAGGTCGGCCGATGAGCACGGTCTCGGTGGACTTCGACGGGGTGATCCACGCCTACCGCCGCGGGTGGGCGGACGGCACGATCTACGACCCGCCGGTGCCCGGCGCCCTCGACGCGCTGCGGACCCTGATGTCCGAGCACGCGGTTTTCGTGCTGACCAGCCGGGACCCGGAGCAGGTGGCCCCGTGGCTGGACGGTCACGGGTTCGAGACGGTGGTCGACCGGCACACCGCGCGCCGACGGTTCTGGAACGGGCGCGGCAAGCTCCTGGTCACCAGCCGCAAGCTGCCGGCCTCCGCGTACATCGACGACCGTGCGGTGCGGTTCACCGACTGGGACCGGACACTGCGCGAGGTCGCCGAGCTGAGGTGAGGCGGGGCGCGACCGCGGCGCGCCCCGCACCCGGGCGGGGCTCAGGCGGAGCGGCGGCCGGCGGCCTTCCTGGGCGCCTTGCCGGCGGCGCTCTTCTTCGCCGCCCCGTCCTTCGCCGCCGTCCTGCCGGCGGCGCTCTTCTTCGCCGCCGTCTTCTTCGCCGGGCTCTTCCCGGTCGTGCTCCCGGCGGTGGCCTTCTTGGCGGCGGTCTTCTTCGCCCCGGTCCTCGTCCCACCCGCTCGACCGGCGCCCCCGCTCGCCGTCTTCTTCGACGCGCCGCCGGACCGCTTCCGGCCACCGCCGGACCGCCGCGACCCGCCGTCGGTGATCTCGGTGACGGTCGCGGTGCGACCCTCCCCGTCGGCGTCCGGTTCCTCGGTCGCCTCGCCTCGGGCCCCCCGGGCGGCTCGGACGCTGTCCTGCAGTGCGGACATCAGGTCGACGACGGCTCCTCCGGTGGGTGCGGGAGCCGCCTGCTCCGGCTCGACGCCGTTGAGCTTGGCGGTGACCAGCTCCTCGACGGCGCTGCGGTACTCGTCGTGGAGCTCCGCCAGGTCGACCTCGCCCAGCGAGTCCATGAGGGTGTCGGCGAGGTCCAGCTCCGCGTCGCGCACCGTCACCCTGTCCTGCGGGGCGATGCCGGCCGCCGAACGGATCTCGTCCGGCCAGAGCATGGTGTGCATCCCGAGGACACCGTCCTCGCCGGGGCGCAGCAGCGCCAGTGTCTCCCGGCCGCGCATCGCGAGTTTCGCCACCGCTCCCTTGCCGGAACGCGCCAGCGCCTCCCGCAGCAGCACGTAGGGCTTGTCGGCTCCGGTGTCCGGGGCGAGGTAGTACGAGCGGTCCAACTGGATCAGCTGCACCGAGTCGACGGGGACGAAGCCCAGGATCTCCACCGTGCGGGCGGTGGGCAGCGGCATCTGCGCCAGCTCGCTGTCGCTGACCATCACGACGGAGCCGTCCGGCGCCTGATAGCCCTTGCCGATCTCGTCGCCGCCCACTTCCTGGTCGTCGATCTCGCAGACCTTGCGGTACCGGATGCGCCCGCCGTCGGTGACGTGCAGCTGCCGGAAGGAGACGCTGTGGTTCTCGGTGGCCCCCACCACCTTGATCGGGATGGTGACGAGCCCGAAGGAAATGGCACCTTTCCAGATGGATCGCATGTTCTGCCCCTTTCGTGCCACTCTTCGAGTATGACGGTCACCGAGGTCGAGGGGCGCCGCCTCACCCTCACCCATCTCGACAAGGTCATCCACCCCGCGTCGGGCACCACCAAGGGCGAGCTGGTGCATCACTACGCGGTCAACGCGGGCACGATCCTGCCGCATCTGCACGACCGGCCGCTGAGCTTCCTGCGCTATCCCGACGGCCCCCGGGGGCAGCGTTTCTTCACCAAGAACGTGCCGCCGGGTACGCCCGGCTGGGTGAAGAGCGCGGAGGTGCCCCGCCACGGCGACTCCCCCGCCCGGCAGGTCCTCGTCCAGGATCTGCCGAGCCTGGTGTGGGCCGCCAATCTGGTGGTGGAGTTCCACACCCCGCAGTGGCGCACCACCGAGCCCGAGCAGGCCGACCGACTCGTCCTCGACCTGGACCCGGGCGCGCCGGCGACCGTGGTGGAGTGCTGCCTGCTGGCACGCTGGCTGCGCGAGCGGCTGGCCGAGGACGGGTTGAGCGTGTGTGCCAAGACCTCCGGCTCCAAGGGGCTGCACCTGCTCTGCCCGCTGGTCCCCACCCCCGCCGCGGAGGTCGCGGCCTACGCGCGGTCGCTGGCGGAGCTGGCGGCGGCGGAGCTGCCGGAGCTGGCGGTGGCGGTGATGCGGCGCGCGGAGCGGCCGGGCAAGGTCTTCGTGGACTGGAGCCAGAACGCGGCCGCGAAGACCACCGCGGCGCCGTACACGCTGCGCGCCCGGGAATTCCCGGAGGTGTCCACCCCGGTCACCTGGGAGGAGATCGCCGGCTGCGGCGACCCGCGGGAGCTGGCCTTCACCCTGTCGGACATCCCCGGGCGCATCGCCGTCCACGGCGATCTGCTGGGCGGGCTGCTCAACGCCGGTCACGCCCGACCGCTGCCCGGTCGGCGCTGACCGACGCCCCCGGTACCGGTCCGGCCCGGGCGAGGAGCGGGGACGCGACCGGGCCCCGGCCCCCGCGGTCAGCGGCGGGGTCCGGGGCCCGGTCGGCGGCGTGCCGCGTCAGGCACCGCGCAGCGTGGCGCCGAGCTGCTCCCCGGCGGCGGCCACCGCCGCCTCGCGGGCCGCGGTCACCTCCTCCGCGGTGAGCGTGCGGTCCGCGGCGCGCAGCCGCAGCGTGTAGGCGAGCGACTTCCGGCCCGCCTCGATCTGCTCACCGGTGTAGACGTCGAACAGGTCGAGCGACTCCAGCAGTTCTCCCGAGGCGTCCCGCAGCACGCGCTCCACCGCCGCCGCGGGGACCGAGCGGTCCACCACCAGCGCCAGGTCCTGGGTGGCGACCGGGAAGGCCGACACCCGCGGTGCGCGCAGCGGCCCGGAGCCCGCGGCCTCGACCAGGTCGAGGTCCAGCTCCATGGCGCAGCTGCGCTCCGGCAGGGAGAGCGCCTTGACCACGCGGGGGTGGAGCTCGCCGGCGTGGCCGACGAGGACGCGGTCGCCCTCGATGGTCGCGTACAGCGCCGCGCACCGGCCCGGGTGGAACGGCGCGTACTGCGCGGAGGCGATCTCCAGCTCCGCCGACGCCTGTGCGGCGACCAGGCGCGCGGCCTGGATCGCGTCGGCCCAGTCCGCGGGGCGACCCGCGCCCCACCAGCCTGCCGCGGCGCGGTCGCCGGCGAGCGCGACAGCGACGTGGCGCGGCTGGTGCGGCAGCGCGGCGTCCAGCCGGGCCAGTTCCTCGGCGCTGGGCCGGCCGGACACGCCGGGCCGCACCGGTGCGGGCTCCTCGCCCGTCGGCAGGAAGACCGTGCCGCTCTCGAAGAGCGCCAGGTCGTGGCTGCCGCGCCGGTCGTTGCGGCGCAGGGTGGCGAGCAGCCCCGGCAGCAGCGTGGTGCGCAGCTCGGGCTCCTCGTCGGAGAGCGGGTTGGCCAGCGTCACCGTCCGCAGCCGGGCGTCCCCGTCGGTGATCCCGAGGTCGGTGAGGACGCGGCGGCTCAGGAACGGGTAGCTGGGCGCCTCCACGTACCCGGCGCCCGCCAGTGCCCGCCCGGTGCGGCGGCGCAGCCGCTGCGTCTCGGTCAGTCCGCGGCCGGCGGGCGGCCGGGGCAGCGTCGAGGGCAGGTGGGCGTAGCCCTCCAGCCGGATGACCTCTTCGGCGAGGTCGTTGGGGGCGAGGAGGTCGGAGCGCCACGTCGGGACGGTGACGGTCAGCTCGTCGCTGCCGTAGACGTCGCAGCCGATGGACTGCAGGCGGCGGACGACCGTCTCCCGGTCGTAGTCGACGCCGGCGACCCGCCCCGGGTGGGTGGCGGGCATCAGCACGGTCCGCGGCGTGGCGACGGAGCTGACGTGGGTGACGCCGGGGTCGGCGGTGCCACCGCCGAGCAGCACGAGCAGGTCGACGGCGCGCTGCGCCGCGGCGGCCGCGGCCTCCGGGTCGACGCCGCGCTCGAAGCGGCGTGAGGCCTCGGAGGACAGTTTGTGGCGCCGCGCGGTGCGCGCGATGCCGCGCGGCGCGAAGTGCGCGGCCTCGATGACGACGTCGGTGGTGGCGGTGGCGCCCTCGCCACCGCCCGCGGTGATCTCGGTCTCGGCGCCGCCCATCACGCCGGCCAGCCCGATGGGGCCGCGCCCGTCGGTGATGACCAGGTCCTCCGGGTGGAGGGTGCGGCGGACGTCGTCCAGCGTGGTGAGCTTCTCCCCCGGCTCGGCGCGGCGGACCCCGATGGGGCCCTCCAGCCGGGCGCGGTCGTAGGCGTGCAGCGGCTGACCGAGCTCCAGCATCACGTAGTTGGTGATGTCGACGGCCAGGGAGATGGACCGCATGCCGGCCTTCTCCAGGCGGCGCCGCAGCCACAGCGGGGAGGTCGCCTCGGGACGCACACCGGTGACGGTGCGGGCGACGAACCGGTCGCAGGCGCCGCGGTCGGCGACCTCCACCGGATAGCCGTCGCCGTTGGGCACCGGGACGTCCAGCAGCGCCGGGTCGCGCAGCGGCAGGTCGAAGGCGATGGCCGTCTCGCGGGCCAGGCCGCGCAGCGACAGACAGTAGCCGCGGTCCGGGTTGACGGAGATGTCGAGGATCTCGTCGACCAGTTCCAGCAGCTCCATCGCGTCGGTGCCCGGCTCGTACTCCGGCGGCAGCACGATGATGCCGTCGTGGTCGTCGCTGGTGCCGAGCTCGGAGGCGGAGCAGATCATGCCCTCGGAGACCTTGCCGTAGGTCTTCCGCGAGGAGATGGCGAAGCCGCCGGGCAGCTCGCCCCCGGGGAGGATGACGACGACCTTGTCGCCGACCGCGAAGTTCCGCGCGCCGCAGATGATGTTCTGCGGCTCGCCGGTGCCGTTGGCGTCGCCGACGTCCACCTGGCAGTAGCGGATCGGCTTCTTGAACTCGGTCAGCTCCTCGATCGCCAGCACGTGGCCGACGACGAGGGGGCCGGTGAGGCCGGCGCCGGTGCGCTCGACCGTCTCGACCTCCAGGCCGGCGGCGGTGAGCGCCGCGGCGACGTCGCGGCCGGTCACCTCGGCCGGCAGCTCGACGTATTCCCGCAGCCAGGAAAGCGGGGCCCGCATCAGATCTCCATCCCGAACGGCCGGGTGAACCGGACGTCACCCTCGACCATGTCTCGCATGTCCTCGACGTTGTGGCGGAACATCAGCAGCCGCTCGATGCCGAACCCGAAGGCGAAGCCGCTGTACCGCTCGGGGTCCACACCGCAGGCGGTGAGGACGCGCGGGTTGACCATGCCGCAGCCGCCCAGCTCGATCCAGCCCTCGCTGGAGCAGGTGCGGCAGGGGCGGTCCGGGTTGCCGACGGAGGCGCCGCGGCAGACGTAGCAGACCATGTCCATCTCGGCGGACGGCTCGGTGAAGGGGAAGTGGTCCGGCCGCAGCCGGGTCTCCATCCCCTCGCCGAACAGCGAGCGCACCATGTGGTCCAGGGTGCCCTTGAGGTCCGCCATGGTCAGGCCCTCGTCGACCGCCAGCAGTTCCACCTGGTGGAAGACGGGGGTGTGGGTGGCGTCCAGCTCGTCGGTGCGGAAGACGCGTCCGGGGCAGACCACGTAGACGGGCGGCTCGCGGTCCAGCAGCGAGCGGATCTGCACCGGGGAGGTGTGGGTCCGCAGCACCAGGCCCGCGTCGTCGGGGCCGACCTCGCCGCCGCCGGGCGGGCGGACGAAGAAGGTGTCCTGGGTGGTGCGGGCCGGGTGGTCCGGCCCGATGTTGAGGGCGTCGAAGTTGAACCAGTCCGCTTCGAGCTCCGGGCCCTCGGCCACCTCGTAGCCCATGGCCGTGAAGATGTCCTCGATGCGGTCCATGAGGGTGGTCAGCGGGTGGCGTGCGCCGGGGCGGACGCGGTCGTAGGGCAGGGAGACGTCCACCGCCTCCTCGACCAGGACGCGCTCGTCGCGCTCCTCCTCCAGCCGCTCCTGCCGGGCGGCGAGCGCCTTGGAGACGGCGCCGCGGGCCTGCCCGACGCGCTTGCCGGACTCGGCGCGGGCCTTCGGCGGCAGCGCGCCGATCTCGCGGTTGGCCAGCGCGAGCGGCGAGCGGTCGCCGCTGTGCGCGGCCTTCACCTCGCGCAGCGCGTCGAGGCTGTCGGCCGCGGCGATCGCCGCGAGCGCGTCCTCGCGCGCCCGGTCGATCACTTCGGCTTTCAGCGCTTCGACCTCGACGGGGTCGTATGACTTATTGGGTGCCGACATCGCTTCTCGGTGTTCCCTACTTCCGGTGTGCCTGGCGCGCCCGCTCGGCGGCGGCGGTGGTGCCGGGTGCCGAGTCTACGGCGCGCCCGGTGGGCGTCGCGCCCCGTGGCCCCGCTGCCTGCGGCGCCGGGGGCGGTGGGTGCGCCCCGACGACCTGCCCGACGGGCTGGTGATCGCCGACAGCCAGGGGCGCGTCACCTGCTTCAACGCGGAGGCCGCCCGGCTGACGGGCACCGATCCCGCACAGGCGCTCGGCTCCCCCC
>NZ_JAAVJC010000154.1 GCF_012033785.1 Streptomyces bohaiensis
GCCGGTGCCCGCCGCCTGCTCGCAGCGGCCCGGCGACGGGCGTACCGGCGAGGTCAGCGGAGGTCCGAGAGCCTGCCCACCGAGGTGACCCGCAGCACCGCGCGACCCTCCGCGTCCGAGGCGGTCAGGTCCACCTCGGCGGAGATGCCCCAGTCGTGGTCGCCCGCCGGGTCGTGGAAGGTCTGGCGGACCCGCCACAGCGCGTCGTCCGGCTCCTCCTCGATCTGCAGCAGCTTGGGGCCGCGGGCGTCCGGCCCGGTGCCCAGAGAGTCGTACTCCTCCCAGTAGGCGTCCAGCGCCTCGCCCCAGGCGGCGGCGTCCCACCCCGACTCGGAGTCCAGGGAGCCGAGTTCGTCCGCCCGGTCCAACGCCGCCAGCTCCACGCGGCGGAAGAGCGCGTTGCGCACCAGTACGCGGAAGGCACGGGCGTTGGCCGTCACCGGCTTCACCTGGTCCGCCCGCTCGCGGGCCTCCTCCGCGTCCTCCTCGGCCGGGTTGGCCAACTGCTCCCACTCGTCGAGCAGGCTGGAGTCGACCTGGCGGACCAGCTCGCCCAGCCACGCGGTGATGTCCTGGAGGTCCTCGGACTTCAGGTCGTCCGGCACCGTGTGCTCCAGCGCCTTGTAGGCGCCGGCGAGGTACCGCAGCACGATGCCCTCGGTCCGGGCCAGCTCGTAGTGGGAGACGAACTCGCTGAAGGTCATGGCCCGCTCGTACATGTCGCGCACGACCGACTTCGGCGACAGCGGGTGGTCCCCGACCCACGGGTGACTGTGGCGGTAGACGTGGTAGGCGTGGAAGAGCTGCTCCTCCAGCGGCTTGGGATGGGTGATGTCCATCAGCCGCTCCATGCGCTCCTCGTACTCGATCCCGTCCGCTTTCATCTGGCCCACGGCCTCGCCCCGGGCCTTGTTCTGCTGCGCGGCCAGGATCTGCCGGGGGTCGTCGAGAATCGCCTCCACCACCGAGACCATGTCCAGCGCGTAGCTCGGCGACTCCGGCTCCAGCAGCTCGAACGCGGCCAGCGCGAAGGTGGAGAGCGGCTGGTTCAGAGCGAAGTCCGCCTGGAGGTCGACGGTCAGCCGCACGATCCGGCCCTGGGGGTCCGGCTCGGGCAGCCGCTCCACGATGCCGCCGTCCAGCAGCGAGCGGTAGATCGCGAGGGCCCGCCGGATGTGGCGCAGCTGTTGCCGCCGCGGCTCGTGGTTGTCCTCCAGCAGCCGCCGCATCGCGTCGAAGGCGTTGCCCGGGCGAGCGATCACCGACAGGAGCATCGCGTGGCTGACCCGGAACCGGCTGGTCAACGGCTCCGGATCGGCCGCGATCAGCTTCTCGAAGGTGTTTTGCCCCCAGTTCACGAAACCCTCGGGGGCCTTCTTGCGCACCACCTTGCGCCGCTTCTTCGGGTCGTCGCCGGCCTTGGCGAGCGCCTTCTCGTTCTCCACCACGTGCTCGGGCGCCTGCGCCACCACGAAGCCGGAGGTGTCGAAGCCGGCCCGTCCGGCGCGTCCGGCGATCTGGTGGAACTCGCGGGCGCGCAGCGTGCGGACCCGCGTCCCGTCGTACTTGGTCAGCGCCGTGAACAGCACCGTCCGGATGGGGACGTTGACGCCGACGCCCAGCGTGTCGGTGCCGCAGATGACCTTCAGCAGGCCGGCCTGGGCGAGCTTCTCCACCAGGCGGCGGTACTTCGGCAGCATCCCCGCGTGGTGCACGCCGATGCCGTGGCGCACGTACCGGGAGAGGTTGCGCCCGAAGCGGGTGGTGAACCGGAAGTTGCCGATCAGTTCGGCGATCTGGTCCTTCTCCGCCCGGGTGCACATGTTGATGCTCATCAGCGCCTGCGCCCGCTCGACGGCCTGCGCCTGGGTGAAGTGCACGATGTAGACCGGCGACTGGCGGGTCTCCAGCAGTTCGGTGAGGGTCTCCGTCAGCGGGGTCGTCCGGTACTCGTAGCTCAGCGGCACCGGGCGCGTCGCGGACCGCACCACCGCGGTGGAGCGGCCGGTGCGGCGCGTCAGGTCCTCCTCGAAGCGGCTGACGTCCCCCAGCGTCGCCGACATCAGCACGAACTGCGCCTGAGGCAGTTCCAGCAGCGGGATCTGCCACGCCCACCCGCGGTCGGCCTCCGCGTAGAAGTGGAACTCGTCCATCACCACCTGGCCGATGTCGGCGTTGCGGCCGTCCCGCAGGGCGATGGAGGCCAGTACCTCGGCGGTGCAGCAGATCACCGGGGCGTCGGCGTTCACCGAGGCGTCACCGGTGAGCATGCCGACGTTCTCGGTCCCGAAGATCTTGCACAGCTCGAAGAACTTCTCCGACACCAGCGCCTTGATCGGCGCGGTGTAGAAGGTGACCTCGTCCCGCGCCAGCGCCGAGAAGTGCGCTCCCGCCGCGACCAGGGACTTCCCCGACCCGGTGGGGGTGGAGAGGATCACGTTGGCGCCGGAGACCACTTCGATCAGTGCTTCCTCCTGCGCGGGGTAGAGGGTGATCCCCCGCTCGGTCGTCCACGACGCGAAGGCGTCGAAGAGAGCGTCGGGATCGGCGTCCGGAGGAATCTGGTCGATGAGGGTCACCGGACCATCTTGCCTGTCCGCGGCCCGCGAGGGGGAACCGGCTGATCATCCGAAGATCCACTGGGGCTACGCTGTGGCGCCACGGAGCACCTACCCGCGCACGCGGCGGGGCCCTGATCCTTCCCAACCTGCAACACGAGACGGGGCGTTACGTCGATGATGGGACCTGCGCACTCACTGTCCGGCGCGATGGCGTGGCTGGGGGTGGGCCTCGCCACCTCCTGGGCGGGCGCACCCATGCCCTGGGCCGTGCTGCTGACCGGCACCCTGATCTGCGCGGGAGCCGCTCTCGCTCCCGACCTCGACCACAAGTCCGCGACCATATCGAGGGCCTTCGGGCCGCCGTCGCGGTGGTTGGCCGCCCTCATCGACAAGCTCTCCGCCGCCGTCTACAACGCGACCCGGGGACGACGCGACCGCCGGCGCAGCGGTGGGCACCGGACCCTCACGCACACCTGGGTCTGGGCGGTGCTGATAGGGGTGGGCTTCTCGGCCGCGGCGATCTTCTGGGGCCGCTGGGCCGTGCTGGTCATCCTGTTCATCCACATGGTCCTCGCCGTGGAGGGCCTGCTGTGGCGCCACGCCCGCCCCTCCAGCGACGTGCTGGTGTGGATGCTCGGCGCGGCCGCCGCCTGGATCCTCGCCGGCATCCTCGACCAGCCGGGCAACGGCTCCGCCTGGCTGTTCCCCGACCATCCCTACCTCTGGATCGGGTTGCCGATCATTCTCGGTTCCGTCGTCCACACCATCGGCGACAGCATCACCATCTCGGGGTGCCCGATGTTCTGGCCGCTGTCGATCAAGGGACGCCGCTGGTACCCCGCCGGGACCCCCGCCTTCATGCGCTTCCGTGCCGGGTCGCACGTCGAGAACGCCGTGCTGATGCCGACCTTCATGGTGGTCGGTGGCGTGTGCGGCGCGGGCGCCCTGTACTTCGCCTGACCGCGATCGCGACGACCCGGACGAGCGGGACGGGCGAGGTCGCGGCCGGCGTCCCGGGGGACGGTCAGACCTCCTCGGCCGAGGTCGGCTCCCCCCGCGAGGCGGCCGGGCCGCTCTCGTCGGGCAGCCGCGACCAGCCGCTGACCGGCCCGGCGCCGCCTGCCCCCGGGCCCACCCAGAACGCCGTCCGGGTGGCGGGGTCCATCTGCGCCCCGAAGCGTCCGTCGCCGGAGGACCGGCCCGTGAGCCGCCGTCCGATCCACGGGAAGAGATGGGCGCGGGCGAAGCGCACGTCCGCCGCGCGACGCGATCCCCAGCGCGCGGCGGGGGAGGGCGGCATCGGCGCCTCCCAGTCGGACTCCGCCGGCAGACCCAGCCGCTGCCAGACGGCCTCCGCCACCCGGGCGTGGGCCTCGGCGGTCAGGTGGAGCCGGTCATCGGCCCACATGCGCTGGTCGGCCAGGGAGCGCGCCGAGTAGAGGTCGACCACCAGCGCGCCGTGGCGTTCCCCGATCGCGTCGATCTCGGCGAACAGCTCCTGCATGCGCGGCCGGTAGCGGTCGAACACCGGACCCCGCCGCCCGGGCGTCTTCATCAGCACGAGCGTGCCGCACGACGGCGCCAGCGTCGCGACGGCCTTCTCCAGCTGCTCGCAGACCCGCGTGAGTTCGTACCCGGGACGCAGCGCGTCGTTGAGCCCTCCCACCAGGGTCACCAGGTCCGCGCCGAGCGCGGCGGCGGCCGGCAGCTGCTCGTCCACGATCTGCGTGATGAGCTTGCCGCGTACGGCGAGATTGGCGTACCGGAAGCCGTCGGGGGAGCGGGCGCCCAGGCGTGCGGCGAGCGCATCGGCCCACCCCCGGTAGCTCCCGTCGGGCATCAGGTCGGACATGCCCTCGGTGAACGAGTCCCCGACGGCGACGAAACTGCGGATCTGCGGCTGTGTCCCCATGGCGTGCGCCATGCTAACGGGTGGGCGGCCGGGTCCACCCCCGCACCGGGGTCACGGCGCCGGCGGCAGGGTCAGATCCGCTGCCAGCGCGCCATCGCCAGGGCGAAGGCGCCGTAGCACGCCAGCCCCGCCGCCGTGGCGGTCAGGACCCAGGGGCCGGCGGGCGCCGAGGCGAGCGACCGCAGGGCATTGTCCAGCCCCACCGCCTCGTCGGGATCGAAGACGATCGCCGCGCGGCAGACGAAGAAACCGGCGGTGGCGAAGACCAGGCCGCGCGCCAGTTCGCCGCCGGTGCCGAGCACATCCAGCAGGCGCCGGCCCCACCTCGGCACGCCGGGGCGCAACTCCTCCCGCCACTTGCGGCGCACGGCCCGAACGCCCATCCACACCCCGACCCCGATGACGACCAGCCCCGCCAGTCCCACCAGCCACCGACCGGCGGGCCACTCCATCGCCTGTGCGGTCAGGTCCCGCGACTGCTCGTCGCTGGAGCCGCTGTCCTGCTCGCCCGCGGCGAAGCCCAGCACCGAGAAGGAGGTGACGGCGCACAGCACCGCGGCGCCGGCCATCGGTATGCGGCTCTTCGCGGTGTGGCCCTCCGGACCGGCGGTGCCCACCAGCGCCTGGGCCAGCCGCCACAGCCCGAGCGCGCCGATGCCGCAGCCCACCGCCCACACCAGCGCCGCGCCGAACGGCTGCTGGGCCAGTTCCTCCAGAGCCCCGCCCTGATCCGCCTGCTGGCCGTCGCCGTCGAAGGCGACACGCAGCGCGAGGACGCCGACCAGCAGGTAGATGACCGCCTGTGACACCAGTCCGGCCCTGGCCAGCGCACGGAACGCCGGACTCCGCTGTGCGTCGCGGGCCCCGCTCTTGGCCTTCTTCGCGGTACGCCGGCCCTCGTCGGCGATCGTTCCTGTCATCGTGCCTCCCGGCGCCCGGTCCACTGACGGCCGACTGCCCCGGTGACCTCGGGGGAAACGCCGGAGCCGCCGCCGGCGGAAGCACGCGCCTCCCGACGGCCCGCCACCGCGTCCTCCCCCTCGGCTCACGAGTCGGGGATCCGTCGGCACGGTCGCGGCCGACGCACCCCCGACTCAGGACACCAGCTCCGCGGGCGGGCGGGATGAGTACGAGAGCGGATACCGTCCGTGCCGCGCGGCCGGTTGGCTACCACCATGCAGAATGACTCCGCGCACCCGAGCCGCACGGGAGATCAGGACGACACGGCGGCCGCCGCGGGATGGTGCGCCCGGCTGGCCGCCGCCATGGGGCTCCTGCTGCTGCCGCTGCTGCTTCCCGCCCCGCTGCGCCCCGGGGCGGCGCCGTACGGCGCACCGTCCTGCGCCGTTCCCTCCTGCGCCACCGGCGCAGAGGTGTACGTGGCCCTCACGGTGTCGGTGGTGCTCGGGATCTGGGCGCTCTGTGCGCCGGTCGGCCGGACGTCCCCACCCGTCCGCGTGCTCTGCGCCTGCGGACAGGCGTGGACCTTGTTCTTCGTCCTCAGCGTGGCCGGCTGAGCCCGGCCCCGCGCCCCGGCGCCGCCGCGATCCGGACGATTCGGAGCAGCGGCCGGGGCGCCCGACCGTGTTCACCCGCACCAGCCGGACACCCGCCCCGCACCGCACCGCACCGGGGCGGGGCGGGGCGGGGCGGGAGGCGGCGTCAGGCCAGCCCCTGGGCCGCCCGGTGGTGGGGCAGGTTCCACCGCAGCCGGTCCTCGAACCCCTCGCTGGTGGTGGTGTCGCCGATCACCAGCAGCTCGGTGTCGGTGATCCGCGCCAGGTCGCGCCAGGCACCGGTGCCCGCGGTGGTGAGCACCGTGTGGTGCGGGCCGCCCGCCATCAGCCAGCACTCGGCCGAGACCGGCAGCGACGGCCGCGGCCGCCAGACCGCGCGTGCCACCGGCAGCCGGGGGAGCGGCTCGTCCGGCGGTACGACGTCGATCTCGTTGGCGACGAGGCGGAAGCGTCCGCCGAGGTCGACGAGGCCCACGACCGCCGCCGGGCCCGGCGCCGCGTCGAAGACCAGGCGCACGGGATCCTCCCGGCCGCCGATCGAGAGCGGATGGATCTCGCAGGAGGGCGCCTGCGCCGCCAGGGAGGGGCAGACCTCCAGCATGTGCGCGCCGAGCACCTTCGGCTCGCCCGGCCCGAAGTGGTAGGTGTAGTCCTCCATGAAGGAGGCGCGGCCCATCGTCTTGGCGGTGGCGAGCAGCGCCGCGGTCTTCCAGTCTCCCTCACCGCCGAAGCCGTACCCCTGGGCCATCAGCCGCTGCACGGCGAGCCCCGGCAGCTGGCGCAGCCCGGCGAGGTCCTCGAAGTTGGTGGTGAACGCTCCGAAGTCGCCCTCCACCAGGAAATCGCGCAGCGCGGCCTCGATGCGGGCGGCGTAGCGCAGCGAACCGTGCCGCTCCCCGCCCGGCGCGAGTTCCGGGGCCACCCGGTAGCTGTCGAGGTACTCCTCCACCAGGCCGTCCAGCACTCCCTCGCCGACGCCGTCCACACGATCGGCGAGGTCGGTGACCGCGTAGGTGTTGACGCTGACGCCGAACCGCAGTTCCGCCTCGACCTTGTCGCCCTCGGTCACCGCGACGTTCCGCATGTTGTCGCCGAACCTCGCGACCCGCAGCGAGCTCAGCCGGCGGTGGCCGACCGCCGCGCGGACCCAGTCACCGATCCGCTCCGCGACCGCCGGGTCGGAGGCGTGCCCCACCACCGTCTTGCGCCGCGTCCCGATCCTGGTCTGCACGTACCCGAACTCCCGGTCGCCGTGGGCGGCCTGGTTGAGGTTCATGAAGTCCATGTCGATCGTGGACCAGGGGAGTTCGCGGTTGAGCTGCGTGTGCAGGTGCAGCAGCGGCTTGCGGAGCCGGTCCAGGCCCGTGATCCACATCTTCGCCGGGGAGAAGGTGTGCATCCAGGCGATGACACCCACGCAGTCCGGGTCGGCGTCGGCGTCGGCGAGCTCGGCACGGATCGCGGCCGCGTCGGTGAGGACCGGCCGCGCCACCACCCGGGCCCCCAGCCGTGCGGGTCCGGGCAGCAGCTCGGCGACCGCCCGGGACTGCGCGGCGACCTGATCCAGCACCTCCGGCCCGTACAGGTGCTGACTTCCGGTCAGGAACCGGACCGTCGGTGTGCCGGCGGGGCCGGCGGGGCCGGTGGTGTCGGTGCCGGTGGTCATCGCGCCTCCTCGGGGGCATCGGACTGCCCGTAGACGTTCTGATAGCGCTCGTACAGCCGCGTGACCGCCGCCGGATCGAGTTCCCGCGGGTCGCCCAGCTGCCGGGCGAGATGCACGGTGCGGGCGACGTCCTCCAGCATGACGGCCGACTTCACGGCGGCCCGCGCGTCCCGGCCGACGGTGAACGGCCCGTGGCCGCTCATCAGGACCGCCGTCGAACGGCTGCCGCGCAGCGTCTCCACGATGCCCCGCCCGATGGAGTCGTCGCCGATCATGGCGAACGGCCCCACCGGCACCGGCCCCCCGAACTCGTCGGCCATCATCGTCAGTACGCAGGGGATGGGTTCCCCCAGCGCCGACCAGGCCGTCGCATAGGGGGAGTGGGTGTGGACGACACCGCCGACCTCCGGCATGTGCCGGTACACGTAGGCGTGGGCCGCGGTGTCCGAGGACGGGGCGAACTCACCCTCCACCAGGCGGCCGTGGAGGTCGGTGACGACCATGGAGTCCGGGCCGAGCTCCTCGTAGGAGACGCCCGACGGCTTGATCACCATGAGGTCGGCGCCCGGCACCCTCGCCGAGACGTTGCCGGCGGTCCAGATGACCAGTTCGTAGCGCGTCAGCTCCCGGTGGAGCGCCGCCACCGTCCCGCGCAGCGCCGCCACCGCTTCGGTGTGGGTCATGACGTCTCCCTCGCCTCGACGGCCGAGCGGCGCAGCGCCCGCAGTGTGTGCATCACGTCGTTGGCGCCGCGCCCGAAGGTGTCGTGCAGCGCCCGGTACTCCGCGAACAGTTGGTCGTAGACGGCGGTGGCGGCGGGGTCGGGGCGGTGGACCGCCCGGTCGACCGCCCCCATGGCCTCGGCCGCCGTGCGGATGTCGGCATGCGCGCCGGCGGCGACCGCGGCGTGCAGCGCCGCGCCCAGCGCGGGCCCCTGCGCGGAACGGATGACCGACAGCGGCATGCCGAGGACGTCGGCGTAGATCCGCATCAGCAGCGGGTTGCGCACCAGCCCGCCCGCCACCACGAGTTCGGTCACGGGCACGCCCGCGGCGGCGAAGGTCTCCACGATGACGCGGGTACCGAAGGCGGTCGCCTCCAGCAGCGCGCGGTAGACGTCCTCGGCGCGGGTCGCCAGCGTCTGGCCCAGCACCAGACCCGAGAGCTCGTGGTCGACCAGGACCGACCGGTTGCCGTTGTGCCAGTCCAGTGCCAGCAGCCCGTGCTCGCCCACCCCCTGCTGTGCGGCCAGTTCGGAGAGGAGCTCATGGACGGTGAGGCCGGCGTCGCGGGCCCGGTCGTGGTACACGGGCGGCACCTGGTTCTCCACGTACCAGGCGAAGATGTCGCCCACTCCGCTCTGGCCGGCCTCGTACCCCCACAGTCCGGGGACGATCCCGCCGTCCACGACACCGCACATCCCGGGGACCTCGGCCAGGTGCTCCGCGCTCATCACATGGCAGGTGGAGGTGCCCATGATGGCGACCATCTGACCCGGCTCCACCGCTCCCGCCGCCGGCGCGGTCACATGCGCGTCGACGTTGCCCACGCAGACCGCGATCCCTTCGGGGAGCCCGGTCCAGCCCGCCGCGCGGGCGTCGAGCCCGCCCGCGCGGTCCCCGAGTCGGCCCGTGGGCTGCTCCAGCTTGTCCGGGACGAACGAGGCGAAACCCGGATGGAGCGCCCCCAGGAACGCGGGGTCGGGGTAGGCGCCGTCCTGGAGGATGCCCTTGTAGCCGGCGCTGCACGCGTTGCGGACGTGGGTGCCGGTCAGTTCCCACACGATCCAGTCGGCCGCCTCGACCCAGCACTCGGTGGCGGCGTAGACCTCGGGGTCCTCCTCCAGGATCTGCAGCGCCTTCGCGAACTCCCACTCCGAGGAGATCAGTCCGCCGTACCGGGCGAGCCAGGGCTCGGCCCGCTCCCGAGCCAGCGCGTTGATCCGGTCGGCCTGGCCCTGCGCGGCGTGGTGCTTCCACAGCTTGGCGTAGGCGTGGGGGCGTTCGGCCAGCCCGGGCAGTTCGCACAGCGGTGTGCCGGACGCCGTGGTGGGCACCATGGTGCACGCGGTGAACGCGGTGCCCAGGCCCACCACGTCGGCCGGGTCGGCCCCGGCGTCGGCAAGGGCCGCGGGTACGGCGTGCCGCAGCACCTCGCGGTAGTCGTCGGGCACCTGCAGGGCCCAGTCGGGCGGCAGCCGTTCGCCGCCCGCGGCCGACGGAAGCGCCTCGTCGAGGACGCCGTGCCGGTACGGGTGGACACCGGTGCCCAGTTCGGCTCCGTCGCGGACGCGTACCACCACCGCCCGTCCCGACAGGGTGCCGAAGTCGACACCGACGACCAGTGCCTCGGACGTCCGCGTCATGGCCTCACCTCCGTGCGTTGAGCTGGTTCGAGCGTTCGAGCAGGGATTGTTATCGCTAACATCACGCACGTCAAGAGGTGGCACACGCACAGTGAGCACGGAGCACGGTGGTCGTCGACGCCCCGAGCGCCCGCCGGACCGGCGCACCGGGCCGGGCGACGCGTGCGGTCGGGGCGTGTGGTCGAGCGGCGGGCGCGGGTCAGGCGGGAGGCGGCGCCACGCTGGCGCGCTCCACCAGCGTGGGGGTGATCGTCCGCGTGGGCGCGCCCTCGCCCCGACCGGCCATCCGGTCCAGCAGCAGGGAGAGGGTCTGCTCCGCCACCGCGTCGAAGTCGGGTCGCACGGTCGTCAGCGGCGGAATGAAGTACGGCGCCTCCGGCACGTCGTCGAACCCCACGACGCTGACGTCCTCGGGCACCCGGCGGCCCCGTTCGGCCAGCGCCCGCAGCACGCCGAGCGCCTGGTGGTCGTTGGCGGCGAAGACTGCCGACACCTCCGGCATCCGCGCCAGCAACTGCCCCGCCCGGTACCCGGAGGCCGCGCTCCAGTCGCCGGTGCTGACCGGCGGCACCTCCGCCCCGGCCTCGCGCAGCGCGCGCTGCCATCCGCGGACGCGGCCCGCCGCGTCGAACCAGTCCTCCGGCCCGGAGACGTGCCACACCGTCCGGTGCCCGGCCGCCAGCAGAAGGGCGGTGGCCGCGTATGCCCCCGCCTCCTGGTCGACCGTCACCAGCGCGGCGCCGTGCCGTCCCGGGTCGCCGTCCACCGCGACCAGCGGCACGTCCCCCGGGACCTGGGACAGCGCCGCGTCGGCAGGGCCCGTGGGCGCTATCACCACGATGCCCGCCACCCGCTGGTCGCGGTGGTGCTCGACCGCTGCGGTGATCGACGCGCGGTCCAGCTCCCGTACCCGCCGCACGCTCACCACGAACCCGCGCGCCGCCGCGGCCAGCTCGAACGAGGCCAGCAGGGACGACGGCCCGTAGAGGGTGGAGTTCTGGGTCACCACCCCGATCAGCTGCGACCTACCGGTCACCAGGGTGCGGGCCGCGCGGTTGGGCCGGTACCCCAGCTCCTCGATGGCCGCGCGCACCCGCAGTTGCGTCTGCCGGCGCACGTTCGGGTGGCCGTTGAGCACCCGGGAGACCGTCTGGTGCGAGACCCCCGCGAGCTTGGCGACGTCACTCATCGCCGGTTCCCTCGGCGCCCGCACGGGCGCCGCGGTCTCCTCCACGGGACCTCCCCAAGCCGTCGGCCGTCGCAGCGCGGGCCGGTCCGGCGCGTCGCAGGTCACGTCGGGCGCCGGGTCCGCACCAGGCTACTCGGTTCACGCCGTCGCGACCCGGCGCCCGGGGGGGGGGGGGGGGCGGGGGGGGGGGACCGCCCGGTCGACCGCCCCCATGGCCTCGGCCGCCGTGCGGATGTCGGCATGCGCGCCGGCGGCGACCGCGGCGTGCAGCGCCGCGCCCAGCG
>NZ_JAAVJC010000155.1 GCF_012033785.1 Streptomyces bohaiensis
GCCGCCGCGGGCCCCGCGCCACCGGCCGCCGCGACCAGCGGCAGCACCGCCCACCCCCACGGTCCGGACCACAGCCCCACCTCGGCGAGGAGCCCCGGCCCGTCCCCGGCCGCGGACTGCGACACCCCGGCGGCCAGGGCCACCGCCCACAGCACGGCGAGCACCCCGCCCGCAGCGCGCCTGCCGCCCGGTCCGGCGGCTGACCTCCCCGCACCCCGCTGCACCCGGGCGGCGAGCGCCGTACCGGCCAACCCCACCGCGGCACCGCAGAACGCGCCGGCGGGCACCATCAGCGCGGGGACGCCCACGCCGAACGCGTGCCACAGGAACCCGCCGGCCGCGCCCGCCACCGCCCCCAGTACGCCGGTGACCACCCAGGAGGCGAGAAGGCGGGGCAGCAGCAGCGCCCGCCGCGACACGGGATGGGCCACCAGCCAGCTCAACGCGGCCTGCTCCACCTGCACCGGGCCGTGCCACCGGCCTCGCGCGCCGAGCAGCGCCACCACCGTCGCGACCAGCGCGGGGAGGACAGCAGGAAGCAGCTCCGGCAGCCGACCGGCGGCGGTTCCGTCGAACTGTCCGTCCGTCGCGGCCCCGGCCAGTGCGATCAGCGGCGGCAGCCCCCAGATCGCCGCCAGCAGCGCCGCGCAGTACCAGCCGTAGAGCGCGCTCCGGCGCCGCCTGCGACGTTCCCCGGAACGGGCCTCGTGCAGCAGACCGAGGACGGCGCCGGTGGTGCCGGCGGGCGGCACCACGTCCGGAGCGGCGGGCTGCGGGCGGCTCGCCGCTCCTCTCCTCACGGTCCGCTCGGTCACCGGCGGCTCGGTCCTCGGCGGTTCAGTCATCGGCGGTGTCCGCATCGCTGACCGGGCGCAGCTGCGGGCTGCCGTCCTCCGTGAAGGTCAGCACTCTGTCGGCGACCTCGTGGGCGAGCTGCCGATCATGCGTGGCGAACAGCACCGCACCGCCGGCGGCGCGCGCCGCCGCGATCCGTGCGGCGATCCGCCCTCGCCCGGCCGTGTCGATCCGCTGCTCCGGCTCGTCCAGCAGCAGCAGTTCGGCGGGCGGTCGCACGAACGCCTGCGACAGCATCAGCAGTTGCGTCTGCCCGGCGGACAGCTCCCGGGGCAGGGCGTCCGCCCGCGCCGCGATGTGGAGTTCGGCCAGCACCTCGTCCACCCGGTCGGCGGCGTCCTCACCGAGGCCGTGGGCCAGCGCGACCAGCAGCAGATGCTCCCGCACGGTCAGGTCGGGGTAGCCGATGCCGCTGTCCAGGACGGCGGCGACGGCGCGGCGCTGCGCGGGGTCGTCCTCGTCGGCGGTCCGACCCAGGACGGTCACGGTGCCCGCGTCGGGGGTCTCGCGGCCCGCGACCAGCCGCAGCAGGGTGGACTTGCCGGAGCCGTTCTCCCCGAGGAGGGCGACGCAGCTGCCGCGCTCCACCGTCAGCTCCACGTCGCGCAACACCATCGGGCCGTCGTAGCCGTGGCTGACGCCGTCGAGCACCACCGCGGGAGCCCCCGGCTCCGCACCGGACGCCCGGCGGTCCGCCCCGCCCGTCAGCCGCCGCAGGCGCTGCCCGATCCCCATCCGCGTCCCTTCCTCGCACCGGCCGAGCGAACGACGGCCCGCTTCATCCTGGCACCGCCCCGGGCGCGCCGGGAAAGAGCCTCAACGGAAACGCCCCCGAACCCGACGCGGCGAGCGCGGTGGGGTCCGGGGGCGCGGGCAGGACAGGGCTCAGCCGTCGAGCGCGCCCGACCTCACCCCGGCGACGAACGCGGCGAACGCACCGGCCGGAACGGCCAGCGAGGGCCCGGCCGGGTCCTTCGAATCACGCAGCGGGACCGTGGAGTACGACGCGGCAAGGTTGGTGGCGACCTCTACGCAGGCGCCGCCGTTGCCGCTGTAGGAGGACGCGAACCAGCGGGGGGAGTCGGCAGTCACAGGGTGGCCTTTCGTAGCTTCTCGATCATGGCGACAGACGCAGCTTGGGGTAAAGCTTCTGCTTGTAGTTGATGGTAAGCGGTCAGCATCCGCACGACGGAGGCACTTTCTCGCTCCAGTTGACCGTGTTGTGCGGACTCCGCGTAGCTCATCAGCGAGCGGTCCGGCATGGTCAGGATGTAGAGCGGGAGGCTGAAAGGCCGTCGAGGTCCCATGGCAAAGGGCGCCACCTGAAGCAGCGTGTGCGGCTCCTCCGCAAAGGCCAACAGCCGATCGAACTGCGCCCTCATCTCCTGCGGGGTCCCCATCGGACGATAGATACAGCCTTCGTCGATGACCACGTGGATGAGAGGTAACGGGGTTCGGTCGAGCGTCGCCTGCCGCCGCGCCACGATCTCCACTCGCTCGGCGGCCTGCTCGGGCGTGATCGCTCTTCGCCGTACCGCATCCGCTTCGAGAGTCGTCGCATACTCGGACGTCTGCAGCAAACCGGGGATGACTCCCACCTCGAACAGCCTGATCTCAGCGGCTCGCGCCTCGTGGGTCAGGTACTCCGGAAACCCTTCGATGAAGGCGCTGCGTCGCACACTTCGCCCCTGGCGCTCGAACCGGTCCCCCGTGCCGAACACCGCATCACACCGTGCGGAGAAGCGTTGAGTCGGTGTACGACGACCAGTTTCCACCGCGGAGACATGACTCCCCGTGCATCCGATTCGGGCACCCAGCTCCTCCTGGGTCCACCCTCGTTCATCCCGCATGCTGCGCAGACGTTGCCCAAAGGCCGCCGCAGCGGACGCATCGGGGTCAATGTCCTTCCGGTTCATTACTCTCCCGTGCACTCATCAATCAGAAGGCGCAAGTTGATGGGACGGTCGACTCTAGGTCACGCTGAACCAGTCCGGTAGTGGAAGAGCTACGGAACGGAGTGGTCGTGCGTGGTGACCGCGAGACCCCTGGTACGAGCCCCTATGAGCAGGGGCCGGAGAAGCCGAAGCCGATCACCAACGGCACAGATATTGAACAGATGTCCCTTGATGACCTCCGTCGCATAGTGGCCACGCTGAGACGGTCCATCGACGCCCACTTCAGGGAGTTGGACAACCAGTGATCGACCGTTCCCACGGCGCTGCACGGCACGTTTCCCGGATCCGCCGTCGGCCGGCTCAACGCCCCGATGCCGCTCGGGTCGTACGCGGTGAAGGACAACCCGGCAGGGGACAACAGGATGGCGCTCCTTACCTCCGCCAACGGGGCATGACGTGAGAGCCGGACAACTGGTCGACGGCTACTGGGCGGAGGCCGTGGTGCGTTCGTCGGAGCTCGGTCGCGACTGGTACCTGGCGGGGGCGTGGCTCGACACCCCGGACCGCGCCGTGGACTGGCTCCACGATCTCGCCGCCCGCCTGGCACGGGCCCTCGAAGCACCCGACCCCGGCGGCAGCGGTCACACCCCGCACCCCGTCGCCGCCGTCTTCCGGGAGTGGTCGGCGGACGCCGCGTTCCGCTCCGTGCAGTGCGCGGCGCTGGCCGACCTGCACCCGATCAGCGCCAACGCCCGGGGCCGGGACCGGGTGCACGGCTCCGGCGAGGCGGACGTCCTCTACTCGCTCTCCGCCCGCCCGATCCTGCGGCCCGTCCCGCACGGGTGACCCCGACCCCGCCCCTGCCGGGACGAACCCGCTGGTTCCCCCACCCCGCAAGGCCCCGGCAGGGGCGGTTGCCCGCCGCCCGACCCGACACACCGGTGGAGGCGCCGCGGGCCAGAATCCAGGAGCGGCGGTGTCGTCCGGGCCGAGCAGACGTGCTGTGCCGCTGCCCGCGGCCCGCGCGGTGGCCGGGGCGAGGGGCGGGTCAGCTCGCGGCAAGCGCGGCGTTGATCGCTTCGGCCATCGGCGCGCTGGAAGCCGGATTCTGTCCGGTGACGAGGTTGGCGTCCTGGATGGTGAAGGGCTGGTAGGGGGCGCCCTGCTCATGCCGGGCGCCGCGCTCGCGCAGACGGCTCGCCAGCAGCCAGGGAGCGTTGTCGGCGGTGCCGAACAGGCGCTCCTCCTCGTCGGTGAACGCGGCCATCCGCCGGCCCGCGAAGACCCATTCGCCCTGCTCGTCGACGGCGGACAGCAGCGCGGCCGGGCCGTGGCAGACCGCGCCGACGATCTTGCCGGTGCGGTCCGTCTCGACCAGCAGTCGGCCCAGGTCCGCGTCCTGGAAGAGGTCGACGAGGGGGCCGTGTCCTCCCGGCAGGACCACGGCGTCGTAGTCGGAGGCCGAGACCTCCTCCAGCTTCAGCAGCGGCCCGTAGTCGCCGAGCGCCTGCTGCGCGTGGGCCACGTGCCGGGCACAGTCCTCACCGGCGACCGCCGGGTCGGCGCTGTGCTGGTCCAGGGGCTGCAGCACGCCCCGGGGGGAGGCGAAGTCGACGGTGTGGCCGGCGCGGACGAATGCCTCGTGCGGCGCGGCGACCTCCTCCGCCCAGTAGCCGGTGGGGTACTGCGAGCCGTCGGTGCGCTCCCACACGTCGGCTGCGGACATGACGATCAGAACACGGCTCATGACTGGCTCCTCGGGTTCTCGGCTTCTCGGCTTCTCGGTGTCAGCCGGCCACCTGTGTGACCGGGCGGTCGGATCGGCTGATCCGTCGGCTCTTCCACTGTGGGCCGTCCCGGCCGCCCGAGGGCGGGCGTCATCGGCCCTGGCCTTCCTGCGTGAGCCCTGCCTAGGACTGACAGTCCCCTGTTGCGATGGCCGTGGCCGCGGCGGTTCGGCCACACTGGAGCCATGGCCGCCTCGAACCGCGAACTCGCCGACTTCCTGCGTCGGGCCCGGGCGCAGTGCGATCCGGCGCGCGCGGGGCTGCCGCCGGACACCCGCGTACGCCGCGTGCCCGGCCTGCGACGCGAGGAGGTGGCACGCCTGGCCGGGGTCTCCGCCGACTACTACGCCCGCCTCGAACAGGGACGACACATCGCCCCCTCACCCGCGGTGGTCGAAGCGTTGGCCCAGGCGCTGGAGCTCGACACCGCCGGCCGTGCCCACCTCAACGACCTCCTCGGTACCGCCACCGCTGCTCCCCGACGCCGGCGACCGCCAACGGTCCAACGCCTGCGTTCCGGCCTCCACCAACTGCTGGATTCCCTGGAGGGCACCCCCGCCCTGGCCCTGGGGCGCCGGGGAGACGTCCTGGGCATCAACCGACTGGCCAAGGCGCTCTTCACCGACTTCGACGCCCTGCCTCCGGCTCGACGCAACTACACACGGTGGCTCCTCCTCGATCCGGAAGCGCGCACCCTCTTCGTCGACTGGGAGCTCCAGGCCCGCGCAGCCGTGGAGAACCTCCGCCTCGACGTGGGTCGCACCCCGGACGACCGGGCCGTCCAGGACCTCGTCACCGAACTGCGGGACAGCAGCGAGGAGTTCGACCACTGGTGGCGGCAGCACCGTGTGCACCAGCGCACGCATGGCTCCAAACGACTGCTCCACCCGCTCGTCGGCGAGATGACCGTGCAGTACGAGACGTTCGCCCTCCCCGGAGACACCGAGACGGCTGTCTTCCTCTACAGCACCGAAGCGGGCTCCCCGTCCCGCGCGGCACTCGACCTCCTCACCTCCTGGGCGCTCACGCCGACCGTCCCTTCCGGCGAGTCCTGAACCCCGTGAGCCTCGTTCACCCAGCCGCCACCGGGCCGGTCACACGTGGCCGCCGTCGAGCGGGAGGTCGATGCCGTTGGCCAGCCGGTTGTCCAGCAGGAAGCGGCAGGCGTCGACGACGTCGGCCATGACGCCGAGTTCACCGGTCAGCGACTCGCTCCGGAACTTTGCGAGGGCACCGGCCAGTTGTTCGTTTCCTTCCCAGAACGGGGTGTCCTGGATCGGCCCCGGGTGGATCGCGTTCACCCGCACCGGCGCCAGCTCGACGCTGAGGGTGCGGACCATCCCGGTGACGGCGGCGTTCACGGACGTCAGGGTCGTCGAGCCGGGGTACGGGTAGTCCTTGGCGCCGCCACCGAAGAGCAGCACCGCCGCCTCCGGCGCCAGCCGTTCGGCCAGCGCGGCGACGACGGCCGTGTAGCCGACGACCTTGGTGACCGCCAGCTCGCTCGCGGTCGCGACGTCGAAGCCGGCGAGGGTGTTGCGGTCCCGCACCATGCCGACCAGGGCGAGCCGGTCGACCTGCCCCACCGGGGCGAGCGCCGCGGCGACGGTCTCCGGACGGCTGAGGTCGAGCGCCAGCCCGGTGGCCTCACCGGTCGGCGCCTCCCCGGCCTTGGCCGCCTCGGCGGTGAGTTCGGCGGCCACGGCCTCGGCCCGGGCCGCTTCACGCCCGGTGACGACAACGTTTGCGCCGTCGCGCAGGTAGGCACCGGCCAGTTCCCGGCCTATGCCCCGGGTGGCGCCGACAACGACAACGTGGGACATCTGAGGTTCGACCTTCCGTCGAGCGGGGTGTGACGTTCACCCGTCCGCTGCCCACGAACGGGGCGGCCGAGCTGTCGGCGCCGGTTCTGTCTCAATACCGACCGTCCTTCGTGACGGGCCCGACCGCCGGCGCACCCGAGCCGCAGCCCCGGCCGCCGCGACCGGCCGCGGTCGGCGCTGGCCGGCACCCACGTCCCGGACCGTCGCGGCGCAACCCCCGGGGCGCCGCGTGCAGATACGTCGACACCTCGCCCCGGGCGCCACCCACTCCGCAGGGCTCAGCCGTCGAGAGCGCCGGAGCTCACCCCGGCGACGAACGCGGCGAACGCACCGGCCGGAACAGCCAGCGACGGCCCGGCCGGGTCCTTCGAATCACGCAGCGGGACCGTGCCAGTACGGGCCGCGGCACGCGGAGCCCACGCAACGCAATTGCCGCCGTTGCTGCTGTAGCTGGAGCTGACCCACTGCTGCGGGAGTTCGATGGTCACGGTGTGCCCTTTCGTGGCCCGGCGGAGCATCCCCACAGGGCTGCCCGGGAGAGGAGCCCGGCATGCGGGCAAGCGCAGGTACGCGTCAGGAAACCGCCGAGGCCGCGTTCCGGCCGATCCTGCGGCCCGTACCGCACAAGCGCTCCTGCACGGGTGATGTCCCGTCCGGTTCACCGGGCGGGACATCACCCGTGCAGGAGCGCTTGCGCACAGGCCGCCGCCGACGGGTAGCGGGCGTGGTCTGCCGTGTCAGTGCCGTGCGAACCGGCTCAGCGCGTCGAGCACCGACGGAGCGAGGGTGTCCGGGTGGTCGGCGTCGTGCAGCAGGTGGTCCACCCCGGGCAGCACCACGCGGCCCGGCTTACCGGCGTGGGCCTGGCGCAGCGCGGTCGTCAGGGCGTCCGTCGTGGAGCACGGGATCTGCACGTCGTTCGTGCCGCAGGTCAGCAGCACCCGGGTGCCGGGCCGGAGCGCGGCGGCGGTGTCCGGCGGGTAGACGGCGTCGTCGCTCTCCACGAACCGGGCGCTGGGGCCCTGGAACGCCTCGAAGAGGGCGGCGATCACCTGGGGCAGGTCGGTGGTGTCGACCGGCCGGCCTTCGCGGAGGGAGGTGACGGCGGCGTCAACGGCCGCGTTGATGGCGCGTTGCTCCTTCCGCGTGAACTGGCCCTGCCGGGTCGCTTCGGCCACCTGGTCCTTGAGCTGGAGCGCGACCAGGTCGAGCATGCGGATCGCCTGCGGCTGGAGGAGGGCCAGACCTGCCGGGCGCGGGTGGGCGGTGCCGCCCAG
This sequence comes from Streptomyces bohaiensis, assembly GCF_012033785.1. Taxonomy (GTDB): domain Bacteria; phylum Actinomycetota; class Actinomycetes; order Streptomycetales; family Streptomycetaceae; genus Streptomyces; species Streptomyces bohaiensis. Next base: position 7,638 of record NZ_JAAVJC010000155.1, read on the forward strand.
CAGCAGGGCCGTCATGGCGCCTTCGCTGTGGCCCACGACCGTCAGCGCGCGCGGGTCCGTCTCCGGCTGGTCCCGCAGCGTCTCGTAGGCGGCCTGCGCCTGGCGGACGAACGCCGGGTAGTCGAGGTCTTCGGGGCGGCCCTCGTAGGCGCCGAGTCCGGTGCGGCCGGTGCCGTACTTGTCGAACCGCAGCGTGGCGACCCCGTCCTCGCCGAGGGCGTCCGCCAGGTGCGCCAGGGTGTTCGGTGTGGTCACGGGCGGCTGGTTGCCGTCGCGGTCGGTGGGTCCGCTGCCGGGCAGCAGCAGGGCCGCCCGCAGCCGCTTCCCCGTGCGGTGCTCGGGCACGTGCAGGGTGCCGTACACGGTCGTGCCGTCGGCCGTGAAGACGACCTCGCGGTCGACGGCGGGCGCCAGGCGGGGGGAGGCCGCCGCTGCCGGGGTGGCGGAGACGAGCGCCAGCGCCATGAGCGCGGCGGCGATGTGTCGAAGCATCAGCCTGACTCCTTCAGACGAGGGCGTTCTCCACCAAGGCAACAGTCGCGCGGGGGTCGGAGACCTGGAGGACCAGGCGTGCGTACTTCTCGTCGGCGAGTTCGATCACGACGGCCTTCGTGGCGTCCTTGACGTCCCAGAAGACCTTCTCGCCGTCCTGGTGGAACGTTCCGGCGATGATCACACCGGGGACGTGAGCGCCCGGTGCGCGAACTCCCTTCGGCTCGGCGGCGATACCGGGATCGGCGGTCGCGCCTCGGACGTTGGCCAGCGGGATGCTCATCCCGCCCTTGAAGGCCCAGAGCTTGCTGAGCCCCTCGATCACGACGACGAGCCTGTCGCCTTCTATCCGTACCAGTGCCATACCGGATCCCTTTTCAGCTGAGAAGGCCGACGTATCGAGTCAGCGCGGTGGCCGCGTTGTCGGGGTTGCCGCGCAGCAGGATGCCGAGCGCGGCAGCGGTGAGAGCGGCGGCCAGGTCGTCGGGAACCCCCAGCGCGCCGGCGATCGCCCGGTCGACGGCGGCCAACGCCGCCGTCACCTCGGAGGCGACCTCCTCGTCGACCGGAGCGCGTTCGACCGCGGCCAGCAGGAGCAGTGCGAGATCGGCCGACGCGACGAGCCGCAGCGCGTCCGTGGCGTCCGACGCGTCGGCGAGCGCGTCGCACAGCGGGTTCACGTCGTCCACGAGATGGCGACGCAGCGCGATCAGGTAGAGGCCGCGCTTGCTGCCGAACGTCTTGTAGAGGCTGTTGCGGTGCACGCCGAGGTGATGGACGAGGTCGTCCACGGAGACCCCGTCGTACGCGCGCTCACCGAACAGTCGCACAGCGGCACGCACCGCTTCGTCCTCGTCGAACGCCCTTGGCCTACCCACGAGCACTACCCTAGATAGTTGAGGAACGATCAGTCAAGAACGCTCGTTCCTTAATCGTGGACCGCGCCACCGAGACGCGCTCGTGCAGGTGCCGTGCCGCGCGGACCTCGCCGGACGCCCGCGCGCCGCGCGGACCCGACGCCGCGCGCACCGCCCCGATGTCAGTCGTGGCTGCCACGATGCGCAGCGAGTGGCATGCGTGGAAGCCGGGCCACGCCCCATCCGACTACCGGGCTCCGAGCTTCGGTCGCACCCCCGCAGCTGCCGCGCGGTGACCCCGCGCGCACCGACCACGAACGCCATGCTTTCCCGTGCCCCCGGCGCCTCCTCGCGCCTGCGCTCCTACGGCCGGGGGATGTTGCGGAGGTTGGAGCGGGCGATCTGGGCCATGCGGCCGACGCCGCCGTCGAGCACCATGCGGGAGGCGGAGAGGGCGAAGCCCTTCACCATCTCGGCCTGGATCTTCGGCGGGATGGACAGCGCGTTGGGGTCGGTGACCACGTCCACCAGCGCCGGGCCGTCGTGGCGGAACGCCTCCCGGAGCGCGTCACGCAGGTGCTTCGGCTTCTCGACCCGGACGCCGTGGGCTCCGCAGGCGCGGGCGACGGCCGCGAAGTCGGGGTTGTGGTTGTCGGTCCCGTAGGCAGGCAGGCCGCCGACCATCATCTCCAACTCGACCATGGAGAGAGCGGAGTTGTTGAAGACCACGACCTTCACCGGCAGCCCGTACTGGACCAGCGTCAGGAAGTCGCCCATCAGCATGGAGAACCCGCCGTCGCCGGAGAGGGTGACCACCTGCCGCCGCCGGTCGGTGAGTTGGGCGCCGATGGCCTGCGGAACGGCGTTGGCCATCGAGCCGTGGCTGAACGAACCGATGACCCGGCGGCGGCCGTTGGGGGTGAGGTAGCGCGCCGCCCAGACGTTGCACATGCCGGTGTCGACGGTGAAGATCGCGTCGTCCGCGGCCTCCTCGTCCAGCACCGAGGCGACGTACTCGGGGTGGATGGGGACGTGCTTCTCCACCTTGCGGGTGTACGCCTTGACGACGCCCTCCAGGGCGTCGGCGTGCTTCTTCAGCATCCGGTCCAGGAAGCGGCGGTCGGTGCGCGGCCGGACCCGGTCGGTCAGGCAGCGCAACGTCTCGCGGACGTCGCCCCAGACGGCGAGGTCGAGGCGGCAGCGGCGGCCCAGGTGCTCGGGGCGGACGTCCACCTGGACGATCCGTACGCCGGGGCGGTCGTCGGGGAGGAACGCGTTGTAGGGGAAGTCGGTGCCGAGCAGGATCAACAGGTCGCACTCGTGGGTCGCCTGGTAGGCGGCGCCGTAGCCGAGCAGTCCGCTCATGCCGACGTCGAACGGGTTGTCGTACTGGATCCACTCCTTGCCGCGCAGCGCGTGCCCGACGGGGGCGTGGACGCGGCCGGCGAACCGCATCACCTCGTCGTGGGCGCCGGCGGCGCCGGCCCCGCAGAACAGGGTGATGCGCTCCGCCTGCTCGACCAGGTGGGCGAGCTGGTCGATCTGGTCGTCGGCCGGGCGGACGGTGGGCCGCCCGGTGACGAGGGCGTGCCGCTCGGGCTTGTCGGCGGCCTCCTGCCCGGCGATGTCGCCCGGGAGGGTGACGACACCGACGCCGCCCTGGCCGATGGCGTGCTGGATGGCGCTCTGCGCCACACGCGGCAGCTGCTCGCGGGTGGAGACCAGCTCGCAGTAGTGGCTGCACTCCTGGAAGAGCCGGTCGGGGTGGGTCTCCTGGAAGTAGCTGCTGCCGATCTCGGCGCTGGGGATGTGGGAGGCCAGCGCGAAGACGGGCGCCATCGACCGGTGCGCGTCGTAGAGACCGTTGATCAGGTGCAGGTTGCCGGGGCCGCAGGAACCGGCGCAGGCGGCGAGCCTGCCGGTGATCTGGGCCTCGGCGCCCGCCGCGAAGGCGGCGGTCTCCTCGTGCCTCACCTGCACCCACTCGACGCGGTCGGTGCGGCGGACGGCGTCCACGACGGGGTTGAGGCTGTCGCCGACGACGCCGTAGATCCGCCGCACGCCGCTGTCGGCGAGCGTCTCCACCAGCTGGTCGGCCACGGTCTGCTTGGCCATCGGGGGCCCGCCTCTCGGTAGTCCGCCCGGCGCCGGCGCGCGGGGTCGGGTACGCGCGGGGGTTCCCGCGGGCGGCCGCCGCCGGACGGCGACGGGCCACTCCGTCATCGTCGGTTCCGCCCGGCGCGCTCGCATCCGCTGTGACCCGTGGCGGGGACCCCGCGCCCGCCCTGACCGGGCCCGGCGTCGCGGGCGCCCGGCGGGGGGGG
>NZ_JAAVJC010000156.1 GCF_012033785.1 Streptomyces bohaiensis
CAAGGCCGACCACGCCTACCGCGCCTCACGCATCGGCACCATCACCGCCGAACACATCGCCGTCATCCACACCACCCTCGGCGACTACAGCGACATCCCCAACCGCCCCGACCTCCCCCGCACGGACCTCCCCAACACCGAACGACTGCTCTACCAACTCGCCCTCGACAAGGACGCCTTCGCCGCCATCGAAGGCGCCTCCAGCGCCCAGACTGCACTCGCCGTCGAACAGGCAATGGACAACGACGACCCGGACGAACCCATCAAACGGGCGGTGACCCCGGGGTCGGTCACCGCGGGCATCATGGCGGAATCCCGAGCCGCGTCTGCGCATAATGAAATGATGGACGAAGAGGGCCTCAAGACCTGGAAGAAATGGAGCGAGCGAGGCCTCAACACCATCTCCGACACCGCCACCAAGAACCTCCCCTTCGCAGGAACCGCCACCGCGAAGATCTTCGACGAAATCAACGCAGGACTCTACAAGGAGCTGGAAGAAGAGAAGGCGCGGAACGCCGCCAATGAAAGAGCAGAGGTGCGCTACGACTCAGAAGCGCAGAACGAGGCAGGAGCCGCAACCGCAGTCGAAGCCGCCCTGCACAACAAGTACGGAGACCCACTCCCCGACCACGTAAACGCAGAACGATACAAGGACGCAGCCAGGCACCACGCCAACACTTCTTTCGGGTTGGGTCGCGCAAAGGGAGCAAGTAATTGACCGCGAAGCACTGGGCCGCCGGTGCAGGCACAGTCCTGGCTCTTCTGTCTATCGGGGGTTGCACCTCGAGCGAAGCCGAGGAAGAACCTGAACGCTTGTACCAAGTGCCCCAGAGTCTCTGCGACATTCCACCACTCGACGTCAACTTGGAGCCGATCTTCGTTTCCGGGGAGCGCCTTGAGGTTGACCACAACTTTGTCGATGCAGAGAGCGGCACATTCAGCTGCCAATACCGAGTCGACGGAGTTCCCGTAATCGATATTATCGCATCCTTCTACGCTGACCGAGGGGTAACGGAACCTCCGTACGATTACGGAATGCGGAGCTGGCCCAAACCGGAGGCCGTCGCCGTTCCCGGGCCCTATGAAGCATACGCATGGCCAGGGCTGGCGAGCGCCGCGGCCGACTGCACATTCAAGGGCGAGACCCGCTCCTACTTGGCCCGCGTCGTCACCTTGTATCCGGACGACGAGGACCTCGCGCTGGAGCTGGTATCAGAACTCATCCAACCCGTCACGGAACACGCCCAGCAATATTGCAACACCCTCGGAAGCCAGGCCGCAGAGTGACGTCCCCAGACCCCGGCCTGCGGACTTGCGCACACCGGTGAGGGACCAGGGACGGCCGCCACTGGCAGGACATCCCCGACCAGGCCACCGATCACGGTGACCGCGAACTGGCGAACCACCCGACCCCACCGGCGAGGGGGAATCATGAACAACGCACGGCGCATCGGCCGGGGAAGGGCCGTTTCACAAGCAGCACTGTTGACCGTGTGCGTGACAGGCATGGGCGCATGCTCATCAGAAGCGCAAGAACCGGACGGCTCCACGGCTCGAGTCAACTACGCGATCCCGGAGAGTGTCTGTGGTGTCTCCACCGACGCGCTGGGGCTTACGCCCCTTTTCCCTCCGGGCGACACCATCGAGGAGAGTCACCACGAGAGCAGCAAGCGGAACAGCTGCTACTACGACGTCGACGGTGCCTTGGTGCTCGCCATCCAGTCCGGAATCGTTGCCGACCCCAGCGCCAACCCACCAGAGCTCCGTCCGGAGAACCTTGACGTGGAGCCCGTGACGGTTCCGGGCGAGCACACCGCACACATCTGGCCCGGCCAGGCCTACGCCGTGGGTGTCTGCAATGACGGGGAGGAAGAGCAGGCCTTCATGGTCCTTATCAGCTCGCGGGAGCCGGCAGACCCTCAGGCCTCCGTGGAACTCCTCTCCGAAGTCATCCATCCCGTGGTCGACGCGCTGGAGGAGCGCTGCGCCGAACTGAACGACTCCGGGAATCCCGATTCTGATTTGGATGGGTAGAAGGCGACGCGGCAGGACGGCTGGCCTCTGCTTGGATCAGGACCGTGACCGGTGTGCGACGACCAGCGACACCAGGACTCGCCGCTCCAGAGGCCCAGCGGAAAGGCCACCTGCGCGACCCGGAAAGAGCACCCCGGGAATCCGGGTAGCCGACTCGCGTTCGTCACCCTCATGGTTGCCGCGACCACTACCGCAGGTTGCTCGTTCAGCGAGCGACGGGCTTTGCCGTTCCGGATGCCATCTGCGGTGTTTCCACCCGGGACGTCGACCTGGAGGCCGCGTTCCCGGCAGGCACCCCTTTCGAGGAGGCGCGCGAGGTTCGTGAGAACTCCGAGCCAGGCCTTGCGATGGCAGAGGGAAAGTGCGGCTTTCGCGGGGAACCGTATCCCCTCGAGGTGCAGATCATCACCGATTACCGAGGAGTCCGATGAGTCCATCGAGTTCCTTTCCGGGATGGTTCACCCGGTCGTCGACGCCCTGGAACAGCGGTGCACGCAGAGATGTCGCGAGCAGGGCGCCTCGTAGCGTGAGCCAGGATCACCGCGTCGCGTCACGGCCGGCCGACCCGCACGACGAACGCCACCGCAGGAGACCGCCGCCCCGGGGCCGGTGAGGGCGGGCCGGGGCGGCGGCTTCGGGTCGATGCCCCGATCAGCCGGGGCGGAACGTGCTGCGCAGGGTCAGTCGGCGGCGCAGAGGACGTCGTCCTCGGGCATCTCGCCGTCGACCAGGTAGCGGGTGGTGGTGTTCAGCGCGCAGGAGTTGCCGCCGAGGACGTAGACCCCGTGGCCGGCGTCGTCGACGCTGACCATCCGCGAACGGTGCTCGAACTTCTCGCGGAGCAGCTCGCCGCCGAGGTGCGGCGTCGCCGGGTCGAGCCGGTTCTGGACCAGCAGCACGTTCTGCGGGCCGTCGTCGAGGACGGCGACGGGGGGCTCGGTCTGCTCGTAGGGCCAGAACGCACAGGGGTTGATGTTGGCGCCGGCGGCACCGAACATCGGGTAGCGCTCCCGGTCCTCGGCGACGGCGTCGCGGTAGTGGTCCACGTCGGTCGACCACTTCACGTCGTTGCAGGTGACAGCGGCGAAGACCGACAGCGGGTTGTCGATGACCGACACCGGCTCGGTCGGGACGCTCCCGTCCTCCTGGAGGAGCTGGACCGTCTCCGCGTCCCCGGCAGCGAGTGCCTGCCACTGCTGCGCGAGATTGGCGTACTGGGTCGGCTTGTAGAGCATGCCGAAGGTGACGAAACGCATCAGGCTGCCGTCGAAACCGGCGACGGGTGTCTCGTCCAGGCTCTCCGCCAGGGAGAAGTACGTCTCGCGGACCTCCTCCGGGGTGCTGCCCAGGCCGTAGCTGTCGTGGCGTGCCGCGGCCCAGTCGGCGAAGTGGGGGAAGGTCTCCTCCATGCCGTGGCCGAAGCGGCGCATGCCGTCGTGGTCCAGGTGGGTGTCGCCGACGACGCTGTCGAGCACGATCCGGTCGGACCGCTCGGGGAACATCGAGGCGTAGGCGGCGCCCAGCGCCGAGCCGTAGGAGTAGCCGAGGAAGCTGGTCTGCTCCTCGCCCAGGGCGGCGCGGATGGTGTCGAGGTCGCGGGCGATGTTCGCCGTCGACAGGTGGCGCAGGTGGTCGTGGGTGTCGTTGGCTTCGCAGTCCTCCGCGGCCTGCCGCGCGATCTCGGCCTGGCGGAGCACGGCGTCGTCGTCGGCCGCGAAGGGCGGGATGTTGGAGTAGTAGTCGCCCTCCAGCGTGAAGCCGCAGCTGACGGGCGTCGAGTGGCCTATGCCGCGGGTGTCCATGCCGATGAGGTCGTAGGTGTCCAGCACACTGCTGGGTATCCCCTGGTTGACGAGGAGCGCGGGCAGGGAGAGGCCGGAGCCGCCCGGGCCGCCGGGGTTGAGCATGAGGGTGCCGCGGCGCTTCTCGGGGTTGGTGCTCGCCACTCGCGAGATCAGCAGGTCCAGCCGGTCGCCGTCGGGAGCGGCGTAGTCCACCGGTACGGAGACGGTGGCGCACTCCAGCGCGACGGGGGCGGCTTCGGCGAGCACGTCGTCGGGGCAGGCGCTCCACTCCACGTCGGGGCTGCTCGGCTCCCCGGTGGCTGCGTGGGCGGTGGCGAGCGGAACACTGAGGCCGAGGACTGCCACCAGGGCGGATGTCCGGACGATCGGGCGTCGTCGTTGCATGTGGGGTCTCCAGAGCCGTTTCTCGGTCGGTTCGGAGCCCATCGCACTCCATGCCCTTGGGGCAGGGTCAACACCCGGCGGCGGCGCGCCGCGTCGGCCTGCCGTTCCGTCCGGCCGTGCGATTGACCGTGCCCCTGGGGCACGGTTTTGAATGGTGTCGACGGCGGAGCAGCAGAGGAAGGGACGATCCGGTGGCGTGGAGCACCAGTCAGCTGGCGGAACTGGCCGGGACGACGCTGAAGACGGTCCGCCACTACCACAGGATCGGCCTGCTGGAGGAGCCGGAGCGTGCGCACAACGGCTACAAGCGGTACGGGGCCGCGCATCTGGTGCGGCTGCTCCGCATCCGGCGGCTGGTCGATCTGGGCGTGCCGCTGGCGGACATCCCGGGCCCCGAGGCACCCGACGACGAGGTGGAGAAGCTGCTGCGGGCGCTGGACGCCGAACTGGCGGCCGGGATCGAGCGGCAGCAGCGGATGCGCCGCGAGATCGGCGCGATACTCGACGAGCGTGCCTCCCTGGACCTGCCGGCGGGGCTCGGCTCGTCGATCAAGGACCTGCCCGCCAACGACCGGGCGTTCCTGGTCGCGTTCTCCAGCTTCCTCACGCCCTCGGCGATGACGGTGTTCGAGGAGCAGCTCGCGGCGCCGCGCAGCGAGGTGTCGGCCGAGTTCGACGCGCTCCCGCCGGACGCGTCGGACGAGGTGCGACAGGAGATCGCGCACCGGATGCTGCCCGAGATCCGGCAGCAGCAGGCGGAGTACCCGCTCTTCGACAGCGTGGGGTCGTACTCCCGGCGGGACGAGGATCTCGCGCGGTCCGTCGTCCTGCACTCGCTGGTGGAGTTCTACAACGAGGCCCATCTCGACGTGCTGCGGCGGGTCAACGAGATGCTGGTGGCCGAGAAGGAGGCCGCTGCCGAGACGGCCGCCGTCGAGGCGGCCGGGACGGGCCCGACGAGCGGGGAACCGGTCGAGGGCCAGGGCGTGTCCGGCCGGACGGCGTGACCGCGCTCCGGTTGCGGCGTCGATGTGCCCACGGCGAGCGGTGGTCCGACGAAGGCCCGGCGGGAGCGGCTTCGACCGTCGCTGCCGATCGGTGACAGACGTCGGGGCCGGTGACCACGGGGACCTCGGCCGAGAAGCGCTGTCGCGAACCCTCGCCCACCACGCATGATGGCGTTCCGCCCCCGCTCACTGCGACGCCCCGCCCCGATGAGGAGCCCGTCATGCCTTCCGTCCTGAACCCCGTCCTGGACCTTCTGACGGTACGCGGCACCGTCACCGAGGCCGAGCAGCTCACCTCCCGGATACGTCGGGTGCGCATCGAGAGCGCACAACTGGCCGGTCTGGAGGTCGAGCCAGGCCAGCAGGTGCGGGTCCTGGTCGGCGGACTCACCCTCCGTACGTACTCGATCTGGCACTACGACCCGTCCGGTGTCGTCCAGTTGTGCGTACTGGACCACCCGGCGGGCGGTCCGGGCGCCCGATGGGGGCGCACCGTCGCACCAGGCGCGGAGGTACGGCTGCGGCGCCCCGAGGGCACCTTCACGCTGCGCCGCGAGGCCGCCCACCACGTCTTCGTCGGCGACGAGACGGCCTCGGTCGCGTTCGGCGCGATGCTCGCGGCACTGCCCGGGGAAGCCGTCGTCTCCGGCTGCATCGAGACGGCGACAGCCGCGGACCGGCTGCCCCTGACCTACGGCGACCGGCTGGACTGGGTACTCCGCGGCGAGACGTCGCTGACGGACGCGGTACGACGGCTCGCCCCCGAACCCGGCGGGATCGCCTATGTCGCCGGAGAGGCACGGGAGGTGCAGGCAGTGCGGCGGGTGCTCGTCCAGGAAGCGGGCTGGGACCGGCGCGCGGTCCTGACCAAACCGTTCTGGACGCCGGGCAAGAAGGGCATGGAATGACGTCCGGAACGTCGGAGGGCCGTCTGCGAGCGTGACCACCCGTGTCGGCCGACGGAGCTCGCGAGCACCTGCTCCCGAGCTCCGCTGGTCAGCGGGTGGTGTAGCCGCCGTTCGGGAACATCGTCTGACCGGTGAACCACCCGCCCTCGGTGGCAAGGAACCTGATGATCGGGTTGATGTCCTCGATGTGGGTGAGCTGGTTGCCCATGGCCTGCGACTTGTGGAACTCCACCCGCTCCGGGGTCTCCTGGCCGTAGAAGAACGGGGTGTCCATCGGCCCCGGGGCCACCATGTTCACGGAGATGCCGCGGTCCGCGAACTCCTTGGCCGCCGCCCGGGTGAAGTGCTCCAGGGGAGCCTTGCCGCCGGCGTAGGTGGAGTAGCCGTCGGTGAAGGCGGCGAGCAGCGACGTGCCGAGGCTGATGATCTTGCCGTGGTCGTTCAGCCGGCGCCCGGCCTCCTGGATGAAGAAGTACGCCGCCTTGGCGTTGATCCCGAACATGCGGTCGTACTCTTCCTCGGTGGTCTCCAGGATCGGCTTGCGCAGCACCATGCCCGTGGTGTTGACCGCGATGTCGACGCCGCCGTAGGTATCCACGGCCGTCTCGAAGAGCCGCCGCACATCGCCGACCTTCGTCAGGTCCCCCTGGACGGATACGGCCTGACCTCCGGCCTCCTGAATTCCCTTCACCGTCTGCTCGGCGTCGCTCTCGGAGCGGTGGTAGTGCACGACCACCTTCGCGCCGGCCTCGGCGAAGGTCCTGCTGACCAGCCCGCCCAGGTTCTTCTCGCCACCGCCGACGACGGCGACCTTGTCCCGCAGCATGGTGTCGGTCATGTTCCGCACTCCCTTCGCAGCCTTGCCCGCCATCGACTTGATGACGTGCCTCAGGGGAAGCGTAGGCAGTCATATCGGTCATCGCATGACAGAAGCCCCAAGGTGCTCCACACGCGCCGCTGATCCCCCGGTCAGCGCACAGGTGCGCCGGACCTGCGATCCGACGGGCGGTCGCCGCCCGCCGCGGGCGACCCGGGCGGAGGTCGGCCCCCGAGATCGGCGGCCGCGCGCGGGCCGTTCCAGCTGCGGGGCTCGGCTGCCTGAGCACCGGGGATCGCCATGATCGGCGGGGACCGGCGGGCGTCCTCGGCGAAAGGTCCGCGACCGGCGGGGCTCCACCTGTCGCCGGGCATGCACCGAACCGTGCGTGCTGCGCGGAGGAACGCCCGGCTCGCGACGCGCCCCGGCAAGGGTGACGACGGCCGACACCACGGACCGGCAGGCGGCCGGTTCCGACACGCGCCGAGCCGCCGACACCGGCCGCCGCCCGAGCCGGCGGGCGCCTCGTCGCCCACCGGCTGAGCCGCTGAGCCGCTCAGCGGCTCAGCGGCTCAGCGGCTCAGCGGCTCAGCGGCTCAGCGGCTCAGCGGCTCAGCGGCTCAGCGGCTCAGCGGGCGAGGATGAGGCTCATCGCCTCGGAGCGGGTCGCCGCGTCGCGGAGCTGGCCGCGGACGGCCGAGGTGGTGGTCTTGGCCCCGGGCTTGCGCACGCCGCGCATCGTCATGCACATGTGCTCGCACTCGATGACGACGATGACGCCGCGCGGTTCGAGGATGCGCATCATCGCGTCGGCGATCTGAGTGGTGAGCCGCTCCTGCACCTGCGGGCGGCGGGCGAAGACGTCGACGAGCCGGGCCAGCTTGGAGAGACCGGTGATCTTGCCGCTGCTGGAGGGGATGTAGCCGATGTGGGCGACGCCCACGAACGGCACGAGGTGGTGCTCGCAGCAGGACATCACCTCGATGTCCTTCACCAGCACCATCTCGTCGTGGCCCAGGTCGAACGTGGTGGTGAGGACGTCCTCCGGCTCCTGCCACAACCCGGCGAAGATCTCCCGGTAGGCACGGGCGACGCGGGCGGGGGTGTCGCGGAGCCCCTCGCGGTCGGGGTTCTCGCCGACCGCGATCAGCAGTTCGCGCACGGCGGCGGCGGCGCGCTTCTCGTCGAACTCGCCGTGAGCGCCGTCGGCGGCGTCCCGCGTCACCGGGTCAGTCATACGTCCCTCGTTCCCTCGTACGCGCGCCCCGGTCGGACACGTGTGCGCGCCACCAGCCTAGACGTTGCGCCGGGCGCCGGACATTCCGGGCCACCGGGCAGCCCCGGCTCCTCCGACCCGGCGCGCGTGCGGCGTGCGGCGTACGGCGTGCGGGGCGGGCAAACGCCGGTGGGCCGGGCACCGCGCGTGCGGTGCCCGGCCCACCGGGTGATGCTCTGCGGTCAGCTGCCGGCCGGCCCCTTCGGGGCGTCGCCGCCGTTCCCGTCGGTCTCGCCGTCGGTGTCGCCGTCGGTGTCGCCGCCCGTGTCACGGTCGGGGCCGGTGCCGCGCGAGTCCGCGTCGGCCGAGCCGGAGAGCCCGCCGGTGCCGGAGAGGCCACCGGTGCCGAACGATCCGCCGGAGCCGGTCCCGCTGTCGCCCGTGCCACCCGAACCGCTGCCGCCGCCGGTGCCGCCGCTGCCGGAGGAACCGTCGGCGCCACCCGTCGGAGTGCCACCGGCCGGAGCGTCACCCGCCGGAGCGCCGCCGGCCGGGGTGTCGCCCGTCGAGGCGCTGCCAGCCGGGGTGTCGCCGGTGGCGGGCGTCTCGGAGCTCGGCGTCTTCTCCAGCGAGAGCACGTCGTCCCGCTCGCCCAGCTCGTCCTTGGCCGGCATGGCGACCGGCGGACGGGAGGAGGGGGTGCGCCGGGAGGAACCGGTCCACGCCGGCCGGGAGGGGCGCTTCACGATCGGGCGGAAGATCTCCGCCAGCTCCTCCTTGTTGAGCGTCTCCTTCTCCAGCAGCGCCAGAACCAGGTCGTCGAGGACGTCGCGGTTCTCGACCAGGATCTCCCACGCCTCGTTGTGCGCGGTCTCGATCAGCTTCTTGACCTCCTCGTCCACCAGGGCGGCGACCTCTTCGGAGTAGTCGCGCTGGTGGCCCATCTCCTTGCCGAGGAAGGGCTCGGAGGAGTCGGAGCCGAACTTGATGGCGCCCAGCCGCTCGGTCATGCCGTACTGGGTGACCATCGCCCGGGCCGTGGAGGTGGCCTTCTCGATGTCGTTGCCGGCGCCGGTGGTCGGGTCGTGGAAGACGAGCTCCTCGGCGGCCCGGCCGCCCAGCATGTACGCCAGCTGATCCAGCATCTCGTTGCGGGACTGGCTGTACTTGTCCTCCTCCGGCAGCACCATGGTGTAGCCCAGGGCGCGGCCGCGCGGCAGGATCGTGACCTTGTGCACCGGGTCGCTGCTCGGGGACGCCGCCGCGACCAGGGCGTGACCGCCCTCGTGGTACGCGGTGATGAGCTTCTCCTTGTCGCTCATCAGGCGGGTCCGCCGCTGCGGGCCGGCGACGACGCGGTCGATCGCCTCGTCGAGGAAGTGGTTGTCGATCAGCTTGGCGTTGCCGCGGGCGGCGAGCAGCGCCGCCTCGTTGAGCACGTTGTTGAGGTCGGCACCGGTGAAGCCGGGGGTGCGGCGGGCGACGGCCGACAGGTCGACGTCCGGCGCGACCGGCTTGCCCTTCTGGTGGACCTTGAGGATCTCCAGGCGGCCCGCGAGGTCGGGACGGTCCACGGCGATCTGCCGGTCGAACCGGCCGGGCCGCAGCAGCGCCGGGTCGAGGATGTCGGGCCGGTTGGTGGCCGCGATGAGGATGACGCCGCCCTTGACGTCGAAGCCGTCCATCTCGACGAGCAGCTGGTTCAGGGTCTGCTCGCGCTCGTCGTGGCCGCCGCCCATGCCGGCGCCGCGGTGGCGGCCGACGGCGTCGATCTCGTCGACGAAGACGATGGCGGGCGCGTTGGCCTTGGCCTGCTCGAACAGGTCGCGGACACGGGAGGCGCCGACACCGACGAACATCTCGACGAAGTCGGAGCCCGAGATGGAGTAGAAGGGGACGCCGGCCTCACCGGCGACCGCACGGGCCAGCAGGGTCTTGCCGGTGCCGGGCGGGCCGTACAGCAGCACACCCTTGGGGATCTTGGCGCCGACGGCCTGGAACTTGCCGGGCTCCTGGAGGAACTCCTTGATCTCGTGGAGCTCCTCGACGGCCTCGTCCGAGCCGGCCACGTCGGCGAAGGTGGTCTTCGGGGTGTCCTTGGAGATGAGCTTCGCCTTGGACTTGCCGAAGTTCATGACCCGCGAGCCGCCACCCTGCATCTGGTTCATCAGGAAGAGGAACACGATGATGATCAGGAGGAACGGGATGATCGTCAGCAGCATGCCGACGAACGGGTTCTGGGACTTGGGGCTGACCGTGTAGCCGTCGGGCAGCAGGTCGTCCTCGGACTGGTACTTGGACTGGAGGATGTCGGCGAGCTCGGCACCCTGGTCGTCGACGTAGCTCGCCTGGACCTTGTCCGAGTCCTGGATCTTCTCGCCGTCCTTCAGCTCCACCTTGATCCGCTGCTCGTCACCGGTGGTGATCTCGGCGGAGCGGACCTGGTTCTGCTGGATGGCCTGGACGACCTCGGCGGTGTCGACGGTCTTGTAGCCCTCGGAGGAGCGGAAGACGTTCATCACCAGGATCGCTGCGAGTACCGCCAGCACGATCCACATGACTGGCCCACGGAAGTAACGCTTCACGTCTCTCCATACGGGGCTGCGCCGCCCCGTTCCTCCTGCCGCATCGAGGCACAGCCCCCGGACGGGATCCGCTGTGCGTACGGTGTCCTCTCCCCGCCGGCGCGCGCCCGGCGTCGGAACAAGCCGACAACTGTCTGATGCTCCGCGACGGTACACCGGGGGCGGCCCCCGGCGCTCTTCGGGACCGGGAACCGGCCGGGTCACCTTGCGGTGTCGGCCCTTCCACTGACTCCAACGGAGCAGGCGGCCCGGACGTTCCGCGACGTCACCCCGTCAGGACCCATCCGGCGCAGGACTTCCGCGCCCGGGCGCGTCCCCACCGGGCACAGCCGACCGCACGGCGGCGGCGGGTCCGGACGTCCGGCGGCTTCAGCGGGCGCCACTGGGCCGTACGGGTGCACCGCCCGGCGGGCCGCGCAGGACCAGCAGAGAGTGGCGAGGGTGCTAGAGAAGGATCTGGGCGACGACCTCAAGTCGGTGCTCATCACCAAGG
>NZ_JAAVJC010000157.1 GCF_012033785.1 Streptomyces bohaiensis
CCCCACCCAACAACCCCACCACCCGATCAAACGCCCCCGCAAACACCGGAAAACACTCATACAACTCCCGACCCATCCCCACCCGCTGCGACCCCTGACCACCGAACACCACCGCGAGACGGGCGGGTCCCGCGGTGCCGGTGACGGCAGCGGGGTGGGGGCTCGCGCTCTGCAGCGCGTCCAGTCCCCCGAGAGCGGAGGCGTGGTCGCCGGCGACGACCACGCCCCGGAAGTCGAGCTGGGCGCGGGTGTTCAGCAGGGAGAACGCCGTGTCCCTGAGCGGCACGTCGGGGTGAGCGGCGATGTGGTCGCGCACGCGCGCGGCACCGGCCCGCAGCGCGTCCTCGGACTTGGCGCTGACGAGGAGCGGTACCGGTACCGCGGTGGCGTCCTCGGCCGGGGTGTCCTCGACGCGGGTACCGTCCGCCGGGCGTGCCTCCTCGGGCCCGTCGGCCTCGTCGGCCCGGTCGGTGGGTGCCTGCTCCAGGATCATGTGCACGTTGGTCCCGCTGATCCCGAACGAGGAGACACCGATGCGCCGGGGCCGCGGCACCTGCGGCCACGGGGTGGACTCGGTGACGAGCTCCACGGCGCCCGCGTCCCAGTCGACGTGGCTGGAGGGCTCGGAGATGTTCAGCGAGGCGGGGACGACCCCGTGCTTCAGGGCCATGATGGCCTTGATGACGCTGGCACCGCCCGCCGCGCCCTGGGCGTGGCCGATGTTGGACTTGACGGAGCCCAGCAGCAGCGGCCGTTCCCAGGTGTGGCCCTGCCCGTAGGTGGCGATGACCGCCTGGGCCTCGATGGGGTCCCCGAGAGCGGTACCGGTGCCGTGCGCCTCCACCACGTCGACATCCGCCGTCGACAGGCCGGCGTCCGCCAGCGCCGCCCGGATCACCCGCTGCTGCGACGGCCCGTTGGGCGCGGTCATCCCGTTGGAGGCGCCGTCGGAGTTGACCGCGGTGCCCCGCACCACCGCCAGCACCCGGTGTCCGTTGCGCCGCGCGTCCGACAGCCGCTCCACCAGGAACAGGCCGGCCCCCTCCGACCAGCCGGTGCCGTCGGCGTCGTCGGAGAACGACTTGCACCGCCCGTCCTTGGCGAGACCCCGCTGGCGGGAGAACTCCAGGAAGATCCCGGGCCCCGCCATCACCGTCACCCCGCCGGCCAGAGCCATGGTGCACTCCCCCGCACGCAGCGCGCGGACGGCCTGGTGCAGGGCGACCAGGGCCGAGGAGCACGCCGTGTCGACGGAGGTGACCGGCCCTTCGAGACCGAAGACGTAGGCGATGCGGCCGGAGGCGACGCTGCAGGTGTTGCCGGTGAGCATGAACCCCTCGACGTCGTCGGCCTCGCCGCGCCGCTGGCCGTAGTCGGCGGGGGGAACGCCGACGTAGAGGCCGGTCCGGCTGCCGCGCAGGGTCGTCGGGTCGATCCCGGCGTGCTCGAAGGTCTCCCAGGCCGTCTCCAGCAGCACCCGCTGCTGCGGGTCCATGGCGAGCGCCTCACGCGGCGAGATACCGAAGAACCCGTTGTCGAAGTCCGCGGCGCCGTCGAGGAACGCGCCGCGGCGGGCGTAGCACTTGCCGGGGGCGCCGGGCTCGTCGTCGAAGAGGTTCTCCAGGTCCCAGCCCCGGTCGTCGGGGAAGTCCCCCACGACGTCGCGGCCCTCGGAGACGAGGTCCCACAGGGTCTCCGGGGAGACGATGCCGCCGGGGTAGCGGCAGCCCACGCCGACGATCGCGATGGGTTCGGCGTCGCTCGCCTCCCGCTCCTCCAGCCGCTGCCGGGTCTCGTGCAGCTCGGCGGTGACCTGCTTGAGCAGCCGGAGCATCGTGTCTTGTTCCACCATCAGGACCTCACAGGCATAACGCAGGGACGGGGCGCGTCGGAGGCGGGCCCGGCTCGGGGCCGCCCGGGGCGGTGCCGGCCGGGTCCGCCGGTCCGTGGGACGGCGTCGGCCGGCGGGGTCAGGAGATGCCGAACTCCTTGCCGAGCATGGCGACGAGTTCCTCGGCGGAGGCGCCGGCGAGTTGGTCGCCGATGCCGCCGGCTCCGTTCTCCGCGCGGTCGGGGGTCTCCAGCCGTGCGGCGAGGGCCCGCAGGCGGGCCGCCGTCGCGGTGCGGTCCTCCGGGGCCAGGTCGACGTCGACGAGCGCGGAGTCGAGCCGGTCCAGCTGGGTGAGGACCGAGGCGGCGGCGCCGGGGCCGTCGGCGCCGAGGCCGTCGAGGAGGTGGACGGCGACGGCGCGCGGCGTGGGGTGGTCGAAGGTGACGGTCGCCGGGAGGGTGAGTCCGGTGGCGGCACCGAGGCGGTTGCGCAGTTCGACGGCGGTGAGCGAGTCGAAGCCGAGATCGGTGAACGGCTGGTCGGCCGGGACGCGACCGGGGTCGGTGTGCCCCAGGACCGCGCAGGCGGCGGACACGACGATGTCGGTGACCCGCTCCAGCCGTTCCTCGGCGGGCAGCCCGGAGAGGGTGGCCTGCAGACCGGCCGTGTCGCCCCGGGGTGCCGCGGCGGAGACGACGCGGCGGGCGGCGGGGCGTTCCAGGCCGCGCAGCAGCGGCGGCAGTGGCCTGGGCAGCCGGCCGGCGTCGATGGTCAGGGACAGCAGCTGGGGTGCGGGACGGGCGAGCGCGGTGTCGAAGAGGGCGAGGGCGCGCTCGGCGGGCAGTGGCGGGAATCCGCTCTCGGCGAGCCGTCGGACCTCCTGCTCGGTGAGCCGCCCGGCCATGCCGGTGCCGTCCCACAGGCCCCAGGCGAGAGCCTGTCCGGCGAGGCCCTGGCGGGCCCGTTCGGCGGCGAGGGCGTCGACCGCGGCGTTGGCCGCGGCGTAGGCGGCCTGCCCGGGGGCGCCGAACACTCCGGCGGCGGAGGAGAAGAGGACGAAGGCGGCGAGGTCGAGGTGGCGGGTGAGGTCGTGGAGGTGGCGGGCGGCGTCGGCCTTCGGCGCCAGCACCCCGTCGATCCGCTCGGGCGTCAGCTCCGCGAACACGCCGTCGTCGAGGACGCCGGCGGCGTGCACCACCCCGGCCAGCGGGGCACCGTCCGGCATCGCCTCCAGCAACGCCCGCACCTGCTCGCGGTCCGAGACGTCACACGCCTCCACGACCACCTCGGCACCCGACTCCGCCAGCCGCTCCCGCAGTTCGGCGGCGCCCGGCGCCTCGATCCCACGCCGCGAGGTCAGCACCAGCCGCCGCACCCCGTGCGACTCCACCAGCCGCGACGCCACCGCCGCACCCACACCACCGGTACCACCGGTCACCAGCACCGTCCCGGCACCACCCAACCCACGCGGCACCGTCAGCACGACCTTCCCCACATGCCGCGCCTGACTCATGAACCGCATCGCCTCAGCCGCCCGCCGCACATCCCAGCACGTCAACGGCAACGGCTGCAGCACACCTTCCTCGAAGAGCGTCAGCAGCTCGGCGAACATGGTCTGGAGCCGGCGCGGCCCGGCCTCGATCAGGTCGAAGGCGCTGTAGGTGACGCCGGGCGGCACCCCGGCCGGGTCCCGGACGTCGGTCTTGCCCATCTCCACGAACCGCCCGCCGTCGGCGAGCAGCCCGAGTGACACGTCCACGAACTCCCCCGCGAGGGAGTTGAGGACGACGTCCACCCGGCCGAACCGTTCGCCGAACCCCAGGTCACGGGAGGAGGCGATGTGCTCACCGTCGAGCGGCAGCACCCGCTGCTTGGCAGGACTCGCCGTGGCGAACACCTCCGCCCCCGCATGCCGGGCCAACTGCACCGCCGCCATACCCACCCCGCCCGCGGCGGAATGCACCAGCACCCGCTCCCCCGCCTGCAGACCCCCGAGATCGAACAACCCGTACCAGGCGGTGAGGAAGGTCAGCGGCACGGTCGCGGCCTGTGCGAACGTCCAGCTGTCGGGGAACCGGCTCCAGGTGCGGAAGTCCGAGCGGACCTCCGCGGCGAACGCGTCGGTCGTCAGCCCCATGACCCGGTCGCCGACGCGCAGCCCCGTCACCCCGCGGCCGACCTCGGTGACGACGCCGGCGGCCTCCAGTCCGGGCGCGCCGGGGTCGCCCGGGTACATGCCGAGCACGTTGAGGACGTCGCGGAAGTTGAGGCCGGCGGCGCGCACCGCGACGCGGATCTCGCCGGGGCCCAGCGCGTGCGGTTCGGCGTGCTCGACGGTGAGGCCGGAGACGGAGCCCCGCTCGGCGATGCCGAGGCGCCAGCCGCCGTCCGGGAGCTCCAGGTTCTCCTCCGGCAGCCCCGTCACCACACGGGGCACCCAGCTCTGCCCCTCGCGCAGCGCCACCTGCGGCTCCTCCAGCGCGATCACCGCGGCAAGGTCCACTTCCGCGTCGGCGCCGTCCGGGGTGTCGAGGAGGACGATGCGGCCGGGGTGCTCCGACTGGGCCGAGCGCAGCAGCCCCCACACGGCGGCGGCTTCCGCGTCCACCGGTCCGTCCGCGGCGTCCACGGCCACCGCGCCCCGGCTGACCGCGACCAGCACCGATCCGGAGCGCCCCGGGTCGGCCACGAACTCCTGGGCGACCCGGAGCGCCGCCCGGACCGCCGCACCCCCGGCGTCGCCCGAGGGCACCTCCCACAGCTGGTGGGAGGGGGCCGCACCGGAGCTTGTGGAGGCGGCCGGGACCCACTCCACCCGGTGCAGCGAGGAGTCGGCACGCCCGGTGTCCGCCTGGGCGAAGGCGTCGGCGGCCACCTCACGGAGGGTGAGCCGCTCGACGGAGAGGACGGGCTCGCCCTGCTGGTCCACGACGACGAACGAGACCATGCCCTCGCCCGCCTCGGCCACCCGGACGCGGACGGCGTGGGCGCCGGCCGCGTGCAGGACGACCCGCTCCCAGCTGTAGGGCAGCTTGGCCTTGCCGTCGTTGGGGAAGAGCAGACCGAGGGCGTGCATGACCGAGTCCAGCAACGCCGGGTGGATGCCGAACCTGGCGGCGTCCTCATGTGCGCTGGCGGGGAGTTCGAGGTCGGCGACGACATGGCCGCGCCCCCGGCGGACCGCCGTCAGGGCGCGGAAGACCGGCCCGTACCGGAAGCCCTTCTCCTCGAAGTTGCCGTACTCGGCGCTGATGTCGAGGATCTCCCCGCCGCCGCGGGTGATGCCCGCGGCGTGCTGGAGGGTGGCGGCGCTCTGCTCGGCGCGGGAGAGGGTACCGGTGACGTGGGCGGTCCAGTCGTCGGCCGCGCCCTGCTCGGAGCGCGAGTAGAGCGCGAACGGCCGCTCCTGCTCGTCCTCCCGGGCTGCGCCGACGGTCAGCCGGATCTGCCGGGCCTCGTGGTCGCCGAGGACCAGGGGCGCGTAGGTGACCAGTTCCTCGACGGTGCCGCAGCCGGCCTCGTCGCCGGCGCGGACCGCCATCTCGACGAGGGCCGCGCCGGGCACGACGACCTGTCCGAGGATGCGGTGGTCGGCCACCCAGGGATGGGTGTCGACGGCGATGCGGCCGGTGAGCACCAGCCCGCCGCTGTCGGGGAGTTCGACGGCGGTGGCCAGCACGGGGTGGTCGACGGCGGTCACCCCGAGCCCGCGGGCGTCGGCGGCGGCCGTGGGCGCGGTGAGCCAGTAGCGCTCGCGCTGGAAGGGATAGGTCGGCAGTTCGGCGTGGGGCGCCCCCGCGAAGAGTGGTGCCCAGTCGACGCGGACGCCGTGGCAGTGCAAGGCGCCGAGCGCGGCCAGCAGGCTCTCCGACTCGTCGCGGTCCTTGCGCAGCGCGGGCACGGCGCACACCGGCTCGGGCACGGTCAGGGCCACGTGCGAGGTGAGGGCCGCGTCGGCGCCGAGTTCGAGGACGGCGGTGGTGCCGCGCTCGGCGAGCGCTGCGGCGTTGTCGGCGAACAGCACGGCGCGTCGCAGGTGCTCCACCCAGTACGCGGGGTCGTGCCACCGCTCGGCCGCGCCGCCCGTGACGTTGGAGAGCCCGTCCAGTTCGGGCTTCCGGAAGGTCACCCCGTCGAGCACGCGACGGAACGCGTCCAGGGCGGGTTCCATCCGGGCGCTGTGGAACGCGTGCGAGACCCGCAGCGGGCTCGCCTTCCAGCCGCGTCCGCGGGCGGCCTCGACGACGCGGTGCACGGCGGCGGTGTCCCCCGTGACCACGACGGAGGCGGCGGAGTTGACGGCGCCGATCTCCACCCCCTCGACGTCCGCGAGGAGTTCGGCGGTCTCCCACGCTCCGGCGCCGACGGAGGCCATGGCGCCGCCGTCGGCGAGCCCGTCCATCAGGCGGGCGCGGGCGGCGACCACCGTGCAGGCGTCCTCCAGCGACCAGACCCCGGCCGCCCAGGCCGCGGTCAGCTCACCGACGGAATGCCCGGCGACGACGTCGGGGCGTATGCCGAAGGAGCCGACCAGCTCCCACAGCGCCACCTCCAGTGCGAACAGTGCGGGCTGCGCGGCTCCCGTGCGGTCGAGGTCGCCTCCGGCGGTTTCGGTGCCGAGCAGCCGCGTGGCGCGGTCGTGGGCCTCGGCGAAGACGGGGAAACGGGCGTGGAGCCCGCGTCCCATGCCAGGACGCTGGGAGCCCTGGCCGCCGAAGACGACGGCGAGCCGCGCCGGGCCGGCCGTGCCGGTGACGACGCGGGGGTCCTCGGCGCCCGTGGCGAGGGCGTCGAGCGCCGCCGCCAGGCCGTCCCGGTCGGGGGCGAGGACGACGGCGCGCCGGTCGAGCGGCGTCCGGCCGCAGGCGAGGGAGCGTCCGACGGCTGCGAGGGGCACCTCGGGCCGCTGCTCGGCGACCTCCCTGATGCGGGCGGCCTGGGCCCGCAGCGCCGCCGGGGTCCTGCCGGACAGCACCCAGGGCAGCGGCGCGGCGTGGGCGTCGGGGGCCGCCGTCGGAACGTCGTCCTCCGGTACCTGCTCCAGGACCACGTGGGCGTTGGTGCCGCTCACGCCGAAGGAGGAGACCGCGGCCCGGCGGGGACGGCCGGTCTCGGGCCAGGGCGTGTTGGCGGTCAGCAGCCGGACGGCGCCGGAGTCCCAGTCGACGTGGCTGGTCGGCTTGGTGACGTGGAGAGTGCGCGGGAGGATCCCGGCGCGCAGCGACATCACCGTCTTGATGATGCCGGCGGCCCCCGCGGCGGCCTGGGCGTGCCCGATGTTCGACTTGACGGAGCCCAGCAGCAGCGGCTGCTCCCCGGGCCGGTCCGCACCGTAGGTGGCGAGCATCGCCGTGGCCTCGATGGGGTCCCCGAGGGTGGTGCCGGTGCCGTGGGCCTCGACCGCGTCCACGTCGGCGGGGGTCAGGCGTGCGTCGGCGAGGGCGGCGCGGATGGCGCGCTCCTGGGCCGGGCCGTTGGGAGCGGTCAGCCCGTTGGAGGCGCCGTCCTGGTTGACGGCGGAACCGCGGATGACGGCGAGCACCCGGTGCCCGTTGCGACGGGCGTCGGAGAGTCGTTCCAGCAGCACCGCTCCGGCCCCCTCCGACCAGCCGGTGCCGTCGGCGTCGTCGGAGAACGACTTGCACCGCCCGTCGGGTGCGAGGCCGCGCACCCGGGAGAACTCCAGGAACAGGGCGGGGCTGGCGATGACGGCGCTGCCGCCCGCGACCGCCATGGAGCACTCCCCGGAGCGCAGGGAGCGGACGGCGAGGTGGACGGCGACCAGGGCCGAGGAGCAGGCGGTGTCGACGGTCAGGGCCGGTCCTTCGAGACCGAAGGTGTAGGCGACACGACCGGAGGCGACGCTGGGGGTGTTGCCGGTGAGCAGGTACCCCTCGACGTCCTTGTGGCCGGCGCGGGCGTCACGGTCGTAGTCCTGGGCGGAGGCGCCGACGAACACGCCGGTGTCGGAGCCGCGCAGGGTCGTTGCGTCGATCGAGGCGTCCTCGAAGGTCTCCCAGACGGTCTCCAGCAGGATGCGCTGCTGGGGGTCCATGGCGAGCGCCTCGCGCGGCGAGATCCCGAACAGGTCCGCGTCGAAGTCGGCGGCGTCCTCGACGAACCCACCCTGGCAGAGGTAGGACTTCCCGGAGGCGGCCGGGTCGGGGTCGTAGAGGGCGTCCACGTCGAAGCCGCGGTCGGCCGGGAAGGGGGTCAGCGCGTGCCGGCCCTGCTCGACGAACTCCCAGAGCTTCCGCGGTGAGTCGGTGCCGCCGGGGAAGCGGCAGCCCATGCCGACGATTGCGATGGGCTCGTGTTCCCGGTCGGTCAGCTCGCGCAGATGGCCGCGGGTCCGGTGCAGCTCGCCGGTGACCCGCTTGAGGTAGTCACGGAGCTTCGTCGTCTCGTCCATGGTCCGCCCATCCTTTGCGTCACTGCGCGTCGAGTCGCCGCGGGTCTCGCCGGGTTCCGCGGGACCTGTGGTTCGCGTTGCCGGCCGGCCGGTCGCCGGGTCAGACGCCCAGCTGTCTGTCGATGAAGTCGAAGATGTCGTCGTCGGATCCGGTCGTCAGGGCGTCCGGTACGGCCTCCGGGCTGCCGGACCCGCCGGGGTCGAGCGAGGACACCAGCCCGAGCAGCCGGGTCACGGCCGCGCGGCGCACGGAGTCCTCGGGGTCGAGCCGGGCGAGGGCCGCGGCGACCCGGTCGAGATCGGTGAGCACGGACTGGTCGCCCGGCCCGGCGCCGGTGTCCGCGGGGGACAGCCTGCGGACGAGGTAGGCGGCCACCTCCCCGCAGGTGGGGCGGTCGAAGGTGAGGGTGGCGGGGAGCTGGAGTCCGGTCGCGGCGCCGAGCCGGTTGCGCAGTTCGACGCCGGTGAGGGAGTCCAGCCCCAGTTCGGTGAAGGAGGCGTCCGGGTCGACCCCGGCCGAGGTGGTGTGGCCGAGCACGGACGCGGTGACCGCCACGGTCAGTTCGGTGAGGCGCTTGAGCCGCTGGGGGTGCGGCAGGGAGGCGAGCACGTCGAGCAGCGCGCCCGGCCCGCCGTCCGCGGTGGCGGGCGCGGCGGCCGCCCCGGAGGTGGTCGCCGCGGCGGGGGGCCGGGCGGCGGCGGGACGTTGGACGCGACGGAGCAGCGGGGGCACGGGGCCGCCGATCCGGCGTGGTTCCACGGGGAGGGGCAGCAGGTGGTGGGCGGGGTGGGCGAGTGCCGCATCGAGGAGGGCGAGGGCCCGTTCGGCCGGCAGAGGCGGGAAGCCGCTGCCGGTGAGACGGCGGACCTCCGCTCCGCCGAGGCCGGAGGCCATGCCGGTGCCCTCCCAGAGCCCCCACGACAGCGCTTGGCCCGGCAGCCCGAGAGCGCGGCGGCGGGCGGTCAGCGCGTCGAGGGCGGCGTTGGCGGCGGCGTAGGCGGCCTGGCCGGGTGCGCCGAGGACGCCGGCGGCCGAGGAGAACACGACGAACGCGGCGGGATCGTGGGCGCGGGTCAGCTCGTCCAGGACGAGGGCGCCGCCGACCTTGGCGGCGCGGACCTTGTCCAGCCGTTCGGGGGTCAGGTCGGTGAGCACGCCGTCGTCGAGGGTGCCGGCCGCGTGGACGACAGCGCCGAGGGGCCGGTCGGCGGTGATCCGCTCCAGCAGCGCCGCGACCTGGGCGCGGTCGGTCACGTCGCACGCGGCGAACTCCACGGCCCCGCCGGTGGCGGCGGCGAGGGCCTCGGCCCCGGGTGCCTGCGGTCCGGTGCGGGAGAGGACGACGACGTGGCGCGCACCGCGGGCCCGGACGAGGTGGCGTACCAGGTGGGCGCCGACGCCGCCGGTGCCGCCGGTGACCAGCACGGTGCTCTCGGCGGGCCAGGGCAGCGCAGGCCGGTCCGCGGGTGGGGCGGGCGCCGGGGTGAGACGGGGCACGTGCGGGATTCCGGCACGCAGGGCCATCTGGGGCTCCCCGGTGGCTGCGAGAACCGCCAGGTCGGCCGGTTCGGGGAGGACACCGGTGGCGTCGATGTCGAGGAGGACGATACGCCCGGGGTGCTCCGACTGGGCCGACCGCAGCAGCCCCCACACCCCGGCGGCGTCCACGTCCACCGGACCGTCCGCGTGCACCGGACCGTCCGCGGCGTCCACCACCACCGCACCCCGGCTGACCACGACCAGCACCGACCCGGAGCGCTCCGCGTCCGCCAGGAACTCCTGCACCACCCGCAGCGCCTCACGCACCGCCGCACCGCCGCCACCCGGCGGGACCTCCCACAGCTCGCAGGCGGCCGCCGGCCCGCCGGAGCCCGACAGCGGCTCCCACGCGATGGCGTACAGCGGCTCGTGCCCGTCCGGCGGCAGATCGCCGGGAGCGGCCGCGCGCAGCTGGAGCCGCTCCGCCGACAGCACCGGCCGGCCCTGGTCGTCCGCGAGGTCGAGCCGGACGGCGTCGGGGCCCACCGCGGTGACGCGGGCACGCACGGACGTCGCGCCGGTGGCCCACAGGCTGACGCCGGTCCAGGCGAACGGCAGCAGGGTGCGGGGAGCGTCGGTGGCCGCGTCGCCGTCGCCGACGGGGAAGCAGAAGCGGGTGGCGTGCAGGACGGCGTCGAGGAGGGCGGGGTGGAGTCCGTACCCGCCGGTGTCGACGGGCGGGTCCCGGGGCAGGGCCACCTCGGCGTAGACCTCGCCGGGGTGGGCGCCGCCGGCGCGCAGCCGGACGGAGCGGAGCCCCCGGAAGGCGGGCCCGTACCCCAGGCCCCGCTCGGCCAACATCTCGTAGGAGCCGGCCAGGTCGACGGGTTCGGTGTCCGGCACGGGCCAGTCCTGTGCCCAGGCGTGCCGGGGGGCGGCGGCTGCGGGCTCCGGGGCCAGGGTGCCGGTGGCGTGGGCCGTCCATCCGGGCGCGTCGGGGGTGCCGGAGTACACCGTGAGCGTGCGTCGGCCGTCGGCGGAGGGGTGGGTGACGACGCACCGCAGGGTGGTCCCGGCCCCGGTCTCCGGCAGCCGCAGGGGGGTGTGCAGGACCAGTTCCCCGACCGCGCCCGGTACTCCCGCGTGGTGGGCGGCGTGGACGGCGAGGTCGACCAGCGCGGTGCCGGGCACGACGACGCGGCCGAAGACGCGGTGGTCGGCGAGCCACGGATGCGCGGCGGTGGAGAGCCGGCCGGTGAGGACGGCGTCGGCGCCCTCGGCGCCGGGCACGTCGAGGACGGCCGCGACCCAGGGGTGGGTGCTCGGCAGGAGGCCGAGGGCGGCCGGGTCGGCGGTCCGCTCGGGCGCGGTCAGCCAGTAGCGGTCGCGTTGGAAGGGGTACGTCGGCAACTCCGTCCTGCGGCCCTGCCCCAGCACCGGCGACCAGTCGACCGCCACACCATGACAGTGCAACCGCCCCAACGCCGACAACACC
>NZ_JAAVJC010000158.1 GCF_012033785.1 Streptomyces bohaiensis
GGCGAGCCCATGGCGGCCGGCACGCGCCACGCGAACAGCGTCACCACCGCGAACGCCAGCGCGGTGCGCCGCCACGCCAGCGCCGTCCGCTCCGGCTGCGCCGCGGGGTCGCGCGGCCCCGGTGTCCCCGGTCGCTGCGGGACCCTCACGCCGCGCCCCGGCCGACTGCCCGGCGCCGGCTCACCGCAGCACCCCGGTGACCACCGCCACCGCCACCAGCAGCGCGGCCAGCGCCGTGCCGACCGCGAGGAGCGCGGGGAACCGGGACTCCGGCAGGTCCTCGCCGCGCCGCATCGCCACTTCGCACCGCACCCAGTGACTCACCGCCCGGACCGCGCAGGCGGCGCCCCCGACCAGCAGCACCACGGCGATCACCGTGCGGACCGGCCCGGTGAGGCCGGTCGCGAACTGGTCGACGGCGATCCCGCCGGCGACCAAAGCCAGCCCGGTGCGCACCCACGCCAGGAAGGTGCGCTCGTTGGCGAGCGAGAAGCGGTAGTCGGGGGTGTCGCCCTCGGCCCTCACCCGTCGCGGGGAGAACCACAGACCCACCGTGCGCAGCGGTCCCATCACCCGGGCGACCCTACCCGCCGCCCCTCACCGCGTCGCGGAGGCGGTCAGCCGCCGCCAGGCGGCGAGCCCGTCCGGGGCCCACTCCCAGCTCTCCAGCCGGTCCGCCACCTCCTCGGGCGTGAGGAAGGCGTGCCAGGCGACCTTCGAGGGCTGCGGACGGACCGGGCCGTCCCACTGCACCCGGTGGACCGAGGTCCACCAGGACCCACCCGCGCCGGAGAAGAGGAAGCGCAGCACCGGTTCGGGCTCCGGCAGCCCCGGCGCGCCCAACTCCTCCCGCGCCTCCCGCCACGCCGCCGCGGCGTAGCCCTCGCCCGCCCCCACCACACCCCCGACGAACATGTCGTGGAGCCCGGGGAAGATCAGCTTCGTCGTCGTCCGGCGGTGCACGAAGATCCGCCCCTGCCCGTCCGTCACCAGCACCGCCGCGCAGCGGTGGCGGAGCCGGTCGCGGTAGACCTCCCCGCGGGGCGCGCGCCCCGTGACCTCGTCGTGCTCGTCGACCACGTCCAGCACTTCGTCCTCGTCCATGGAACGATCCAACCACCCGACCCCGACGGGGAACGGACGGTTGACGCCGCGGTGCGTGCTCCCGAAGATCGTGGCACCGGGCGGGCGCCGCCCGGGGACCCGGGCCCGCCGCGGCGGGGGCCGCGAAGGACGGAGACCATGGCGTACGACGCTGATGTGATCGTGATCGGGGCGGGGCTGGCGGGGCTCGCAGCCACCGCCGAACTCGCCGACGCGGGACGCCGGGTGATCCTGCTGGACCAGGAGCCGCCGCAGTCGCTCGGCGGCCAGGCGCACTGGTCCTTCGGAGGGCTCTTCCTCGTCGGCTCGCCCGAGCAGCGGCGGATGCGGGTGCGGGACGACCGCGAGCTGGCCTGGCAGGACTGGCTGGGCTCGGCCGGGTTCGACCGCCCGGAGGACCACTGGCCGCGCCGCTGGGCGGAGGCCTACGTCGACTTCGCCTCCGGGGAGAAGCGCGCCTGGCTCCACGGGCTCGGGGTGCGGTTCTTCCCCGTCGTCGGCTGGGCGGAGCGCGGCGGGTACGACGCCGGCGGCCACGGCAACTCCGTGCCGCGCTTCCACATCACCTGGGGGACCGGCCCCGGTCTGCTGGCCCCTTTCGTGCGGCGGCTGCGGGCCGCACAGGCGCGCGGTCGGGTCGAGGTGCGCCATCGGCACCGGGTCACCGCGCTCGTCGCCACCGGCGGCACCGTCGACACCGTCAGCGGGGAGGTGCTCGCCGACAGCGGCGCACCACGGGGCGAGCCGACCGGCCGGGAGCCCGTCGGCGCGTTCGAGCTCCGGGCGCAGGCCGTGGTCGTCACCTCCGGCGGCATCGGCGGCGACCCGGAGCTGGTCCGGGAGCACTGGCCGGAGCGGCTGGGCCGCCCGCCGGCGCGGATGCTCCGGGGCGTGCCCGCCCACGTGGACGGGGCGATGCTGGGCGTCGCCGAGCGCGCCGGTGCCCGGCTGATCAACCGGGACCGCATGTGGCACTACACCGAGGGGATCGGCAACTGGGACCCCGTCTGGGCCGAGCACGGCATCCGCATCCTGCCGGGCCCCTCCTCGCTGTGGCTCGACGCGACGGGGAGCCGCCTCCCCGTGCCGCTGTTCCCCGGGTTCGACACCCTGGGCACCCTGGAGCACATCGCGCGAAGCGGCCACGACCACACCTGGTTCGTGCTGACGCAGCGGATCATCGAGAAGGAGTTCGCCCTCTCCGGTTCGGAGCAGAACCCCGACCTGACGGGGAAGTCGCTGCGCGGCGTCCTGGGCCGTGCCCGGGGCGGCGCGCCCGGACCGGTGCGGGCCTTCATGGAACACGGCGAGGACTTCGTCGTGGAGCGCGACCTCGGCGCCCTGGCACGCGGCATGAACGCCGTCACGGGGGAGGCGCTGATCGACGAGGCCCGGCTGCGGCGCGAGGTGGAGGCGCGGGACCGGGAGGTCGGCAACCGCTTCAGCAAGGATCTGCAGCTCACCGCGGTGCGGGGCGCCCGCGCCTACCTCGGCGACCGGTTGATCCGCGTCGCGTCGCCCCACCGGCTGCTGGACCCCGCCGCGGGGCCGCTGGTCGCCGTGCGGTTGCGGCTGCTGACACGGAAAACGCTGGGCGGACTGGAGACCGACCTGACGAGCCGGGTGCTCCGGGAGGACGGCACCCCGCTGCCCGGGGTCTACGCCGCCGGGGAGGCCGCCGGCTTCGGCGGCGGCGGCCTGCACGGCTACCGGGCGCTGGAGGGCACCTTCCTCGGGGGATGCCTGTTCTCGGGCCGGGCCGCGGGCCGGGCCGCCGCTGCCGCCGTCGACTGAGCGGCGCCACCGGCCCGTGCCCGCCGGGCGCTCACCGCCCGGCGGGCACGGCTCGCGGCCCCGGCATCACCCGGCCCGGATCAGGAGGCCGGGATCACCAGGACCTGACCGACGTAGATCGTGTAGGGGGCGGACAGGTTGTTGGCCGCGGCGATCGACTCCCAGGCGACGCCGTACAGCCGGCCGATGGAGTACAGCGTCTCGCCGGAGCGCACCGTGTGACTGCGGCGTCCCGGGTTCAACCGCCCGTTCTGCACGAGCGGGTAGAGGTTGCCCGGGCACTCGGTCGCCCGGTGGTCGCGGTGGCCGTTGATCGCCGCCGCGGCGTTCCCGGAGGAACGCAGTCGGGAGATGGCCAGGTGGAAGGCGTCGACGAGGGCGTCGGTGATGGTGTCGTAGGCGGAGGAGGACCCGCCGGTCAGCGCGCAGACCGCGTACCAGTTCTGGTTCCCGGCGTCGGTGCCGTTGGCCGCGGTGCGCTGGCCCTCGCCGCGCCCCTGGAAGACGTAGCCGTGGACGCACACCAGGTGGCTGTAGGCGATGTCGCTCCAGCCGTTGGAGTCCATGTGGTAGTTCTGGATGCCGCGGACCTGGGCGGCGCAGTCGCCGTGGGCGGCGCGCGCCACCCGGCTGCCGCCGACGTGATGGATGCTCACCCCGCCCCGGGCGGGGGTGATGTTGGTGTTGGAGGACCGGCGGGCGCGCCCGCCCCACTGCGCGCGGGTCACGAAGGTCGCCATCTCACGCCTCCGCGCCGTGCAGGGCGCAGTCCACGCTGGCGTTCAGCGGTTCTGCGAACGGGTCGGTCTCGGCCCCCGGGCCCCACAGGGCCGCCGGGTGGTCGCGCCGGTTGACCACGGGCAGTTCCCCCGGTGACGCGGCCCACGCGGGACCCGCGCAGATCACGGGCAGCGCGGCCGCGCCCCCCGCGGCGGCGGCGACCGCGGTCAGGAAACCGCGGCGCGAAGTTCGTCCGGACAAAGCTCCTCCAGGTGCGTTGCGGATCGGGAGGCGAGCGGCGACTCCTTCCGACAGCCCGGAGAAGGCGGTCGAACAGCCCTGTATACAAAACGGAATTGTCCCCTCACCTCGTAATGAATGATGAGAGGACTTCCCGTTCGCCGCCCGCGGCATGCGGCAGTTATGTGAATGTTGCAGGGATCGTCCCGATACGTCGCGGTGCCGCGCCGACGGTCGGGCGGTTCGCGCGCGGGACAACACCGGTGGCCGGTCGTCACGGTGTGACGACCGGCCACCGGCCTGCGGAGAGTGGAGAGCTGAGGGCGGGTCAGTCGCCGCCGGGCTCGCAGACGACCTCGTCGCGCGGGGTGTAGCGCGTGGTGAACTCCTCGCGCCCGACCTCGTCCCCGCCGTTGCGGAAGACGCGCTCCACCATGACGTCGAAGCCCTCCAACGGGGGCTGCGGCACGCAGTCGTCCGCCACCGCCTCGCGCGTGCCGGGCTCCACCACGTTGGTGCGCTCGCCGGTGACCGCCTCCACCTCGTCGTACTTCTTGGTGCCGAGGAACGAGATCGTCACCGACGAGTCGTCGGAGGTGGCCGAGATGTAGATGGAGTGGTCCGAGTCGTTCTCGAAGCTGTTGTCGAGGCTGCCCCAGGCGACGGTGGCCTCGCGGCCCTCGGGGTACCGCTCGATGTAGAAGGAGTGTGCCCCGTACTCCACGGGCTTCACGCCCGCGAAGAAGACCGCGTTGAACATCGTGGTGGCGACCGCCGAAACGCCGCCGCCCTGCGCGGTCTGGTACTGGTCGTTGAGGATGATGATGCCCTCGACGAAGCCGTTCTCCTCGGTCCGTTCGCCGACCGTCTCGTTGAAGCTCCACCGCTCGCCCGGCGCCACCACCGAGCCGTTGATCAGCTCGACCGCGCGACCGATGTTGGTGGTGCGGTAGGGCGCCGGGTCGAAGGTGACCGTGAAGCTCGACATCTGCTCGACCACGCCCAGCTGGTCCACGTTCTCGCGGGTCAGCTCCGGCTCGGTGGTGGTCACCGTGGCGCGGCCGCTGCGCGAGCCCTCGGGGTTGGTCAGCAGCGGCATGATCTGGTCGCCGAGGTCCCCGGTCTCGACCTCGACGCCGTCGCGGGCGTCGGAGGTCACCACGACGCCGCCGTCGCGCACTGCGAGCCGGGCGTTCAGCGCCGGCCGGTTCACCTCGTCCACCGCCGCGAGTACCGCGTCGTCCTCGGCGAGGCCCTCGCCGTCGAGTCGGGGCACCAGGGTCCCGTCGTCGTCGGCCTCCATCGTCAGGTACGGGCTGATCATCGCCGGGGTGATCTCCAGCTCCCGGTCGTCGACGGCCAGCCGCACCGGCCCCGACATGGCGGGCCGCGCGAACTCGTTCACCGCGCGCTCCACCTCCGCCTCGTCCACCGCGGGCTGCGCCGCGGTGACCGGCAGGGAGACCGGGGCCGACGCCTCGGCGGTGAGGAAGGTCTCGCGCAGTCGCTCCAGGGCGCCGTCGACGTCGAGCGAGGCGCCGCTGCCGGGCTCGGTGATCTCCACCTCGCCGTCGACGAAGGCGACGCCGCCCTCGGTGTGCTCGGTGCCGGTCGCCTCGGCCAGTTCCTCCATCGCGGCGCGGCCGCGCTCCTCGTCCAGCGCGGTCACCGGCTGCACCGGCCCGCCGTCGCCGCCGAAGAGGCGTCCGAACAGCCCCGGGGTGTCGGCGCGGTCCACCGTCGCGTCGACGTCCACCGACAGGCCCGTCTCGGAGGGCACGACGAGACGGGGGTCCGCCGCGTCCTCGGGGACCTCCCCGACGTACACCTGGAGCGGGTCGTCGGTCAGCTCCGGCAGCTCCGCCGCCAGCTTCTCGCGCGCCTCGTCGGTGCCGAGCCCGCCGATGTCCACCCCCAGCACCGTGGTGCCCTGGGCGACCGCGGAGTCGACGGCGAGGGAGGCGACCAGCAGGCCGCCGCCGAGCGCGACCGCCACGGCCGCGGCGACCAGCGCCGGCTTGGGAAGGGCCTTGAGCCGCTGCGTCACCGTGGGACTGGTCTCCTCCGCCGTGCCGGATATCCGGGGCGGTTCGGCGGGAGGCGGCATGTACGACACGAGACTCCTCGGGTGCTGCAGCGTTGACCGTGACCGGCGTCAGCGAAGACTAACAAAGCGTCGTTCGATAAATGAAAAGGTACAAAAGCATCTTGGATGCCCGGTAATGCCGCTCCCTGAGCGGCTTTCGGCCCCCTCGTGGCGCCTGTCCCGCTCTGCCGTGACAACCGTCACCCGGCCACCGGGAACCACCCGGGCGCCGGCGGGGCGCCGACCCGTGAACCGTTCGGCCCCGCCCCGCGAGGCGTGCTTGAAACGGCCCGGGGCCGCTGCCTATATTGCGCAGCCCGGCGTCCCCGCAGCGCGCGGCCCGGGCCGTACGCCCCGCCCAGAGCCAGAGCGGAGTCCCCATGCCCCTCGTCGCGGCGGGCGGCCTGCTGACCGCGGCCAGGGAGCGGCGGGGAGCGGTCGCCGCCTTCAACGTCATCACGCTCGAACACGTCGAGGCCGTGCTGGAGGGCGCGGAGCGCGCCGGCGTCCCGGTGATCCTCCAGATCAGCGAGAACGCCGTGCGCTACCGCCGGGCCGATCCGCTGCCGCTGGCGCGCGCCGCCACCGCCGCGGCCGAGGCCGCCGCGGTCCCGGCCGCGCTCCACCTCGACCACGTCCGCGACCCCGAACTGCTGCGGCGCGCGGCGGAAGCGGGGTGCAGCTCGGTCATGGTCGACGCCTCCCACCTGCCCTACCGCGACAACCTCGCCGCCTGCGCCGCCGCCGCGCGCTGGGCGCGCGCCAACGGGCTGTGGACCGAGGCCGAACTGGGAGTCGTCGGCGGCAAGGACGGCGAACCGCCGCCCGACCCCCACCACCCCGAGGCCCGTACCGATCCGGAGGCGGCGCGCGCCTTCACCGCCGCGTCCGGCGTGGACGCCCTCGCCGTGGCCATCGGGAGCCGCCACGCCATGACGACCCCGGTCGCGGCGCTGGACCACGCCCTGCTGGCCCGGCTCGCGGAACGGGTGCCGGTACCGCTGGTCCTCCACGGCTCCTCCGGGGTCCCCGCCGCCGAACTCGCGGCGGCGGTCCGCGGCGGGATCACCAAGGTCAACATCGGTACCGCGCTCAACGTCGCGCTGACCACCGGCGTCCGCGCCGCCCTTGTCGGCGACACGGAGGTGGTGGACCCGCGCCGGTGGCTGGCGGACGGGCGCAGCGCGATGGCGGCGACCGCCGCCCGGCTCGCCGCTCTCGTCCACCGCCCGCCGCCGGGCCCGGAGGCGCCACGGCCCGCGCCCCCGGTCGCACGACCGCACCCGACCCCGCACCCACCGGCACGAGGAAGCGACGAGGAGCCCCCATGAGCACCGCCCCCGCACCCGGCGCGCACACCGCCGAGGAGATCGCCTCGCAGCCCCACTGCTGGCGCCGCGCCGCCGAGCTGGCCGCGACCGCCGACGGCGCCCTGCCCGCCACCGGCGAACGGATCGCGGTCGTCGGCTGCGGCACCTCCTGGTACATGGCGCAGAGCTATGCCGCGCTGCGCGAGGCCTCCGGGGCGGGGGAGAGCGACGCCTGGCCCGCCTCCGGTTTCCCCGCGGGGCGCCGCTACGACCGGGTGGTCCTCCTCAGCCGGTCCGGCACCACCACCGAGGTGCGGGAACTGGCGGCGGCGCTGCGCGGCACCACCGCGACCACCGCGGTCGTCGCCGACGCCGCCTCCCCGCTGGCCGGCGCGGTGGACCAGCGGGTCGTCCTCGACCACGCCGACGAACGCTCCGTGGTGCAGACCCGGTTCGCCACCAGCGCACTCGCGCTGCTGCGCGCCGGACTGGGGGAGCGGCTGGACGCGGCCGTGGCCGACGCCGAACGCGCGGTGGTGGCCGGACCCCCCGAGGAGGCGGTCGCAGCCGACCAGGTCACCTTCCTCGGCAGCGGCTGGTGCCACGGCCTGGCGCAGGAGGCCGCGCTCAAGCTGCGGGAGGCCGCCGGGGCGTGGACCGAGGCCTATCCGGCGATGGAGTACCGGCACGGACCGATCAGCGTCACCGAGCCCGGGCGCGCGGTCTGGGTCCTGGGGGCGCTGCCCCGGGGGCTCGCCTCCGACGTGGCCGCCACCGGGGGCGGTCTGGTCGCCGGCTCCGACCCCCACAGCGCGGTACGGGAAGGCGCCGCGGCCGCCGGCGGTGAGCCGCTGGACCCGATGGCCGACCTGGTGCGCGTCCAGTTGGTGGCCCTGGCACGGGCGGCGCGCCGCGGTCTGGACGCCGATCGGCCGCGGCATCTGGCGCGGTCGGTGATCCTGGGCTGAGCGCGGCGGGGGAGGGCTCGCCCGGCGGTCGACGCGCCGGGCGGCCCCGAGGTGTGGGGGAGGGGCGGGTTCACGGCCGTGGGGGCCGGTCCGCCGCCGGGTGGGCGCCGGGGCGCCCGCGAGGTGGGCCGCCGTGGGCGGCGCCGGTCAGCAGGTGTACGTCTTGCCGTTGGCCGCGACGTTCCAGCTGCAGGAGCTGATCGTGCCGGCGGCGGCGTTGTTGTCCTTGCTGCCGGGCTTCTTCAGCCGCAGGTTCGGCGTCTTGGACCGCCCGTCGTTGGGCAGCACGTGTCGGGCGTAGCCGCGGTAGATGTGGTGGACGCCCTTGCTGTCCTTGTGATTCTTGCCCGTTCCGGTGTGCACCCGGGCGGTGGCCCCGGCGGGCAGCTTGTAGGCGGGCAGCGCCCTGCCGTAGGTGTTGGTGGTGATGTCGGGGACGTAACCGCCCACGTTCACCGTCTTCTTGGTGACGTTCTTGATCACGAAGAACTCGTCGTTGAGGTTGATCTGCTTGCCGTTCTTCACGTCGGCACCGGCGGCGTTGGGCCGCACGTGGGTGACCATCAGGTCGCCGGTGGTCTTGGCCGCGTGGGCCGGGACGGCCGGCATCAGGACGGCGAGGGAGACAGCGGCGAGAAGTGCCGTGCGTATGGCGCGGTTCACGGGCGTGCCTTTCGAGGAGGGGCCGGGGCGGTGCGCACGCCGGCCCGGGCCCGCCGGAAGCGGCGGGGCCGAGCGATCAGTGTGCCCGAAACAGCGGTGCTGCGAAGGGCTTTTGGGGACAACGGCGACCACGTGGTGAAACGGGCCCGATGTACCCACTCCGCGGCCGCCCCGGCGGGTTGCCGGCGGGCGTACCGACCGGGCGCCGGGCCGAGTAAGGCAACCCTTACTTGTGCGGGTACACTCGTGCGCGGTCCGAACACCGGACGGACGACCCGCGAGCAGGAGGCACCGAGTGTCCGCTGACGATGCGCAGGACGAGCCGCGGCTGCTCGCCGAGGGACTCGACGTGGGGCACGCCGGACGCCGCGTCCTGTCCGGGGTGGGGCTGGCGCTGCGACCGGGCCGCGTCACCGTGCTGGTCGGCCCCAACGGCTGCGGCAAGTCCACCCTGCTGCGCACCGCCGCCGGTCTCCTACCGCCGCTCGCGGGATCCGTCACCCTCGACGGCCGACCGGTGGCCGAGCTGGACCGCCGCTCGCTCTCGCGGGGGCTGGCCTTCCTGCCGCAGTCCTCGCTCGTGCCGGCCGGGGTCCGCGTCGCCGAGCTGGTGCGGCACGGCCGGTACGCCCACCGCGGCGCCTTCGCCCGCCACACCGACGAGGACAGCGAGGCCGTCGACTGGGCGCTGGAGGTGACCGACGCCGCGCCGCTGGCGGAGCGGCGGCTCGACGAACTGTCCGGTGGCGAACGGCAGCGCGCCTGGCTGGCGACCGTGCTGGCCCAGCGGGCCGGGGTGCTGCTGCTCGACGAGCCCACCACCTACCTCGACCTGCGGCACCAGTTCGAGGTGCTGGACGTGGTCCGCCGTCTCGCCCGCGAGCACCGCATCGCCTGCGGCGTGGTGCTCCACGACCTCACCCAGGCGGCCGCCTACGCGGACGAGGTCATGGTGCTCGCCGACGGCGGGACCGTCACCGCCGGCCCGCCCGCCACCGCGCTCACCCCGGAGGTCATCCACCGCGCCTTCGGGCTGCGGGTCTCCGTGCTCCGCGACCCCGAGACCGGCCACCTCGCCTGCTTCCCCCTCCCCGCGGCGGACGCCGCCCGCTGAACCGCGGCGCCCGCCGCCCACGCGCCTCCCCGCCGGCGCCGGTCCTCGAGACCGCGCCGGGTCACGGACACCACGAAGGAGACACCCCAGCCATGCAGAGAATGCTGCGCGCCCTCGCGACGGCCGGCACCGCCGCGGCGCTCGCCCTCACCGTCGCCGCCTGCGGATCCGGCACCGTCGGCGAGGAGGCGGGAGGCTCGGACTCCGCCTCGCCCGACAGCGGTGCGGGCGGCGGCACCATCACCGTCGAGACCGCCCGCGGCCAGGTGACGCTGGACGAACCCGCCACCACCGTGGTCTCCCTGGAGTGGACCTACACCGAGGAGCTCATCGCGCTCGGCGTCCAGCCGGCCGGCAACGCCGACAACGACGGCTACGCCCAGTGGATCACCGCTCCCGGCGTCGAACTCGCCGAGGACACCGTGGACGTCGGCAACCGCCAGGCGCCCAGCATCGAGCAGATCCGGCAGCTGGAGCCCGACCTCATCGTCGTCGACGACGGCCGCGCGCAGGAGAACCTGCCGCAGCTCCAGGACATCGCCCCGGTGCTGTCGTTCGAGTACACCACCTCGCCGCAGCTGGAGACGCTCCGCACCAACTTCACCGAGCTCGCCAAGGCGGTGGGCCGCGAGGAGCAGGCGGACGAGGTCTTCGCGGGGATCGAGGAGAGCGCGGCCGACCTGGAGGAGCGCCTCGCCGCCGCGGGCCTCGACGGCACCCGCTACGCCTTCGCGCAGGGGTTCACCGCCGACGGCACGGGCACCGCCCGCCTCTTCACCGACGAGGCGCTGGTGGCCCAGGTCCTGGAACTGGCGGGACTGGAGAACACCTGGGACGGCGAGGGCGACGCCTGGGGCATGACCACCGTCGGCGTTGAGGGGCTGACCAACCTGGAGCCCGACATCCACTTCCTCACCGTCGCCGACGACGCCGACTCGCCGTTCACCGGCGCCTTCGCCGGCAACCGCGTCTGGGAGGGCCTGGAGTTCGTCCAGGAGGACCGCTGGCACGAGCTCGACCCGGGCACCTGGCTGTTCGGCGGCCCGGTCTCGGCCGAGTACATCCTGGACGAGGTCGGGAAGGCACTGGGCGTCTGATGATCGGTTCCGCCCCGCCGGCCGCCCGACGGCCGCGCCCCGCGCCCGAGGACGTCCCGTCCTCGGCGGCCGGGCCCGGCGGGGTGCGGCCGGCGCCGCGG
>NZ_JAAVJC010000159.1 GCF_012033785.1 Streptomyces bohaiensis
GGCCCGCGCCACCCGCGCGCTGCTCCAGCGCCGCGGCGAGCCGGGCCCTGGCCAGGACCGCCCAGGGCCGCGCCTCCAGCCGGTCGGCGGACGCCACCGCCTCGCTGAAGGCGGCGACCGCCGCATCCCAGCGCCCCTCACCCGCTTCGACCATCCCCAGCCAGAGCGGCGCCGGGCCGCTGACGTCGCAGCCGCAGAACGACACCAGCCAGGCGTCCGGGTGCGGGGTCAGCTCCCGCCGCACCTCCTCGCCCAGCTCGCGGTCGCCGGAGGCCGCCGCGGCCTGCGCGCGCAACCGCAGCCACAGCGGTCCGAGATCGCGCGGGAACCCGCCCGAGCGGCTGCGCGCGGCCGCGGTGTGCAACAGCCCCTCGTCGACGTCGCCTCGCTCGAAGGCGGCGACACCGAGCAGCACGTCCGGGTACGGGTAGCCGCTCTCCGTCAGCCGCGTCCGCAGCTCCTCGCCACCGGGGGTGCGGCCCTGGAGCATCTCCAGCACCGTCCGGTGGTGTACCGCCATGAACGTGGTCATGAAGTGCCAGTCGGCCTGGCCGTCGTGCAGCGCCGTGACCCGGCCCAGCTGGCGCTCCGCCTCGGCGAACTCGCCCCGCATGGCCCCGATGATCGACCGGTCCACCGCCACCGCGGGCCGCAGATGCGGGATGCCCGCGCCGTCGACCGCCGCCAGGTAGGAGAGGTAGTGGGCGCGATAGGCGGTGTTCCCCTGCTCCAACTGCGCCACCCACCGCAGCGACCGGACCACCAGGTGCATGCCGCGGTTGCCGGTGCGGGCGAGGACGCCCAGCAGTTCCTCCAGGAGCCGCTCGCGTTCGGCCGCCGACCCGAGCCCCCAGATCGCCTCGTGCCGCGCCCACAGCAGGAACTCCAGCGCGGCGTCGTCCCCGCCGCTGCGGGCGAGCGCCATGGTGCGGAGCGTCAGCTCGTCGGCCAGTGCCGTGAGCTCGGAGGGGCGGGCGGGGGTTGTCGGCTCCTGCTCGGGTGCCGGGCCGCCGGTCGGTGCGGCGCCGGGATCGGCACGGGGTCCGGAAGCGGGCGAGGCACGGGGGCCGGGCGCGGCATCGGATGTCGGTCGGCCGACCGGCGGCTGCGCCACCAGCCGGCGGTGCGCCTCGCGCAGCAGGGACTCCCCCGCCTCGGCGAGCTCGGGGAGGGAGGTGGATTCGGCGTGCAGCGCCAGCGCCACCCGTGCCAGCAGCTCCGGGTCGCCCACCGTGCGCACCAGCGCGGCGGTCTCCCGGTACAGCGTCGTCACCTCGTCGCGCTCCGCCATGTGCCCCAACTGGCCGATGAGGTCGAGCGCCAGCGCCACCGTCCGGCCGGGCGCGACCTCTGCGGGGGGCGCGGTGACCGCGATCTCGTGCGCGCGCCGCAGGTGCCGGGTCGCCTCGTCCCCCGCGACGCGGTTCATGGCGTCCTCCGCCGCCGCACTCAGCAGCTCCACCGCTGTGCCGGGCGACAGCTCACCGCCGGCAAGGTAGGCGTGACGCGCCAGGTCGGCCGGGTCGAGCGCCGGCACGCCGTCGTCCCCGGCCCCCCGGACCGCGCGTACGACGGCCGCGTGGTGCCGGGCGGCCGCGGCCGCCGGCAGCCCGTCGTAGAGCGCCTCGCGGAACAGGTCGTGGGCGAAGCAGAACCGACCGCCCCCGCCCGCGGTCACCAGCCGCCCGGTGACGGCCTGGTCCAGCAGGGCGTCCACCAGCGCGGACGGGGCCGCGACCACGGAGGCCAGCACCGGGCGGGAGAACTCGCGACCGAGCACCGCGGCAGCCTCCAGCAGCCGCCTCACCGGTGGCGGCAGCAGCGATATCCGGCGGGCCAGCACGTCGCTGACGCCCGGGGTCATCGCCAGCGCGGGCCCCCCGGAGGCCCACAACCGGGCTGCCTGCTCCACGAAGAAGGGATTGCCGCCGGTGCGCTGGTGCACGCCGGTCACCAGCTCCGGCGACGGGTCGCGACCGGCGGCGCGGGCCAGCAGCGTCACCACGTCGTCGCGCTCCAGCCCGGTGAGGGTGATGGTGGTGGCCCGGGACTGGAGGGCGGGCAGTAGCGCGCGGGCCCCCGGCGCCACCGTGCGGCCCGCGGCCTCTCCCTGGGGTGCGGTGCCGGCGGCGGTTCCGGCCGGTGCGGCGACGGCAGAGGGCGCGGAGAGCGCGGCGACCGCGGGAAGCTCCACCTCCACGTCCCGGTAGGTGCCGACGACGAGCAGCCGCTCGAACCAGGTGTGGTGCGCGACGAACTCCAGCAGCCGCAGCGACGCCTCGTCCGCCCAGTGCAGGTCCTCCAGCACCACGAGCACGGGACGCTCCTGCGCGGCGCTGACCAGCGCCGTGGTCACCGCGTCGTACACCGCGAACGCGTCGCCGTCGGCGGGGCCGTCCCCGGCCTCGCCGAGCAGCGCCGCGATGCCGCCGCCGGGCGGCGCGGTACTGCGGTACTCCTCCTCGGGCAGCGCCCGCCGCAGGCCCCGCACCACCTGCACCCAGGGCCAGTGGCCGGGCGCGTGCGCGGAGTCCCAGCAGGAGCCGGCCAGCACCAGCGCGCCGCGGCTCCTCGCCTCGCGGACCGCACCGGTGACCAGGGTAGTCTTGCCGATGCCCGCCTCCCCGGTGACCAGGACGAGGCCGCCGTGGCTGGTCATGGTCCGGTCGACCTCGGCGCTGAGCAGCGAGGCCGCCTGCGTCCGTCCGAGCGGAGGGTCCGTGCGGGTCGTCACCCGTCCATTAGACGCGACGGCTCTGACAACCGCCGATGGCCGGACCGCCCGGGCGGTGGGGCGCGGCGACCCGGTCCCGTCCCGGCGGGCGACGGGCGGGGGCGGCGGGCGACGGGCGAGGTCGGGCGGGCGGGGTCGGCGGGCGGGGTCGGGCGGGCACCACGTCTCCTTGACGCTTGTGCAATTGCATGCTCTACTCCTCCCGCTCAACGGTGTCCGGGCCTCCGGCGCGCCGGAAGCGCCAGCGACCCGGAGGTCCCCGTGCCCACCGACCTGCAGCCCGGCGAGCTGTCGAGGATCGTCGAGCGGTGCGCGGCGAAGGTGGAGGAGAACTACGTCTTCCCCGCGACGGGCACCCGGCTGGCCGCACTGCTGCGGGAACGCCTCGCCTCCGGCGCCTACCACCAGGTCGGCGACCCGCGCGTCCTCGCCGAGCTGGTGACCACCGACCTGCGGTCGGTCAACGGGGACCCGCACCTGCGATTGCGCCACCGCCCGGAGCGCATCCCCCTGCAGAAGGGCACCTCCGCGCGGACGGACGCGGTCCGGGCGGCGGAGCTGACCATGGGCGGCGTCCCCGCCGTGGCACGACTCACCGGCGGGGCCGCGCTGATGGAGCTGGGGCACACCCTGCTGCCCGCCCGGGACGCGGCCGAGGCGGTGGGCGCGGCCTTCACCCTGGTCGCACGCAGCGAGGCGCTCCTGCTGGACCTCCGGCGCTGCCGCGGCGGCGACCCGCACACGGTCGCCCTCATCTGCAGCTACCTGCTGGAGGACCACACCCACCTCAACACGCTCCGCCACCGCGACGACAAGCGGACGGTGCAGTTCTGGACGCTGCCGGCGGTGGTCGGCCGCCCGTACGGCGCCGCCCGTCCGCTGTTCCTGCTGATCGGGCCGTCGACCTTCTCGGGCGCCGAGGAACTGGCCTACACCCTGCAGCAGTTGGGGCGCGGCACAGTCGTCGGCGCCCGCAGCGGGGGCGGCGCCCACCCGCAGACCACCTTCCCGCTCCACGCTCACCTGGAGGCGTCCGTCCCCTACGCCCGGGCGGTGAACCCCGTCTCCGGCACCAACTGGGAGGGGGTCGGCGTCGTACCGGACGTCGAGGTCCCGGCGGCCGACGACGCGCGGGAGGTCGCGCACCGGCTCGCGCTGGAGGCGGTGGCGCGCCGGGGCGGGCGGTCCGCGTCCGTGGTGGAGGCGCGCGAGGAGCTCTCGCGCCGGCTGGACGAGGAGACCTCGGCGGCGAAGGCCGCGCACAAGGCCCGCAAGGCAGCGGAGCGCTCCCCCGGAGGCGCGGCGCGACCCGCCACCAGCTGATCCCCCGGCCGCCCGCCCCGCGAACGGCCGCCGCCCGCACCGAACCTGACGGCACGTCGGGACGTGCCGCCGCCGTGCCGCGCGACGCCGGGCCCGGCGGGCCCCCGCTCACCGGGCGACAGCACAGGGGCGGTGCCATCCTGGACAAAACGGGCGCTCGACCTTCAGGAGGGTCCCCATGATCAGCATCGACACGCCAGGCGCACCCTGCTGGCTCGACATCGGATCACCCGACACCGCGGGCTCCTCGGACTTCTACCGAGCGGTCCTCGACTGGGAGTTCGCCTCGGCCGGCCCCGACGCCGGCGGGTACGGCGTCTGGAAGGTCGGCGGCGAGCCGGTCGCCGGGGTCGGTCCGCTCACCGACGAGGGCGCGACGTCCGGCTGGATCGTCTACTACAACGTCCCGGACATCCAGGAGGCGACCGAGACCGTCCGCAACGGCGGTGGCAGGGTGCGCGTCGAACCGATGGACATGATGGGCCAGGGGCACATGGCCCAGTACACCGACCCGACCGGCGGGGAGTTCGCCGTCTGGCAGTCGGCTCCCGGCGCCTCCTCCGGGGACGACCTCCGGACGGACACCCCCGGCGCCCTCACCTGGGTCGAGCTCTACACCGCCGACGGGGCGACGGCGCAGCGCTTCTACCAGCAGCTCTTCCACTGGCAGATCACCGACATGCCGCTGCCCGGCGACGGGCCGGCGACGTACCACATCCTCACCGCCGCAGGCGGAAATCCCGAGAAGGACGGGCACGGCGGGATGATGGTCATGAACGCCTCGGACCTGCCCGACGGGCGCGCCTACTGGAGCCCCGTCTTCGAGACGTCCGACTGCGACCGGGACGCGGCCCGGGTGACGGCTGCCGGCGGCACGCTGCAGATGGAGCCCACCGACATGGAGGGCGTCGGCAAGGTCGCCAGCTGTCGGGACCCGTTCGGCGCCTCCTTCTCCCTCATCACCCCCGCGGGCTGACGCCCGCCGCCGACCCGGCCCCGGGGCGCCGCGCGGGAGCCGGGGGCGGGTGGGGCGCTCCCCTGGTGGGGCGCTTCGGCCGTGTCAGGACTCTGCCGAGGCGTCCTCCGGCTGCGGCAGCAGCGCCATCAGCTCCCAGACGTGGCCGTCCGGGTCCTGGAAGCTGCCCCCGTACATCGGCCCCTCGCTGAACGTCGGCTTCCACGGGCGGCCGCCGGCGGCGAGCGCCCGGGTGACCAGCCCGTCGACCTCGTCGGGCGTATCCGCGGTGATGCAGGTCAGCACCTCCGTCGTGTCCGGGTCCGCGATCTCCCCGTTGATGAAGCCCCGGAAGGGCGCCTCCTCCAGCAGCATCACGTGGATGTTCTCGTCGACCCGGACGCAGAGCACGTCCTCGCTGGAGTACTCCTCGTCGAACGCGAAGCCCAGCGCCCCGAAGAACTCCCGCGACCTGGCCACGTCCCGCACCGGTAGGTTGACGAAGATCATGCGCATCGGCGGTCTCCCTGCTCGCGCCCGGGGGACCCACGGGCCCGTCGCCCGCCGGGCCGCTCCCCGGTCTCGCCTCTCGAAGCAACGTAGCGCGGGAGACCGGCATCGGCTCGTCGGGCGCCGGCGGGCGGCGCCTCCGGCGCCCTCCGGCGCCCTCCGGCCGGCGGCACCCCGACCCCCGCCCGGCGGGAGTCCCCGCGCCGCGGGTCGTCCCCGCGCACGCCCCGCCCCACCGACCCCACGCGGCCGCGCCCTCACAGCCGGTTGATTCTCCTTCCCAGGAGCAGAGCCTTCCGCCAGGATGTCGGGATGTCCCACACCGCGCCCGGCGTCAC
Source organism: Streptomyces bohaiensis (assembly GCF_012033785.1). Lineage (GTDB taxonomy): Bacteria > Actinomycetota > Actinomycetes > Streptomycetales > Streptomycetaceae > Streptomyces > Streptomyces bohaiensis. The sequence continues at coordinate 5,861 of NZ_JAAVJC010000159.1, forward strand.
CCCCCGCCAGATAGCCGACCAGCACGTCGAGACCATCACCGACCTCGACCCGATGACCGCCGAGATGCTCGGTACCCGCCCCGGCAGCGACCTCCTGCCCGACTACTCCCCCGAGGGCAGGCAGGCCGTCGCGGACGCCTCCCGCGCGACACTCGCCGCGCTCGACGCGGCGGGCGACCCGGCCACGCTCCCGCCGCACGAGCGGCGCACCGCCAAGCTGCTCCGGGAACGCCTCGGCGCGTCCCTCGCCGAGCACGACGCCGGCGACACCCTCCGCGAGCTCAACAACCTGATGTCGCCGGTGCAGCGGCTGCGCTCGATTCTCCTCACCATGCCGAAGAACACCGACGAGGACTGGCGGGTCGTCGCCCGGCGCCTGGAGCGCGTCCCCGAGGCCCTCCGCGACTACCGCGCCGGGCTCGACGCCGGCCGCGCGCGGGGGCTGACCGCCGCGCCCCGCCACTCCGAGGTGGTGATCGAGCAGCTCGGCCCCGAGGTCGTCGGCGACTGGTACCGGCGCCTGATCGCCCCCGCGCCCGAGCAGCTGCGCGGCGAGCTGGAGCGCGCCACCGCGACCGCCGCCGAGTCCATGGCCGAGCTGCGCGGCTACCTCGCCGACTCCTACCTGCCGGCCTCGGCGGGCACCGAGGACGCGGTGGGCCGGGAGCGCTACCTGCGCGGCGCCCGCCGCTGGACCGGGCTCGACCTCGACCCGGAGGACGCCTACGCCTACGGCTGGGAGGAGTACCACCGGCTGTACGCCGAGATGACGGCCGTGGCGGACGCGATCCTGCCGGGCGCGTCGCCGCACACCGCGATGGACCACCTCAACGCCCACGGCGAGGCCGTGGAGGGCGAGGAGAACATCCGGGTCTGGCTCCAGGAGTTCATGGACCGCGCCATCGACCGGCTCGACGGCACCCACTTCGACCTGGCCGACCGCGTCAAGCAGGTCGAGTCGATGATCGCCCCGCCCGGCGGCGCCGCGGCCCCGCACTACACCGCGCCCTCCCTGGACTTCTCCCGCCCCGGCCGCACCTGGCTGCCCACCATGGGCGAGACCCGGTTCCCGATCTGGCCGCTGGTCTCGATCTGGTACCACGAGGGCGTCCCGGGCCACCACCTCCAGCTCGCGCAGTGGCGGCACGTCGCCGACACCCTCTCCACCTTCCAGATCTCCCTCGGCCAGGTCAGCGCCTCCACCGAGGGCTGGGCGCTGTACGCCGAGCGACTCGCCGACGAACTGGGGCTGCTGACCGACCCCGCCCACCGCCTCGGCTACCTGGAGAACCAGATGCTGCGGGCCATCCGGGTGATCATCGACATCGGCATGCACTGCAAGCTGCGCATCCCGGCCGGCGCCGGCTTCCACGACGGGGAGACCTGGACCCCCGCCCTGGCGCAGGAGTTCCTCATCGGACACAGCGGGATGCCCGAGTCTTTCAACGTCTCCGAGATCGTGCGCTACCTCGGCATCCCCGGCCAGGCGATCAGCTACAAGCTGGGCGAACGCGCCTGGCTCGCCGGACGCGACGCCGCCCGCGCCGCACAGGGCGACGCCTTCGACCTCAAGACCTGGCACATGAAGGCCCTCTCGCTGGGCTCCCTCGGCCTGGACGACCTCGCGGACGAACTCGCCGCCCTCTGACCCACCACCGGGCGCCACCCCCGGTCGGGGCGCGGCCTGACGGGCCGCGCCCCACCCGGGGCGGGTACTGCGGGCCCGGGCGGGGACCGCCGGGGCGGCGGTGGGATCAGCGTCCGAACATCGGCAGACACGGCTCCAACCCGGTGACGCTGGCAGCGGTCCGCCGGTGCGCCGACCACCGCTCCCGGGTCAGCCGCAGCCGGTGCTCGACGACGACCCGGCCGCGGCGCGTCTTTCGCGCGACGCCGTCGTCCCGGTACCCCAGGCGCCGGGACACCTCCCGCGAGGCGTGGGAGTCCTCAAAGGCGGCCGAGACGCACTCCTCGGCCGCCAACCCGACGAAGGCCAGCTCCAGCGCGGCGGCCCGCATCTCGGTACCGAACCCTCGCCCCTGGTGGCGGAGGCCCAGCCAGGAACCGGTGGCCACCTCCCGCCGCACGGCGAAGTCCCGCGCGGAGATCTCCTGCACGCCCAGCGGGCGGCCCTCGTGAAAGACCGTGAACGGCAGGCCCCAGTGGTCCGGCCGCCACTCGGCGCGCTGCCGCCACTGGAACTGGAGCACCGCCCGCGCCCGCTCCTCGGGCGTGCCGTCGGTCCACGGGGTGAGGAACGGCATGCGATCCGCCTCGTGGACTCCGTCAGCGGCGACCTGGGCGAGGTCCGCGAGCTCATCGTCCGTGGCCAGCCGCAGTTCGAGGCGTGGCGTGTTGATCCGGAGGCCGAACAGCGGCCAGAAGTCGGTGAGCATGGTTCATGGTGCCGCCGTCGGCGCCGGGCGCGCACCCGCATTTCACCCCCGGCGTGAAGAAATCTCCCGAAGCGGGCCCGGCGAACGCCCGCCGGGCGCAGGCGGAGAGCCGCAGGACGGCCGACCTGCGACGACGGCGGCGCTCCGGGCACGGGTCGGGGTGGCACCGCCCGGCCGTCGGCCGGGAGCGACAACGAGATCCGGCCGCGTCGCGTTCCGCCGCCGCACCCGGTCGCGGCGCGGTGCGGGTGCGGCGCGGTGCGGTCGCGGGGCGGGTGCGGTGTGCGGGCCCGGCCGGTGCGGTCGCCGTCAGCTGTGCGGGCCCGCCACGACCCGTCCCACCTCGAGCTCCACGTCCTCCGCTCCCTGGATCTCGGCCAGCCGCCGCACCTGCTCGACGAGCTCCCGGAGCTCCGCCGCGGAGGGCCGCACCAACGGCTCGACCGTGACCACCAACCGGCGCCCGCGCAGCACCTGGCGCCACACGCCCGCGACCTGGCCGTCGACCAGCAGCACCGGGTGGGTCCCCGCCTGTCCCCGCGTCAGCGCACGGCGGGCCGCGGCGCCCGCGAAGAGCAGCGACCGGGGGTGGCATCCCACCCCGAACACGTCGAAGTACGGCAGCAGCCGCACCCCGCGCGGCGGCTCGTCGTGGACCGGGTCCCCCGTGAGCTGGAGAGCGGGCCCCGAGCCCATGACGGTGACCTGCTCGACGCTGTCCCCGAGCGAGCGGAACACCTCCTCGCAGCGGTCACGCGGTGCGCCGAGCCAGCGCGCGAACTCGGCCGGTGCGGCAGGCCCGTAGCCGTGGAGGTAGCGCAGCGCCAGCCGCCGCAGCGCCGGTTCGGCGTCCATCGGTACGAAGCCGGGCAGCAGCCGTGCGGGCGTGGCGAAGGTGAGCTCCCCGCCCCGCCGGGGGCCGAAGCACAGCGCTCCCCGCCGACCGAGCGCGGACTGCACCCAGCGCCACCGGGGCAACCGGGCACGGAAGGCGCCCACCACGGGCTCCGCCGCCCACCCGCCCACGGCGTCCGCCAGCGCCCGCGTCAGTTCGTCGGTGGTCAGGTCGCCGTCCGCCAGAACGGCCGGGCAGGCTTCGGCGAGCGCCGCCACCTGGTCGGGGTCGAGGTACGGCTCACCGAGCGCGGGACCTCGGGCGGCGTCGAGACCGGCCATGGCACCGACCCACGCGGTGAGGTCACGGGCGGGGAGCAGGTGCACCGCGCCCCGCGGGCCGTGCGTCCGGACCAGGGTGCGGTCCCGCCACAGCGCGTCGCGGACATCGCCGCACACCGCGCCCGCCACCCGCATCGCGACGGAGACCTCCGCGGCGGACATCACCTGCGCGTGCACCCCGCAGGTCCCCGCCACCACATCGGCGATCCGCCGCGTCACCGGATCGCCGCCGACGAGGGCCGGGGCGTCCAGCCGGTGCCGCGCCAGCCGCCGCGCGCTCACGGCCGCCCAGGACATGCCCGGCGGGGCGGCGGCAGACCGGGCAGGTCGCTCACCCGCCTCCGCGCCGTCGCCCGGCCCGGCCGCCGCTCCGACGTCGCCGTCACCGCCGTCGTCCATGCCCACCACGCTAGCCCCACCCGCCCCGGCCCGCCCGCGCCGCGCCCCGCGGGCGACGGCGGCTGTTTCGGCGCATCGCGCTTCGGAGGGGCGAACCACTACCCTGCCCCCTGGGGCACGGGTGGCACGCCGGTCGAGGGCGTGGGAGTCCGGGAGGGTGGATGGCTGACGAGGACCGGGGACACCGGGCGCGCGCACGCAACCGGACCGGCATGCGACCGCTCCGCCACGAGGACCCCGAAGAGATCGCCGGGTTCCGGCTCGTCGCCCGACTCGGCAGCGGCGGCATGGGGACCGTGTATCTCTCCCACATGCCGGACGGCCGCCCGACGGCGCTGAAGACCGTGCGGTCCGAACTGGCCGAGGCCCCCGACTTCCACCGGCAGTTCGAGCGGGAGGTACGGGCGGCGAGCCGGGTCCGAGGCCGGTACGTCGTCCCCGTGCTGCAGAGCGACACGGACGGTGCCGTCCCCTGGCTGGCCACCGCCTATGTCCCTGGCGCGTCCCTCGGCGAGGCCGTCGCGTTCCACGGCGCCGTACCGCAGCGGACGGTGGTCCGGCTGACCGCCGGCGTCGCGGACGCGCTCCGCTCGGTGCACGGCGCCGGAGTCGTCCACCGGGACCTCAAGCCGTCGAACGTCCTGCTGGCTGCCGACGGCCCGCAGGTCATCGACTTCGGCATCGCGCGTGCCTCCGACGCCACCACGATGTTCAGCGGCTCGCCGCGACGCATCGGTACACCGGGCTTCATGGCACCGGAGCAGGTGATGGGCGGCGAGATCACCGCGCAGGCCGATGTGTTCGCCCTCGGCCTGCTGACGGCGTTCGCCGCCGGCGGGCGGGGCGCCTTCGGCGGCGGCGACGCCGACGCGCTGCTCTACCGGATCGTGCACGACCGCCCCGATCTGTCGGCGTGCCCCGACGGCCTGCGGGACGTGGTCGAGGCGTGCCTGGAGAAGGACCCGGCCAACCGGCCCGTCCCGGAGCAGGTCATCGAGGCGTGCCGGGTCCTGTCGGGCGAGTTCGACCCGTTCCCCCGGGAGGGCTGGCTGCCGGCGGAGCTGGCGGAGGAGGTCGCACTCCGCCGGGCGCCCACGGCCCCGGGCGAGGCCCCGGACCCGGACCCGGACCCGGGCGAGGCCGCCCGCGGGCGAGGGCACCGGGGCGGCCCGGGACCGGTCGTCACCGGCGACGCGGAGGACGGACCGGCCGGCGCCGACCCGCCGACCCCCGGCACGCTCCCGGCGGCAGGTGCGGCGGCCTACGGAGCCGAGCTCCCGCAGCGGACCGGTCGGG
>NZ_JAAVJC010000015.1 GCF_012033785.1 Streptomyces bohaiensis
GACAAGCACGTGAAGCCTCTGGTGGGTATCGGGCGATCTTGGTCGTGAACCCGTCTACCAGGGGCTTCACTCACGTGTCGAACCAACCGCCCAGCCCAGAGACCAGGTTGGCAAAGGCTCATCGGCGAATGGGTCGCGGTGAAGACCCGCTGGACCCTCTCGGTGGACACGACCGAGCAGGCCGCGCTCACCGAGACCGCGGCCGGCTGCCCGAACGAGACCATCACGGTCCAATTGGCGGACTGACAGAACGCGACCGCCCTGTGGCGGGCGTCGACGTCTTCGTCGACGCCCGCCACAGCTACCTCTTCGTCAGCGACGGACCCGCGAAGGCCAGAGAGCTCGGGACCAAACCGACGCCGCGATCGCCACGGCGAGAGGCGGAACCGGCACTAGGCCAACGGCGAAGGCGAACTCGGCCTCGGTGGCGGGCACCGCCGCCCAGCTGCCGCAACCTGGCGACCCACGGGCCAGGACCCGCCCCTGGACGTTACGCCGTCCCCGGCACCGGACGCTGATCGCGAGCTGGCGAGAGAGCCCGCGCCCTTGGCGGCGCGTCACGTACTGCGCTACGACTGCGAGGAGCAGGAGCACGGCGGCGAAAGAGGCAGGCCTGGCAACCCCACTTTCTCCCGAAGCCAGCACAGTGCCGGGGCCCACCAGATCACATGAGGTCAGAAACCGTCCACTTGAGCGAAGGGGCCAGTAGCGACGGTGACGTAGGAGCCCTCACTAGCAGCCGCCCCAGCCCCGAAACAGGCAGCACCGACGTAGGTCATCCGCGCTTACCCTTTCGCGCCATGAGATAAGAAAGATAGAGAGCGCAGAACGCCATAACTCCACCGAGGAGCCACCACACAACACTCTCACCCCCACCTTTACTGGAGGCCAGAACCAGCGAGGAGATAGCCCCCAGAAATAGAACACCTACGAATATTTCAAGCTTTACCATGAGATCACACGCATTCTTCACCACATGACCATGATCGACGATCAAGAGCTCGACGTCTCACCGCTTACGGTGCACGAGCTCGTCAGGCTCTGTTACTCCATACTCCGAACACCGTCATGGCCGCCCCTATCATCGCAGCCACCCCGACGACAACCGGAATCACCCAGTTAGTGGCATCGAATACAATTCCATAGACCAAGAAGCAGCAGCCAATAAGGCCAGCAAAGATGGAAATCCCGGTAAGTCGAGCAGCAGGACTCATGGACCAACCTTTCATAGAACCTTTCAGGGAAGGGTAGAGACGGGGCAGCGACCGCAATGCCCCCAGGTGAACTGGGAGCATTGCGGTGAGCTGCCTGCGCCAGTACACCAGCTCCCCTCCTGCGTAACTGACGCCAGCGCCCAGAGCGCAGCTGAAGACTCCGACACCGACTGATGCGGTCGGGCCGAAGGCGCTGGCCATGGTCATCACCCCGGAGTGAGCCGCAGCCTGAACGCCACTCGCGCAACCGCCCGCAAGACTGAAGGCGGTACTGGCGAGATCGGAAGCGTCGTCAAACGACAGGAGTCCGGTGGGGTAGATGCGGTTGACGGGGTCGCCTTCGGCGTAGAGGTAGGGGTTCTTCTCCTGGCCGGAGGGGTCGGGTTGGGTGAAGCGGCCGATGCGGGGCTCGGAGTAGAGGGCGGAGAGGTGGTAGACGAGTCAGGCCCCCTGGGCGTTACGCCGTGCCGGGAGCCTGGCGCTGCTCCCGGGTTGGCGCGTCGGCCCGAGCCTGGGTGTCGCGACGCGTCACGTACTGCGCCAGAACTGCGAAGAGCAGGAACGCGGCGGTGAAAAATGCCGGTATGGCCACTCCGGTCTCTTCCGAAGCCAGCGCGGCGCCCAGGAGCAGAAGCCAGACCAGCGCCCAAAGCAGATAGAACCAGCGACTGAGCCGCACCACTTTCGCGTAGGTCTTGCCTAACGGGAATCGCTTCGATGCCATGCCCAGCCCCTACCCGAAACGAATCGGATAATGAGCCTTTTCCATCCTCACTCCGAGCTGGCCAGATGCAGGGTGAGGACGGCCTGGACGAGGTTGGTGATCCGGGTGGTTGAGCACCGCAGCTTCCGGAGGAGTCGCCAGGACTTGAGGGTGGCGACGGCCTGTTCGACGAGGGCTCGGATCTTCGCGTGGGACCGGTTGACCGCCTGCTGGCCTGGAGAGAGAGTTTCCCGCCGTCCCCAGTACGGGGTGCGGACTGTGCCGCCGGCACCGCGGTAGCCCTTGTCGGCCCAGCACGGTATGCCCGCCTCGGTGAGGGCCTCGACGACGCCGTGTTCACGGGCCGCGCGGACGTCGTGGACAGCGCCGGGCAGGGCCGATGAGGCCCACAGCAGTCGGCCGAAGGGATCGGCGAGGACCTGCACGTTCATCCCGTGCTTCTTGTGCTTGCCGGAGTAGAACGGCCGGTCCGCGGCGACGCGGTCGATCGGCAGCAGCGTGCCGTCCAGCAGCACGAACGCCTTCGCCGAGGCAGTCCGTGCCGCCTCGGCAAGGCTCGGAGCGAGAGCGGCCAGGACCTCCACTGCCTCGGCGATGTACCGGTAGGCGGTCGTGGTTCCGATGCCGAACCCAGCCGCGAGCTGGGCGTAGGGGTGGCCGTTGCGGAGGTGGGCGAGGGTGAGCAGGGCCTGCCGCCCCGTGTTCAGGCGTCGCCAGCGGGTACCGATCACCTCACGGCGTCGGCGGAGCTCGGTGGACAGCAGGCGCAGGGCAGAGCTGGACACGTCCAGCCCGGACGGGTAGACAGGCACACGAAGCCTCTGGTGGGCGAGGGAATCTTGGTCGTGAACCCGTCTACCAGAGGCTTCACCACGTTGTCAGCACAACCGCCCAGCATCAGAGGCAGGTTGGAAAGGGCTCAATGCACCGGAACAGGCAACACCCGGCGTGGCATATCCGATGCTGCAAGCATGGGCGAAAGTAGCCGAGGCCCCACTCACGAAATTCGGGAAGAAGGGAGACTCCTGTGGTGAGCCGCAATACTACGCGACTCACCACAGGGGTCAGGGGGCGGTTCGGCCTGCCGTCCGCAGGGCGACACCTCGGGTTCTACCGAGAGCATCCCACCTTCACTCGACCCCGTTCTCATCTCTTCCGCCGTACACGACGGCGAGAACTATGAAACCAATCACGGAGGCCACTCCGACGCTGATCCAAACCCAGGAAGGAGCTCCCAGCGACACACCTTTAGCAATTAGTTCGTTCATGCTTTTCCTCTTCTTTCATTCTTCTGCTATGACATAATCTCGGAAGTAAGGTAGCCAGCGGCAAACCCCACACCGACGCAGACACCAGCCGCCACGGCTCCGCCCACACCTGCCGTGGGCGCGGCAATCAGTCCCGCTCCGAAGGCGCACGCTGACTGGCCGGCCACGCCCCCGACCATGCCGACGAGACCGTCTACCGCGGCGTCCAAGTCCCCGTTGAGGGTGTCTTCGACGACGGAGTTGGCGTCAGACAACGTCAAGAGGCCGCCTACAGCTCCGACCGCGCCAGCGACCCACAGTCCGGTGGGGTCGATGCGGTTGACGGGGTCGCCTTCGGCGTAGAGGTAGGGGTTCTTCTCCTGGCCGGAGGGGTCGGGTTGGGTGAAGCGGCCGATGCGGGGGTCGTAGTAGCGGGCGGAGAGGTGGTAGAGCCCGGTGGCGTCCTGGTATTCGCCGGCGAAGCGGTGGGGCTGGTCGAGCTCCTCGGTGGTGTGGGCGGTGCGGGGCACGCTGCGGGGACTGTAGCTGTACGCGTTGAGGCGGTCGCCGTCCTCGTCGATGACGGCGACCACCGACCCAATGGCGTCGGTGACGAAGCAGTGCGCCTCTCCCTCCCGGGTGAAGGAGTCGAGGGTGCCGCCGGGTTCGCGCACGAAGCCGGTATCAACCTCGTCGGTGGTGGTCGCGGACAGGCCGAGCGGGCCGTGCTGGAACTCGCAGTGGGTCGCGGCCCCCGTGCCGGACCCCGCAAGGGCTCGCGGCACGCTGCTGACAAGTCCCAGGACCGCCACAGATCGCCGCGACGGCCCACCGTCGCCACGGAGCGGAGTGGTCAGCTGCACAGCTCCGCTCCGTGGTCACTACGCAGGCGACCTCAGGTAGTAGACGCATCCGGCGGCCACCGGGAGCATCGGCACGGCGCTCACCAGAGCCGTTCTCCACTGGCCCAGAGCAAGGGTCGTCACGAGCAGGCATGCCGTCATCACGAGGAATCCCAGCATGACGATGCGGAGCCCACGCCCCGGCTGCCATCTCGCTGCTCTACTCACGCTGCCCTCAGTTCCTGAGCGAGATCACGGTCAACGCCACCTCCGACGACGCCGATGCCTCCGCCGATCGCGCCGCCCGCGACGCTCCCCGCGCCGCACCCGGGAAGGGTGGCCACGAAGAACCCGACGCCACACCCCACGCCCGCGCCGGCCGAGGTCCCGGCTGCCCCGGACACGGCCACGGCACCGATGTCGATGGCGATGGCGATGGCGAAGTCTTCAACCGAGTAGAGCCCGGTGGGGTCGATGCGGTTGACGGGGTCGCCCTGGCCATAGGAGTAGGGGTTCTTCTCCTAACCGGAGAGGTCGGGTCGGGGGCGCCCCTAACCGCCGTCGCCCCGGCCCCTCAACGCCACCACACAGACAAGAGACGCGAGAAGCGCGACCCCCAGGAAAATTCCCAGGGCAGCACCCCGAGAAACTCCTAGTGCGGCTACGATTCCTCCTGTCACTGCGAAAAGCATCATCGCCCCCAGAACAACGCCAAGAAGCTGCCTGTCAACCATCGATCACTCCTTCCCCGAGGGCGGGAAACCCTGGTTCGGGTTCCCCGCCCTACTCTCTGTCTACTCCAGCCCGCCACCACGGCGAACCATCCCGGGTCGGATCAACCCAGTACGCGACTCGTTACCGTGTAACCGACGCCGAAACCGAATCCGGCTGCGGCGCCGACACCACCCCCGGCCCCGGTCCCGACGACGGGCACCACCGACCCGACGGCAGCTCCCAGACCCGCCCCGATACCCGTGGTCGAGCCGACGAACCCGACATCCTCCCGAAACTCCTCATCGGAGTAGAGCCCGGTGGGGTCGATGCGGTTGACGGGGTCGCCTTCGGCGTAGAGGTAGGGGTTCTCCTCCTGGCCGGAGGGGTCGGGTTGGGTGAAGCGGCCGATGCGGGGGTCGTAGTAGCGGGCGGAGAGGTGGTACAGCCCCGTGTCGTCCTGGTAGCCGCCGGCGAACCGGTAGGGCTGGTCGACCTCCTCGGTGGTGTGGGCGCTGCGGGTCACACCGCGGGGACTGTAGCTGTACGCGTTGACCTGCGATCTGGCTTCATCGACCACGGCGACCACCGACCCGATGGCGTCGGTGACGAAGTAGTGCACCTCTCCCTCCCGGACGACGGAGTTCAGCGTGCAGCCGGCTCCCCAAACGAAACCATCACCGTCCAGCTAGCGGGCTAACAGAACGCGGCCGCTCCGTGGTAGCCGTCGACGAATATGTTCACGGCCACCACAGCTACCTGCGCGTCAGCTACTGACCCGCGAGGGCCTGAGCGCGGAACCAAACTGACGCCGCGATCGCCGCGGCGAGAGGAGGAAACGGCACCGGGGACACGGCGAACTCGGCCTCGGTGGCAGGCACAGCCGACCAGCCCCGCAACCTGGAAACCGCGGGGCAGGCCCCCTGGGCGTTACGGCGTCCCGGGCGCCGGACGCTGCTCCCGGGCTGGCGCGTCGGCCCGAGCTTCGGCGTCGCGGCGCGTCACGTACTGCGCCAGCCCTGCGAACAGCAGGAACACGGCGGTGAAGAATGCCGGTATGGCCACTCCGGCCTCTTCCGAAGCCAGCGCGGCGCCCAGGAGCAGAAGCCAGACCAGCGCCCAGAGCAGATGGAACCAGCGACTTAGCCGCACCACTTTCGCGTAGGTCTTGCCTCACGGGAATCGCTTAGATGCCATGCCCAGCTCATACCCGAAACGAACCGGCTAAAGCACCGGACCAGACGACAAACGGCCCGGCATATCCGATGCAGAAAGCATGGGCAACAGTAGCCGAGATCCCACTCACGAAAGCGGCGAAGGGAGACTCCCGTGGTGAGCCGCAATACTACGCGACTCACCACGGGATCAGGGGACGGTTGGGCCTGTCGTCCACAGGGCGGCATCTCCAGCCGACCGAGGGCAGCTCGCCTTCACTCGGCCCCGTTCTCCTCTTTCCCACCATAAACAATGACGACTACTATCATAACAACAACGGACAGCACGCCCACGCTGACCCAAAGCCAAGTAGGGGCCCCCAGCGACACACCTTTAGCGACTAGTTCGTTCACACTTCTCCTCTTATTTCGTTTTGCCACTATGAGGAACAACAACACACCCGCAGGCGGCACAACCCCTCGACGGCGAGAAACGTCAGCCGCGGTAGTAGACCATGCCCGAATTGACCTGGGCCCGATCGGAACACCCTGGGCACGGATGCCAGCGGCGCGAGCTAGGAAATAATCTGCCATAACCACGATCACTGGAACCCATAACACACCTGTAATATCCGCACGCGCACCGCAAGTCGAAAGCCTGGGATCTACCCGAAAAGCAGGCCATAGAGAAACCAGAACCCAGACACTACCATGAGGGCTCCAGTTGCCACAGCGATGAACAGGGCAGCGCACCTCCAAAATCCCGAGGAAGAGCCAAACGCTTCGCGCATTGTGACCGCTATCCCGGCCGCGAAGCGCTGCCTGAAGGCAATGAAACCGCACCCCGCGAACACCAGCAGCACCGAAGAGAGAATCTCCATCACCCACCACACCCCGAAAGAAGGTAGAGCACCGAGGCGAAGTGCGCCTCATGCGAACAGCAAAACATCCGCCATCCCCCTAGAGGCCTGAGTCCGCGACGATCAACAGACTGACAACGCCGGCAACAACGAAGCCCGCACCGAACAGGAGCGCGGTCCACTTGGAAGACTCGTGCAAGAATTGCGTCCTCCTCATCTTGAAGATGCGAGCGGAACTCTCCACGGAAGACCGCGCAAATCTCTCCCGAAAAAGAATGAGACCGCAGCCGAACAAGATAGAAATTACGGGACCTATAATGTGCACTTTCACCTTCAGGTGGACTAGTAGCGGGGGCACTAGTCCAGAGCCCCCGCCTAAGGATATTTGCTAGAACTGGTGCGCATACCCAACGGAACACGCCGGAGTACCGAAATAGCCAGTTCCGACAGATCCCGACGTGGCTCCGGTAAGTTCGTACGAAAGCGGCCCTGCCCCGCAGGAGCCGTACCGAGACCCCCCACGCGAGTATCCGTAACTCGTACGGAATCCGCCAGATACAGACGGCGGCCAGCCCACCCCGATGCTCGTCATCGCGCCGGTCTCTCCCGTGTCAACATTTCTGTTGACTCCTGCGCCGACGCAGATGATCGCGCAGACTTCGCCTGAGAAGCCGATTCCCCAGTCGAGTCCGGTGGGGTCGATGCGGTTGACGGGGTCGCCTTCGGCGTAGAGGTAGGGGTTCTTCTCCTGGCCGGAGGGGTCGGGTTGTGTGAAGCGGCCGATGCGGGGGTCGTAGTAGCGGGCGGAGAGGTGGTACAGCTCCGTGGCGTCCTGGTAGCCGCCGGCGAAGCGGTGGGGCTGGTCGATCTCCTCGGTGGTGTGGGGCGGTGCGGGTGACGCCGCGGGGGCTGTAGCTGTAGGCGTTGAGGCGGTCGCCGTCTTCGTCGATGACGGCGACGACGGAGCCGATGGCGTCGGTGACGTAGTAGTGGCTGCGGCCGTCGCGGGTGAAGGAGTTGAGGGTGCCGCCGGGTTCGCGGACGAAGCCGGTGTCGGCCTCGTCGGTGGTGGTGGCGGACAGGCCGAGCGGGCCGTGGTGGAAGTGGGTGTCGCCGAGGCGGACGCGTTCGCTGTTGTCGGTGGAGGCGTACTCTCCCGCGTACTCCTGGCCGGCGACAGTGATGCCGGTGAGCTGGGAGAAGGCCGACCACTGGCCGTCGGTGCGGGTGGTGGCCTCCGTCGGGGCGGCCGCGGTCTCGTTGCCGGCAGCAACTGGATTCGATACGTGCCACCCCGACCGCGCCGGGGATCAGAGACACCTCACACAAAGGGAGCGCTTCGAAACTACTTGTTCCGCTCAATAGTTGCGAAGAGACCGAGGCCGCCGCACAGCGACAACCCTCCCCCAAGCAGGAAAGCCCAATTGAACGACTCGGCATTGAGAAACAAGGAAAGAAATATAGCACCAAATAGCACCCCTACTGCAGCAAGCATCCTCGCCCTCGCGACTGCGCTCACGTACCCAACCCCTCTCCAAATGCAGCGCCAGACCAGAGGCGTGGGGTCAACCGAAACTCCATGAACCCACACCCCCAGGCCAGTGTCAAACATTCTTGAATCTACGCCGGAAGCCCACCGCCTACCTCATCAATTCCTACACCGGCCCTGTAGCCCAGGCTATTGCGCCTCACGTGCGGTCAAAGAACGCCCGCGCGAGCGGAGGCGAGCAGCCCCAGTGACGAAGAAGCACGCGTCAGCAGCCACCCGGCCCTGAGACGGCAGCAACGATACAAGTCATCTGCGCTTACCCTTTCGCGCCATCAAGCAAGAGAGATGGAGAGCACAGAACGCCATGACCCCACCGAGGAGCCACCACACAACTCTTTCACTCACACCTTAACTGGAGGCCAGCATCAGCGAAGAGATAGCAGCAAAGCATAGAATGCTCACGAACACCTGAAGCTTTACCATTCCATTCAGAAATTCTTCCTCATCTCTGCACTGTGGGGTCGAGGAGGGCACGCAGATCTCGACCCCAGCGCATCCAGCGGCTGGTCGGCGACGGCCAAGACATCGGCATCGGCCCAGCGCGGCGATCGGCACGGGACCGACGGCGAGAACGAACTCGGCCTCGGTGGCGGGCCCCGCCGCCCAGCCCCGAACCCTGGAAACCACGGGGCAGGCCCCCTGGGCGTTACGCCGTGCCGGGAGCCTGACGCTGCTCCCGGGTTGGCGCGTCGGCCCGGGCTTGGGCGTCGCGGCGCGTCACGTACTGCGCCAGAGCTGCGAACAGCAGGAACACGGCGGTGAAGAAAGCCGGTATGGCCACTCCGGCCTCTTCCGAAGCCAGCGCGGCGCCCAGGAACAGAAGCCAGACCAGCGCCCAGAGCAGATAGAACCAGCGGCTCAGCCGCACCACTTTCGCGTAGGTCTTGCCTAACGGGAATCGCTTCGATGCCATGCCCATCCCCTACCCGAAATGGACTGGCTAAAGCACCGGAACAGGCAACATACGGCCCGGCACATCCGATGCTGCAAGCATGGGCGGCAGTGGACGAGGTCCCATTCACGAAATCCGGAGAGAGGGGAGGCCCCTGTGGTGAGCCGCACTGCTACGCGACTCACCACAGGGGTCAGGGGGCGGTCAGACCCGACGTCCGCAGGGTGGCATCTCCGTTGGCCGATAGTCGCCACCCTTCACTCCGCCCCGTTCCCTTCCCTCCCACCATAAATGATGGCAAGAATTACGAAACCGACGACACTCAGCGCTCCGATTACGAGTCCAACCCAAGCCGGAAGCCCCAGCGAAGCGCCTTTAGCGACTAATTCGTTCATGATTTTCCTTTTCTTACACTTGCTATGACAACGCTGCAGAAGTGAGGATTCCAGCCCCGAGTCCTGCACCGACGCAGACACCAGCTGCCACGGCTCCGCCCACACCTGCGGTGGGTGCGGCAATCAGTCCCGCTCCGAAGGCGCACGCTGACTGGCCGGCCACGCCCGCGGCCATGCTTGCGAGACCGTCTACCGCGGCATCCAGGTCCCCGTTGAGGGTGTCCTCGACGACGGAGTTGGCGTCAGACAACGTCAGGAGGTCGCCGGCAGCTCCGATTGCTCCAGCGGCCCAGAGTCCGGTGGGGTCGATGCGGTTGACGGGGTCGCCTTGGGCGTAGAGGTAGGGGTTCTCCTCCTGGCCGGAGGGGTCGGGTTGGGTGAAGCGGCCGATGCGGGGGTCGTAGTAGCGGGCGGAGAGGTGGTACAGCCCCGTGTCGTCCTGGTAGCCGCCGGCGAACCGGTGGGGCTGGTCGATCTCTTCGGTGGTGTGGGCGGTGCGGGTGACGCCGCGGGGGCTGTAGCTGTAGGCGTTGAGGCGGTCGCCGGCTTCGTCGATGACGGCGACGACGGAGCCGATGGCGTCGGTGACGTAGTAGTGGCTGCGGCCGTCGCGGGTGAAAGAGTTGAGGGTGCCGCCGGGTTCGCGGACGAAGCCGGTATCGGTCTCGTCGGTGGTGGTGGCGGACAGGCCGAGCGGGCCGTGGTGGAAGTGGGTGTCGCCCAGGCGGACGCGTTCGCTGTTGTCGGTGGAGGCGTACTCCCCCGCGTACTCCTGGTCGGCGACGGTGATGCCGGTGAGCTGGGAGAAGGCCGACCACTGGCCGTCGGTGCGGGTGGTGGCCTCGGTCGGGGCGGCCGCGGTCTCGTTGCCGGCGGCGTCGTAGGCCCAGCCGTCGCTGTCGCCGTTCTTCGCGGTGATCTGCGAGGCGGCGTTGACGGTGTAGGTGGTACCGCGGGGGCAGCCGGGGCTGACGCCTTGGGAGGTGAGGTTGCCGGCGGGGTCGTAGCAGTACTGCCAGGACTCCACGATCTCACCCCCGTCCCGCTCCGCCGCGTAGGAGAAACGCCCCGCGCTGTCGTAGTCGTAGGACGTCACGTACCCCGTCAACTCATCCGTACGGGTACGGATTTTGGCCCCGTCGACCGCATCGAGCGCGTAGGTGTAGGCGAGGTCGACCAGGGTGGCGTCCTCGGTCTCGGCGGTGATGCGGGTGGGGCGGCCGGAGGCGTCCAGGTCGACCTCGGTGGTCAGCCCGTTGGGGTGGACGGTCTCGGTGCGTTGGTCGTTGTTGTCGTAGGTGTAGGTGGTGTCGTTGCCGTCGGGGTCGGTGAGGGTGGTGAGGCGGCCGGCGTCGTCCCAGGCATACTCGGTGGTGCCGGCGGGGTCGGTGTAGCTCTCGACGTTGCCGTCGGCGGTGTAGGCAAGGACCGTCTGCGAGCCGTTCTGGAGCGTGCGGACGGTCTCGCGGGAGAGCGGGTCGAAGGCGTAGGAGATGGTGCCGGTGGCATCGGTGCGGGCGGTGATGTTGCCGTCGCCGTCGAAGGTGTAGGCCACGGCGGTGCCGTCGGCGGTGACTTCGGTGATGCGGTCGCGGTTGTCGTAGGTGTAGGTCGTCTCGGTGCCGCGGCCGTCGGTGACGGTGATCGGGCGGCCGAGGTCGTCGTAGGTGTAGGTGGTGGCCTCGACGGGGCCGGGTGGGGCCACCTCCACCAGGTTGCCGGTGTTGTCGTAGGTGAACGCGGTGGTCTCGCCGTTGGCGTCCTCGGCGGTGCAGCGCTGGCCCTGGAACCCGCCGCAGTCGGGGTCGGCCGGGTTGTAGGTGTAGGAGCGGGTCCCGCCCGCCTCGCCGCTGACCGCCACGGACAGGGTGTTGCCTGCCGTGTCGTAGGAGAACTCGCTCTCCTCGCCGTCCGGCAGCGTCACCGTCCCCGGCAGGTCGGCGCCGGCGATGGTCTGGTAGCCGGTCAGCGCCGCCGTCGCGCCCGTCGGCAGCTCCGAGGAGGTGAGGTTGTTGCGGGCGTCTCACCCGTAGGCGGTCACGTTCCCCGGATCGTCCGACCCGGTGCCCATGGCGTCGGTCGCCGTGGTCACCATGTGCGCCTCGTACGTCCGCGACCGGGTCTTGCCCAGCGGGTCGGTGACCTCCTCCACCTCCCCCTCGCCGTTGACCTCGTACTGGGTCGCGTGCCCTAGCGGGTCGGTCACCGTCGTCGTCCCCGCCGACCATGGCGAATCCGCGCTGTAGGAGTAGGTGAACGTCGGCCCGGTGTGACCGTCCCCGTCGAACTCCGTCGCCCGCGTCATCGACGTCACCCGGCTGCTGGCGTCGTAGGTGAAGACCGTCACCCGCCCCTCCGGCGTGCGGACCTCCGTGACTCGGCCGTCGTCGTCGTGGCCGAACTCCGTCACCGCCCCCGAGGTGTCCGTCGTCGCCACCAGATCACCGTCGGACAGCGTGTACCCGCCAGTGCGGCCGGAGCTGTCGCTCACCTCCCAGACGTCGGAGCCCTCCCGCGACAGCTCCACCCACCGGCCCGACCGCTCCTCCGTCATCACCAGGCCGTCCCGACCGGAGGAACCGGTGCGCTCGACGGTGATCGTGCCGCCGTTGCGGTCGGTGACCTCCAGCAGGTTGCCGTCGGCGTCGTAGCGCTCCTTGCTGCCCGAGGACCGGTCGGTGAGCGTGAAGGAGTAGTCGGCGTGCTCGACCAGGTCCCAGCTGTACCCTTCCGGCGTGACGAACCCACCCTCACCGTCCATCTCGAACTGCACGGTCGCGCCGGTGGA
The DNA here is from genome assembly GCF_012033785.1 of Streptomyces bohaiensis. GTDB lineage: Bacteria > Actinomycetota > Actinomycetes > Streptomycetales > Streptomycetaceae > Streptomyces > Streptomyces bohaiensis. The sequence continues at coordinate 12,377 of NZ_JAAVJC010000015.1, forward strand.
GTCGTACCAGACGACCATGTCGTTCCAGAAGGTGTCCAGCCAGCGTTCGCCGCCCACCCACCACCGGTCCGAGACGTTCCCGAACGGTCCGTAGAGGGAGTTGTAGGTGCGGTCCAGCAGCAGGTTCTGCCCCACTCCGGCGATGTCGGCGTCGGTGGCGGCCAGCATCAGGTTCCCGTTGGACAGGTTGATCCGCGCCACGAGCGCGTCCGTGATCCGGATGTCGGAGATCTGGTGCCAGGGCACATCACCCTGGCCGTCCGAGATCCAGTTGAGGATCTCACCGGCCTCGGCCGGCCCCGCTACGTCTGCCTCGCTGCCGGGCTGGCGGGCCTCCCGCCATTCCCGGACCTCCGGGTCCAGCGGCGCAACGGGCTCGTTCGGCGGCGCTTGCGTCGTGCCCACGGCAACCGGCGGGACCGCCGCGTCGCCCCCCTTGCCCCACACCGAACCCCCCGCGCTGTCATCGGCCGCCGTCGCGGTCGACGGCAGCGCACTCACCGCAACTGCCACGACCGCGGCAGCCACCACCGCAGCCCTCATCTGATTCCGGGCACGCCGAACCGGCGCGCCATGAGCGCGTATTCGCACAGATCCCCCCACGGGATGTCATGGACGGCGCACATTGCCGTCACAGCCCGTGCACCTTCGCACAGTGATCACCAGGTGACTAGCGGCGATTCCCCGAAAGCCACCACACATGCGCCCCAGAACACGCCAACCCGAACAGCGCACAGCACCGCTCACTCCTCACCCACCGCAACCGAACACCGGTTCGCACCAGCCTCGACCCACACGGAGTCACCGACCACTGCATGCACCCACCAACCGGAATGGCTGATACCCCACCGCTGCCACTGTTCAGAACAGGTACCCCGAGCGCCGTAGAAGCTGTGGGCAGCTCGGACGGGGTGAAGCCCGGCCCGCAACTACCTGGCCGCCGGACCGGCAAGGAGCCGCTGCCGGTCAGGGAAGGTCGGGCACGACCGCCATGCCCGAGCAACGAACTTCCGGAGCGCGGCGCACAGCAGCTTCCTCGGCCCGTTCGCTCAAACTGCCCACTCTGACCACACACACGGTCGGCAGTGGTGGCGCAGGCCGTCCGTCGCGGCACACCTCTCCCCCACCTCCCAGATGGGCACACCGCTCAACGGCACGCGTTGCCGACCCCGACGCCATTACCAGCACCCCACACCCCACACCCCCACGACCTGCGCCACGGCTCTCCACCGCAACGCCCTGGCCTGTGTCGACAAGGCAGCCGGTGGGCTGCCGCCCGGTGCGGAGCCCAGAGTGGCGGCCGCGGACTGGCAGCGAGCCGCCTTCACCGCAAACGACTGCGAGAAGACAACCTTGCCTGCACCGGCCCCGGAAAGCACAAGGGCCCCTGCGGTGCTGGACACGGACGGGGCGGTCCAGACCGGCGCCGGACGTCACGGTTGCCGTGGCCCGATCAGGCGCCGGCGCAGCGCATCGCCGCCGTCCCGAGAGGTCTCCGGGCCGTTGCGGTGGCGCGATGGTGGACGTGCGGGAGATGCATACCGCCGACATCGAGGCTGTTTCGAGGATTCGAGTCCGCGGGTGGCAGGCGGCGGACGCCGGGATCGTTCCCCAGACGTACTCGGATGCCATGACGGTGGAGCGTGACGCAAATCAACGGCGGCAGTGGTGGTCTGAACCCGGACGACAGTCACGAGATCTCGTGGCGCTCGGTGACTGGGACCCCGGCGGGTGGGTCTGCTTCGGCCCGCGCCGCAGAGAACTGCCCGGTGCGGAGCCGGTCGGTGAGATATTCGCCCTTCACGTGTCACCGGATCTGGTCGGGCAGGCGTCGGCCGCCGGCTCCTGGAGGAGGCTCACGAGCGGATGAAGAGTCAGAGCTTCCAGGCGTCGACTCTGTGGGTTCTCGCCGACAACCAACGGACCCGGCGCTTCGACGAGCGGGCCGACCATCAGGCTGACGGTACTCCCCAGGACGACGCCTATGACGAGATCACGCTCACTGAGCTGCACTACCAGCGCGTGCTGTGAGTTCAGCGCCAACGGATACGTCCTGGCCGGCTCGAGACCGCGGACGCACGGCGTGTCCTGCTCGAGCTGCAGCTGGAAGTGGTCGAACAGCACGCGGCCGTCGCCGAGGCACCCGGCATACCGGCGCCCGTCTCGGACGCAGACGACGCGGCAGGTGACTCACGTCGGCACAAGCGGCCACGAACGGGGGTCGCGAGCGCCGTTCTTGGTCAGGGCGAGGTGTCAGCTCTGACTGTCTGGCTCTCCCGGAGGGTCCCGCGGTTGAGGGCGGCGGCTGCGAGAGAGAGGGCCCCTGCTGCTACGACGGTGGCCATCGCCGCAATGCCGCCGAGGTGTTCCACCGCAGTGCCGACGGTGATCGGGGCCAGTGCGGCGGCCGCGGTCGCGGAGAGCGCGACGACGCTGATGACCCGCCCCTGGATGTGTACCGGGGTGGTCGCGGCGATGCGTCCGAACAGAGTCGAGTTGACTGCCGGCGCAAGGAACAAGCCCGCGGCGAGCGGGGCCACCATCGCCAGGCTGCCATTCAGGGCGGTGCTCGCGACCAGCAGAGTCAGCAGCAAGGCCAGGGCCGTGATCAGCCGGCGCTGGAAAGGTAGGAGCCGCTGCAGGCGAACCGCGCAGAGGGCGCCGAGGAGACCACCGATCGCGATGCCGCCCTGAGCCAGGCCGAGCGTTCTGGAGCTGTACCCGGCGTCGGCGAGGATCAGCACGCCGGAGAACAACGCACCTGTCAGGGCGAAGTTGACGGGCGCCGCCATGAGGATCACCGCCCGGAGGAACGGGCGCGCGGCCACATGGCGCAGCCCCTCCAGCATGTCGTGACGCAGCGAGGTCGTGTCACTCTCCGCCCGTTTCGGGTGCTCGGGCTTGCGGATGAAGGACACCGTCAGGAGCGAGATCAGGGAGCTCAGGGCGTCGAGGAGGAACGGAACCGGCCGGCCGAGCGCGTACAGGAAGCCTCCCAACGGAGGGCCCGCCAGGGACGCCCCGTACGAGCGGGCCTCGTTGCGCGCGAAAGCGGCGGCGAGCTGCGACCGCGGCACGAGTTGGCTGACGATTGACGTCTCGGCCGCGCCGGACAGGACGTCCAGTAAGGCCGCCGTTCCCGCCACGGCGAAGATCGCAGCAAGCGACACCTGGTCCAGCAGGATAGCGATGGCCAGGGCCGTGAAGAGGGCGGCACGGCCGGCACCGCAGATCTGCACGACGCGCTTCCTGTTCCAGCGGTCGGCCAGGGCGCCGGCGGGCAACTGAAAAGTGACACGGATGACCGCCTGGAGCGTGCCGAGCGCTCCCGCCTGCGCGGCAGAACCGGTCAACGACAGCACGAGCAGCGGGAATGCCAGCAAGGTCACTCCGGCACCGAGCTGAGAGACGGCTTGCCCCGTCCACAACAGGGTGAAGTCCCTGTTCTTGCGCAGTGGCTGCAGTCCGTCGAGTTTCGCTTCCGTCGCAGATGCGGCCTCTGCGGTCATGGTTCCCCCGGTTGGGTTGATGAGCGCTCGGTGCGCGGCGGAGCTGTCGAGCGTCGCTGTCGGTGACCGACGTGCATCAACCGAACGGGTGGGTGAGGATCACGACCTCCACTGCTTCCGAGGCCGCCGGCCGGGTCGCTGGGTCCTGAAGTCGCTCTCGGTAGCGCATGACCAGCTCGTCGATCTGCCGGTGCAGTTCGTCCGCCTCGCTCGGAGTGACCCACCAGACGGTGTGCGACCGCTTGGGCCCGTGGTCCTGCGCTCGATGCCGGGCGAGCTGGCGCTCCAGTGTGAGATCGCCGAGGTGACGTGCAGCGACGGTGTGCTCGCTCCCGATCTCACTGTCCCCGGGAGCAGAGCCCTCGACGAGCCAGCCGAGTTGGGTGATGCGCCACGGGCGCGAGCGGCCCGGCATGTGGCCGGCCTCCTCCACGAAGCCGTACTTCGCGAGCTGACGCAGGTGGAAGGAACAGGTGGTGGGAGTCGCGTCGATCAGACGTCCCGCCTGGGTTGCCGTCAGCGCGCCGTGAAGAGTGAGGGCCTCGATGAGCGCGAGTCGCACCGGATGCGAGAGGGCGCGCATGGAGGCCGGGTCGTCGAGGCGGCGCGGAGCGCCGGGCGACGAGGCTGATCCGTGGTGCTCGCCGGAATCGGGTGTCCGCCGGGCCGGCTGTGGTCCGTCATTCGATCGCGACATGCGATGAGAGTAATCTCTCGAGAGAAGACTCTCAACAGGCACACGTCCGCACCCCGTTCGAGCGGAGGTCCACGCCGGCAGCAAGGCCGGGCTCCGCCCTCCGTCGCCCCTTGATCTCGCCGAGCCACAGGCGGTCGGGAGGCGCCGAGGAGAGCACCGGCGACGCGCTGCCTGCCACGTCCGGAGGCCGCTGGGCGGGGGACGCCGACGGCAGGGCCACGTCGCGAGCAGTCTGCGCGCAGCCGCGCACCCCGTGCGAAAGCCTGGGCCGACATCGAGTACCCACCACCCGGGCCCCTCGCGAGGGCTGCGCAGAGGTGGACGAGGTCGACCGGACACGGCAGCGTCGTCGGCCGACTGCACAGCTGGCGGGAGGCGGCGGCTGCGGTGCGAGTGGCTGCCGGCCGGTGGTGCGCCGAGTGCGGGAGCACCCGCTGATCACCTCGCGCGAGGCGGGGCAGCGGCCCCAAGGGGCCGCCTGGAAGCGGCGAGAGCCACCCGGCCGCGGCCCTTCGAGAACCGGAGGAGCAACTCGGAGCCACGAGCGCCTCACTCAGACCGCCAGTGACTGACTGCAACAGCGCCTACGCGGGCGGCGATCAGCAGATTCACCAGGCCACGACACACATCCCCGCGCGTGGGGGGGGGCGGCTGCACCTCTGCGGCCGCGAGCGCCCGGCACCGCTCAACGAGCCCGATGGTGGACCGTCGCCGAGCTGCGGGCCACCCGCCAGACGATCCACCCATGCGGGCTTGCCGGCGTGGTCGAACCAGTGATCCACCACGCGTCGCGAGCGCATCCTCCCCCTCGGTCGAAGAGCCGGGGAGGGCCGCGGCGCCATCGGGCCGGCTCTGACGAGCCCGCTCCGTTGACTCACAGCCTGGCGACCGGGCATCAGCCGGCCGGCTCCCCCGGCAACGCGGAACTGAGCACCGCAGATCGACGCAACGGCGTCGGCGCAGGTCAAGCAGCCACTTCTCATCCCACCGAGGCCACGTTCTCGGCACCGCCACCCAGTGCGGTACATTTGTACGGTACGGATGTACTACAAGGGAGTGACACATGGGATTCCTGATCGCCGGACCGGTCGAGAAGGGCACGCAGCCGTGAGCGGCCGCAGGGACCCTCAAGGGCGCCGGCGCGCCATGCTCGAGGTCGCCGCACAGGAGATGGCCGAGCACGGCTACCAGGCTCTGACGCACCGACGGGTCGCCGAACGTGCCGGGGTGTCGCTGAGCTCCACCACTTACCACTTCACCTCTCTGGACGACCTGCGCACCAGCGCCCTGGAGCTGCTGGTCGACCAGGTGGAAGCCGAGCTGCGGCAGTTCGCCCGCGAGATCGCGGACTGTGCGGGACGCCCCGAGGACATCGCTGCCGGGTTCGCGGTGCAGCTGCGCGACCACTCCGCGCTGCAGGCCGAGATGGTCCTGTACTACGCCGGCCTCTACGACCCGAAACTGCGTCCACTGGCGCGGCGCTGGGCCCAGGGCATGACGGAGGTGCTCTCCGACTACACCTCCCCCGCCGCGGCCAGAGCCGTCGCCATCTACATGGACGGCGTCATCCTGCACAGCCTCCTCACCGAGCAGCCCGTGGACGAAGCGGAGCTGCACACGGCGATCGCCGCCCTGATGAGCGCCCCCCCGGAGAAGACAGAATGAGCACCGCACAGACCGCACGCAGCGAACAGGCGCCCGGCGCCACCGCGGACCACCTGCCCCCGGGCCGACGCTGGGCGGCGCTGGGCGTGCTGGCCGCGAGCCTGCTCGTGGTCGTCATGGATATGACGATCCTCAACGTCGCCCTGCCCGAGATGGCGGCCGCGCTGTCGCCCACCGCTGCCCAGCAGCTGTGGATCGTCGACATCTACGCCCTGGTTCTGGCAGGGCTTCTGGTGACCATGAGCACGCTCGGGGACCGCTGGGGCCGCCGACGCATGCTCCTGACCGGCTTCGCGATCTTCGGCGCCGCGTCGTTGTTGATCCTGGTCGCCGAGTCGGCCCCCATGGTCATCGCCGTGCGGGCCATGCTGGGCGTGGGTGGCGCCATGATCATGCCCGCCACGCTGTCGATGATCCGCAGCCTGTTCACCGACCCCGGGGAGCGCGCGAAGGCCCTGGGTGTCTGGGCGGCGGTGGCCTCCCTCGGTGCCGCGGTGGGTCCCATCGTGGGTGGAGTCCTGCTGGAGCACTTCTCCTGGCATGCCGCGTTCCTGGTCAACGTGCCACTGATGGCGGCCGCCCTCGTCGCGGGCCTCCTGTTGCTGCCCGAGGCCCGCAACCCTCGCCCCGGACGCTGGGACGCTCTGGCCACCGGTCTGTCCATCGCCGGCATGGTCGCTCTGATCTGGGGCATCAAGCGCGTCGCCAAGGAAGGCCCCACGGACCTCCTGGCGCTGGGGGCCCTGTGCGCGGCGCTCGTTCTGCTCGTCTGGTTCGTGGTGCGGTGCCTCAACAGCGAGTCCCCGCTGCTGCGGGTGCGGCTGTTCGCCGTCCCCTCCTTCACTGCCGGAACGCTGGCCGCCTTGTTCATCACGCTCGCCATGGGCTCGGCTCTGCTGCTGGCAGCGCAGTGGCTGCAACTGGTGCAGGGCCATTCGCCGCTGCAGGCGGGGATCAGGTTGCTGCCGATGGCCGTCGCGGCCGCGGTCGTCTCACCTCTCGCACCGGTGCTGGCGCAGCGCATCGGCGCCCGTACCGTCCTGGTCGGCGGCCTTGCCGTGGCCGGCACGGGCTTCGGCGTCCTGGCCCTGGCCCCGGATCCGCTCACCTACGGAGCGATAGCGGCCTTCATGGCACTGCTGGGGGCAGGCATGGGCTCGCTGGCCATCGCCTCGGCGATCATCATGTCCGGCACACCGGCCGAACACGCGGGCAGCGCCGCCGCCATCGAGGAGACGGCCTACGAACTCGGTGCTGTGCTCGGCATCGCCACACTCGGCAGCGCCGCCGCGGCTCTGTACCGGGCCCACCTCCCCGCCTCCGACCTGGCCGCCGCCGGGCTCGATTCGACCCAGGTGGCCACCGCCCAGGACTCGCTGGGCAGCGCGCTGCACGTGCTGTCCGAGCTCGGGGAAGCCGGAGCCGTGGCAGCCGCGCAGGCACAGACGGCCTTCACCGACGGGTTCACCCTCGTGGGGGCTCTCGGAGCCGGGGCGATGCTGACATCGGTCGTCGTCGTGTTCGCGCTGACTCCGAAGAACCTCGACGTGACCAAGGGCCACTGACACCGCACCCCGGCCCGGACGGCGGTCGGAACCGCGACCGTGCCGAACGGCCGCTGGTGACGGACTCCGCAACTTCTCCATCAACGAGGTTCACATGACCCACAGCAGCAAGGCACTCGTCATCGGAGGCGGGATCGCCGGTCTCACCGCGTCCATCTGCCTGGACATGGCCGGCCTTGAAAGCGAAGTCTACGAGGCCTATCCCTCGCACAAAGAGGCCGGGTCAAGCTTCGTGCTCGCACCGAGCGGGCAAGAAGTCCTGAAATCCATGGGAATATTCGAAGAAGTGCGCGAGAACAGCTTCGACGCCGCCAACTCTTCATCTTTCTTCACGAGCAACAATGAATTCATCGGCCGCATGGAGTGGAATCCGTCCGTGCTGGGTGGCGAGTTTCTCTCCATAGGGCGCACCGAACTCCTCAATGCGCTGCTCGCCGAGGCGAAGCGGAGGGAGATACGGGTCACCTACGGCAAGAAGCTCCACTCGGCGGTCACGTCGCCCCACGACATCAAAGCCACGTTCGAAGACGGAACCGAAGCACACGGAACGCTGCTCATCGGGGCGGACGGAACGAAATCCCGCACACGGTCCCTGATATTCCCACACATCCCCCTGAAGCACTCGGGGGTGTGGTGCATCTTCGGAAAATCTTCGCCCGATTGCCTCTCTTACGACGAACTCGCAGCACTCCGCAACAGCATGAACTCCTATGAAGGACGAACAGCGACGTGCTTCGTGACACACGACGGAACAGGCGACAACCAGAGCATATCCTGGGTTCTCGTGGGCACCGTGGAACGAAAGATCCCCGTTAAGAACTTCGAACGGAAGCCGAAGGAGGGACTGCGCTCGGAACTCCTCGACTTCGTCCACGACTGGCAAGGCCCCGTACCCGCACTGATAAAGGAAGCCGGCGCACTCACACCCGTGCAGCTGCACTGCCTCGACGCCCTGCCGGCCTGGTCCTCGGGGCGCATCGCGCTCGTCGGAGACGCGATCCACGCAGCCAGCCCACTCCTGGGCCTGGGCGCCACCTTCGCCTTGGGCGATGCCATGTACCTGAGCAAGATGCTCCGCGAACACGACTACCCCGACGCCTTCTCCTACTACCACCACGACCGCCACGCCCACATTCGGAGCATCAGCGCGCACCAGCCCTTCACTCTCGGTGCATCCGCCGCACTCTTCACCTTCGGCCAGGGCGTGCCCCCCGTGGACTGGGAGGGCACGGACAGTCATACGCTCCTGAACGCCCCGCAGCCGCGAGGCTGACCCCGCTGCCGCCCCCCGCGCCGCGTTCTCCCGGGCAGCGGCGGCCGGGGGGCGACCCGGCGGCGGCGATATGGGATCCGGCGATGGCTGCGGCAACGCGGCACGCGAGCGCGCGACCCCACCGGACGGGGTCGGCCCCGTGACCGCCGACGGGAGCGAGGCCGGCGGGCGTCGTCCGGAACGTCGCCCGCACGGGCTCCGGCAGGCCGGCAGCCGGGACCCGTGCGGGATTCGATCAACTCGACACCTAACATAGGCAAGGCTAACCTTGCTGCTTGGTCGGAGGGCGCGCGTGCGTCGAGCTCCGTTGTTCGCGGCTGCCCGACGGCAGCCGCCTGGTGAGAGGTTCTTCTCCCTATGAGGCGTCATCTTCGCCTTGCCGCCGGCATGGCCACCGCAGCGCTGCTGCTGCCGACCCTCGCCGCGTGCGGCAGTGACAGCGAGGGTGCCGGCAGCGGTGACTCCGACAACGGGCAGAACGCGGACAGCGGAGCCGCGGACACTCTCACCATCTACTCCGGTCGGAACGAGGAGCTGATCGACCCGCTGATCGAGAAGCTGGAGGAGGCGACCGGGGTCACCGTGAGCGTCCGCTACGCGGGAACGGCCGAGCACGCCGCCACCCTGATGGAGGAGGGGGAGGGTACCAACGCCGGCCTCTTCATCTCCCAGGACGCCGGCGCACTGGGCGCCCTCTCCAAGGCGGGGCTTCTGGAGGAGCTCCCGGCCGAGCTGCTCGACGACGTGGACGCGGCCCACCGCGGCACGGAGGACGACTGGGTGGGCATCTCGGGCCGTGCCCGCGTGCTCGTCTACAACCAGGAGCTCGTGGCGCAGGCGGACCTTCCCGACTCGATCCACGACCTCACCACCGAGGACTGGCGGGGGAAGGTCGCCTACGCCCCGACCAACGCGTCGTTCCAGACCTTCGTCACCGCGCTGCGCGTCATCGAGGGCGAGGACCGCGCGGAGCAGTGGCTTCGCGACCTGCAGGCCAACGACGCCGAGGTGTTCGACGGCAACGGCGGCATCATGGACGCCGTCAACAACGGCGATGTCGAGGTCGGACTGACCAACCACTACTACTGGTACGCGACCGCCGCGGAGGAGGGCGCCGAGAACCTCGACAGCCGGTTGCACTTCTTCCCCGGCGAGGACCCCGGGTCCCTCCTCAACGTGGCCGGTGTCGCCGTCACCGCCCACGGGGGGCAGAGCGAGGCGGCCCGCAAGGCGGTCGAGTACCTGCTGTCCGAGGAGGCCCAGAAGTACTTCGCCGAGGAGACGATGGAGTACCCCCTGGCCGCCGGCGTCACGAGCCCCGTCGAGGACCTGCCGCCCTTCGAGTCCATCGAGGCCCCCGAGGTCAACCTCACCGACCTCGACTCCCTGGAGGAGACCCTCGCTCTGCTCCAGGACGTGGGCATGGTCTGATCACTCGCATGATCGCACCGCGCCCCACTCCCCCGTCGACGGCTTCCGTGAACAGCGGGACAGCCGGGAACAGCGGCACCGGTGGCGATGCCGGTGCCGGTGCCGACAGAACCTCGGGATCCGTCCGTCGCGCTGTGCGCGGCAGGCGGATCCCGCCGGTGCTGGCGGTCCCCGCGGCGTTGACGGGCGCTTTCGCCCTGCTCCCGCTCGTCTACCTGGTGATCCGTGCCCTGGAGCGCGGGCCTGCGTTCGCCTGGGGCGTCGTCAGTGCCGATCGCACCGCCGGACTGCTCGGCAACAGTCTGCGGTTGACCGTGGTGGTCGTGGTGGCGACCTGGGTCCTGGGGGTGTCGCTGGCCTGGTTGACGGAGCGCACGGCCCTGCCGGCCGCCCGGCTCTGGGCGGTGCTGGCGACGCTGCCGCTCGCGGTGCCCAGCTACGTGATGTCGTTCAGTTGGCTGTCGGCTTTCCCCGGCATCAGCGGGTTCACCGGCGCCGCCGTGGCCCTCTCCCTGGCGTGCTTCCCGTACGTGTACCTGCCCGTGGCCGCAGTCCTCCGGGGGGCCGACCCCGCGTTGGAGGAGGCCGCACGGTCACTCGGCCACGGGCCGTGGCGGACTTTCCGCTCGGTGACCCTGCCCCAGCTGCGGCCTGCCGCGGTCGGCGGCGGTCTGCTGGTCGCGCTGTACGTGATGTCGGACTTCGGCGCCGTCTCACTCATGCGGTACGACACGTTCACCCGTGCTATCCACACCAGTTACCGCGCGAGCTTCGACCGCACCCCAGCGGCGGCCCTGGGCTGCGTCCTGGTGCTGATCACCGTGGCGCTGGTGGTGGCGGAGCGCCGTACCCGCGGCCGGGCCCGCTACGACCGGACCGGGCGCGGCAGCGCACGCCCGGCGCAGCGCATGCCGCTGGGTCGTGCGGCGCGTACGGCAGCACTGGGCTGGTCCGCCGCGGTGGCGCTGGCCGCCGTCGCTTTTCCTGTCGGCACGCTCTGCTACTGGATAGCGGTCGGCAACTCCGCCACCTGGGCCCCGGGACCGCTGTGGGAGGCGGCGGTCGCCACGGTCGGGGTGGCGGCGGCCGGAGCGGTCGTCACCGTGCTGTTGGCGGTCCCGGTCGCTGTCCTGTCCGTTCGGCACCGCGGGCCGCTCGCCCGCACGCTGGAGCACGCGTCGTTCGCCGGCCACGCGCTGCCGGGCATCACGGTGGCGCTCGCCTTCGTCTTCCTCGCCGTCCGGTACGCCGAGCCGCTCTACCAGCAGTGGCCGTTGCTTGTTCTCGCCTACGCGGCGCTGTTCCTCCCGCTCGCGCTCACCGGCGTTCGCGCCGCGCTCCTCCAGGCGCCCGAGTCGTTGGAGGAGGCGGCGCGGTCGTTGGGACGCGGACCGTTCGCGACCCTCCGCGAAGTGACGCTGCCCCTGGCTGCCCCGGGCATCGCGGCCGGTGCGGCGCTCACCTTCGTCGTGATCATGAAGGAACTGCCCGCGACCCTCCTGCTCCGTCCGACGGGCATGGACACGCTCGCCACGCGGCTGTGGACGCACACCGACAACTTCGCCTTCGCGGCGGCAGCGCCCTACGCGCTCACCCTCGTCCTGATCGCCGCCGTCCCCTCCTACCTGCTCGGGAGACACCGCCCGTGACCGATCTCAGCGTCCGCGCACTGACCGCGGGCTACGGGAAAGCGCCGGTCCTCGACCGGCTGGACCTCGACATCCCCTCCGGCCGGCTCACCGCGGTGCTCGGCCCGTCCGGGTGCGGCAAGACCACGCTGCTGCGCTGTGTCGCGGGCTTCCTCCGCCCCGCGGACGGCACCGTCACGGTCGCCGGGCGGATCGTCGCCGGCCCGGGCAGACACGTTCCCCCGGAGCGCCGGGCGGTCGGCATCGTCGCCCAGGAGGGGGCGCTGTTCCCCCACCTGACGGTGGCGCGGAACGTCGGCTTCGGGCTGACCTCGCTGCCGCGCGCGGAGCGCGCCCCTCGCGTCGAGGCGATGCTCGAACTCGTCGGCCTCGCCGGCCTCGGGTCGCGGATGCCGCACGAACTCTCCGGTGGCCAGCAGCAACGCGTCGCCCTCGCCCGCGCCTTGGCTCCCCGTCCGTCGGTGGTCCTGCTCGACGAGCCGTTCAACGCTCTCGACACGGCGCTGCGCGGTGACCTTCGGGACGATGTGCGGGCCGCGCTCGCGGCCACGGGGTCGACGGGCGTCCTGGTCACGCACGATCAGGAGGAGGCGCTCTCCTGGGCGGACCACATCGCGGTCCTGCGGCAGGGCCGTGTCGCGCAGCACGGGTCGCCGCAGGAGCTGTACGCCGAGCCGGTCGATCCCTGGGTCGCATCCTTCCTCGGCGACGCGGTTCTGCTGCCCGGTCGTCATGAGGGCGGCCGTGTCCTCACCGCGCTGGGCGCGCATCCCCTGACTCCCGGAAGCGACAGCCGTCTCACGGTGGGAACCGCCGTGCTGCGCCCGGAGCAGTTGCAGCTCTGCTCGGCGGAGGCGGCTCCGGTCCGGGGGTCCGTGACCCGGGTCCGTTTCCATGGTCACGATGCGCTGGTCGCCGTCGCTCTGGCCGACGGCACCACCGTGCGCGTCCGTCACCCCGGGCCGGTGTCCGTCGTCCCCGGGGACGAGACCGGACTCCGCGTACAGGGTGCTGCCGCCTTGCGAGCCACCGCGGCGGATCCGCCGGGCGCCGCCGGTGGACCGACGAAGAAGTCGACCGACCGGCCGCCGCGGGCGGGCCTGCCGACCGGCTGAACGGCTCGACCGCGTCGGGTCCGCGGTGGGCGGCGCGGGCGCGGTACGCATGCTCCGCGCCGCCGTCCCGGCGCCACCGGGGCGGGCACAGGTGGTGGCGTGGGCCGGTCCTGATGGTCGGTCGGTGCGGCGTCGTGGCGCGATGCGTCGGTCGTCGTGGCGAAGGGCGTGGGCGGCCTCACCGTCCGCCGAAGGCCTCGCGGCATGCGGTGGCGAGGTCGGCGTCCAGCCAGCCCTGCCCCATGTCGCAGACGGCGCCGGGGTCGAGCCCGACGGCGGGTGGGACGGACCCGGCCGGCGCGTCGGCGTCCGGGTTGCCCGGTAGCGGCCGGGCGGGCGCCGGTAGTGGTGAGCGCGTGGTTGTGGGCTCCGGCTCGGACTCCGGGGCGGTGGGAGGCCGGGCGGGTGTCGGCGGGACGGGCCGCTCCTCGCGCGCTTCCTCCAGCACGGGGGTGGTCTCCTCGATCGGGTCGGGCACGGGGATGGCCGGGACGGCTTCGGCGGCCGGGCGCGGCGAGCTGCCGGCCGGGGATTGGGAAGGCAGCGGCTGCACGGTGGTGCATCCCGAGAGCGCGACAGCGGCCAGCGCGATCGCGAGGGCGGTGGAACGGTGGCACATCGGGCGATCGTCGCATCGGCAGGGCCGGTTTGCCCCATGGTGACGGTGGCGGACCGGTTGCTTGCCGCCGCGGCCCGGTAGCTGGCGATTCGTGACCACCGCGTGAACGGACCGGTTCTTGGCCATCCCTCCCGACGAACCGGTGGCGACGGCGTACGCCGGTGGATGGTTGCCGATGGCCGCCGTGAAACGTGGTGCGCGGCGGACGCACCGGGTGCGGTCGCCGGGCGGCCGGGGGCGGCGAGGCCCCGCTGTCGCTTGCCGGAGCTCACCCGGGATGTGTCCGGCCGATCAGGCGTTGGCCTATCGGGCAATCGCGTTGTGACAGACGCGCTCAGGTGCGCAGCCAGACAACGAGGGCTGCTGCGGTTGGGGCGCCCAGGAGGACGCAGCCGTGCTTGTCATGGCGGGTTGCCACGGCTCTGGCGTGCCTGAGCCGGGGGACAGCCCGTTCGACGGTGTTGCGGCTCTTGTGCCGTCCGTTGTCGACGCCGGGGGTGCCGTCTGCCGCGTCCCCGTTGGGGCGGAGCATGCGCCGGATTCCCCGCCCCGTGTCCGCATCGACGACACTGCGGCGCAGCAGTCACCTGATCGGCGGACAGGTCTAGCCGAGGACGACGAGCGTGCCGACGACGGCGCTCGCCACGGAGGCCGCGCCAAGCCCTACCGCGGCCGCGGGGCTCTCGCCGCGGCGGACATGACTCGCCCCCGCACCGATCATGAGTGCGACGAGGCCGGCCGCGGCGAGCGGGGTCAGGATCGGGAGCACGTCGGTGGCGAGCGGCAGCACGAGGCCGAGCGCTCCGGCCACCTCGGCCGCACCGATCGCCTTCACCGCGGGCGCCGAGAAGTCGTCGACGAACGTCATGCCCTGCGCGTGGAGCGCCGGCTTGCTGCGAATGAGCTTGGTGCCGCCGGCGGCGAGGAAGCCGAGTGCGAGCAGGGTGTTGAGGCACCAGAGGGCGATGGTCACGGATGTCTCCTGGAGGAGGAAGGGTGAGGGGACGGGGCTCGGCGGGGCCGGCGACGGGTGCGACGATCCGTTGTCCGAGGCTGCCCCGGGCGGGAGAGGAGAAGAGTCAGGGAAGGTCGTGGCGGGGCGCGAGGTGGGGATCGAGCCGACGCTGCATCCCGAGTCGACGCGCCAGCCCCGCAGCAGCTCCGACCAGTCGACGCTGCAGCCCGAGCGGTACGCCCACGACCAGGCTGTCCGACGCCTCGATCACCAGGGCGGCTTCAAGGGGGTTGCGCGGCAGGCCCATCCGAGTGGAGCGGCCTTCCGCTTCCCGGCCGAAGCTCGCGCGGAGGGACCGCTCGTAGGCGAGGCCGGGACGGGCGACGAAGCGGAAGACGGCCGGCTGGTCGCCGCTGTTGTAGTAGCGGTGCGCGAGACCGGGGGGCACGTTCAGCGACTCGCCGACGGGAAGCAGCAGCCCCTTCCGGTCGCCGACATCGAAGGAGAGCGGTCCTTCCAGGGTCGTGAACGTCTCCTCGAAGCCGGTGTGGACGTGCAGGGGCGGCCCGTGTCCCCCCACCCTGAGGAAGACCTCGGTCTCGACCGAGCCGTCGCTGCTCTCCTCCGCGGACCGCAGGAAGGTGACGCTGACCCCCATCGCCTCACTGGTGATGGTGCGGGCCAGGCCCGAAGGCGTGTGATCGATGGTCACGGTCCGCCCGGTGAGGGGGATCTGGTGGGTCGGCATACGGGACTCCTGGAAATGGAAGTGATTCCGGTTAGCCGGAGCGTAGCACAAGCGGAATCAATTCCGGTTAGCGTGAAGTCGGTGTACCCTCGCCGCATGACGACCGCCCGCTCCGCACTGCGCGCCGACGCCGCGCGCAACCGTGCGGCCCTCCTGAAGGCGGCGCGGCTCGCGCTCGAAGCCGAGGGTTCGCTGCCGCCGCTGGCCGCGCTCGCCCGCCGCGCGGGCGTCGGGGTCGGGACGGCCTACCGCCACTTCCAGACGGTCGAGGCCGTGCTCGCGGCGCTGGGCGAGGAGGGACTGCGCACCCTGATCGCCACGGTGCGCAGTGCCGCCTCGTTGCCCGACCCGGCACAAGGTCTGGCCGCGGCCGTCGACTCGGTCGTCCGCGGCGCGCTCGACGATCCCGGCATCGCGACGATCCTCGAAGGCGACGAAGGCGGGCCGTCGCCGCTCACGGCCGAACTCAGCGACATCGTCGACAACCTGCTGGTCCGCGCGCGCGCCGCGGGGGCGGTCAGGAGCGAGCTCGGCACCGAGGACATACGACGGCTCGTCACCGGCGTGATCCATGCCCTCCGCAACACACGCGAAGAGTCCACCGTGGCGATCTACGTCCGCGTGCTCGTCGACGGGATCCGCGACTCGTCGCGGTGAGGCGAGGGCCGAAGAGGCCGCCGCCGGGTTCACGCGCGCCCTGTACCGACGGGAATGCTGATCAGAGGTCGGTTCGGCAACCCAAACGGGTGGGGAGCGGCCGGGCCGGCGCCCCGAGCCCTGCGCAGGAGCAGAGGCGAGGAGTGGCTGACGGAACAGACCGGTACCGCGGCCCGCGCGCCCGGGGCCGCCGCTTCCCGACCGGACGCGCGGGAACAACGGGGCAGGCGCCGGGCGGAACGACGATCGCCGGCCGCTGGCGCTCGGGATGACGAAGCAGCTGGGACCGGCGATCGCCAGGGCGCTGGGGAAGGGCCGCCAGCCGGGCCCCACCCGGCCTGCGACGTCGCGACCGGCGCATGCGGAGCGACGGCCCGCCCGGGAGGGTCAGGTCCCGGCGGAGTACATCTGACCGTAGACGGCGGTGCCTTCACAGACCACGAAACCCTCGCTGCCGGCGAACGGCACGTACAGGACAGTGTCGGTGCCGGGGATCTGGATGTTGACCGCCGTGGCGCGCTTCTCGACGCACTCCTCGGCGCGCGCGGTGTAGGAGATGGCGGTGCGGGCCATCGCCTGGCCGGAGACGGTGATCTCCTCACCCGCCGTCTCCCCGCCCGACTGCTGGGCGTGCTCGACGACGTTACCCCGGGCGTCGAGCAGGCTGAGGCGAGCCGGGTATCCGGCGAGGGTGCAGCTGTCACCGGCGATGGCGGAGAACCTCACTTCCGCCGAGCCGCGGGTGCCGTCGACGGAGCCGTGCCAGAGGATGGCCTCGGCCTGGATCTGGGCGGGCGTGCAGTTCTCACTCGATGTCGCCGCGGGTGCGGCGCTGCCGGCCGCGCCCGCGGAGGAGGTCCCGGCCAGGGCGAGTCCCAGCGCGCCGGCGGCCGCAGTGACGGCTCGCACGACGCGGCGTGGTGCTCGGGACGGGAGAGTCGAGAGGTCGGGACGGGGGCGGCGGGAGACCGTGTAGGTCTCGGGCTGGGAGGTCATGGGATTCGCCTGCCCGACACGGCGGGACCACGCCGGGGACGCCGGTCTTGGCCTGATCGGCCGGGTCGGCTCACGGCCTCACCCGTCCCGCGACTCACTCCCGGCTCGGCTCGGCGCCCCGGCCTGCTGTGCACCGGCAGCGGGTGGTGCGCGTGGTCGACCGTCGTCCACCGGTCTGGTGCGGATCGAGCCCCGGATCGGCTTGTGGTGCGCTGTTCGTTGCGGACCGCACCTCCTCGGTGTACCAACCCGGACACCCCGCGGGGTCGCGCCCCGGTCCCGCAGCCGACCCGAGGACACGAAGCGGCGGGGCCCGGCGCGCGAGTCGCCGAAGGGGCCGCCCGGCCAGGGAAATCGCGATGGCTGCCGCGAACAGGAGGGCAGACGCACCGCATCGACCCAGCCCCCTGCCCGACACGACGGCCGCGTGCGGGTGCCTCACCGATGACCTGGCCGGAGGAGCCTCGCGAAGCGGGCAGCCTACGGCCGGCCCGCGGCTGCGTGGATCCCAAGGAGACCAGGGCAAGGATGCATCACGCCTTCGGGGTCAGCGACGGACCGGCGCGGACGCCTCGCAGGCGCCTGTGGTCCCGTTCCCGCGGCGGCACCGGCTGACGGTGGCGCGCCGGGCAAGCGCTCAGAACCCGGCCGGGATGGCCGTGCGGCCGACGGGCTGCCTCGGTCACGGGCGCCGAACGGTCTCCCGCACGCGGGGCGACGCGGCGAGCAGCAGCGCGAGGGCGGCCTGGCCGAGCGCGCAGAGCGCGAGCAGAAGGCCGGGACCGCCGCCGTCCTCGGCGAGGCGCGGGACGATGGCACCGGCCGCCTCGGGCAGAGCCGCGCCGTCCTGGAAGAAGCGGTCGGCCAGGACGCCGCCGAGGATCACAGCCAGGGGGAACGGCCCCTGGCCGAGCAGGCGCCTGGCTCCGAAGACCGTCGCCTGCAGATGCCGGGGAGTACGTTCCTGCCAGACGGCCGTGGCATGGGCGTTGGAGATCTGGACACCCGCCTGGTGCACGAGTTGGGCGACGAACCACACCACCGGCACGGCGACCAGCGCCGGCGTCAACCGGCCGACCAGGGCACCGAGCACGAGAGCGGTGACGATGACGGCGGCGCGGCTGCCGCGGCCCCCGACCGTGAGGACCACCAGCGCGCCGAGCAGCAGCCCGACCGGTCCCGCCACGGTGAACGCCGCGAGGTTCCACTCCTCGGTCCCCGCGGTGGAGGAGGTGACCACGTAGACGGTGACGACCGCCGTGGCCAGCCCCGCGAAGAAGTTGACACCCGCGTAGACGAGCTGCAGCGTCCGGAAACCCGGGTCCGCGAGGATGAAGCGGAAGCCGCGTCGCGCCCCGGCGAACGGACGCAGCCTTCTGTCCCGTCCCGGGCGCTCCGCGGCCGGCCAACGGACGGTGGCGGCCAGAGCGCCGGCCAGAGCGAAGGTGACGGCCTCGAAGGCGAAGACCGCGGCCGGGGCGACCGTGGTGTAGAGGGCGGCGCCGATCACGGGGCCGGAGACCGTGGGGATGGTCTCGACCAGGGAGGTGAGGCCGTTGATGCGGCTCAGGTCCCGCTCCGAACGCAGTTCGCGGACCGTCGCGGACAGCGTCGTGGAGAGAGCGGCCTTGGCGGTACCGGCGAGGAAGACCAGCAGCAGGATCGTCCGGAAACCGTCGCCCTCCGCCGCGGTGAACTGTCCCACCTGCCAGGCGAGCAGCAGCGACACCACGCTCAGCACGGCGTTGCCCAGGCAGACGACGTGTCGCCGGGGGAAGTGATCGCCGACGGCGCCGGCGAGCGGGGCGAGGTAGATCATGCTCAGTGAGCTCGCCCCCACGACGAGCGCGAGCGCGGAGGCGTCGCCGGTTTCGCTGTACACCGTGAGGGCGAGGCAGAAGGCGGCTGCGCTGGAGCCGAGCAGGGAGAACAGCTGGCCGGTCCAGAGAACGCGGAAGGCGCGGGCACCGCCGGTCGACGACGGCTGCTGCGGGGCGGCGAGGCGGCGGTCGACAGGGCCGGTCATCAGGTCCTCGCACGGTCGGGGCTACAGCCGCCGGCGAGCGTAGCGAACCGTGCCGACCGGCGGGGGCGCCCTGCGTCGGTCCGCGCCGCAACATGGAACCACGGCGGTTGGGTAAGCGCCCGCAACCACCCCACCACGATCGACGGGGCCCCAGGGGCTTCGCGCCGGGTGGAGAAAGGCAGGCCCGATGTCCGACCACCATCATACGAACGAACGACGCAGCGCCACCGTTCCGGGGCAGCGGCCACGTCCGGGCAGCCGTGCCGTACGGGCGCGCGCACGGTACGACGGCACCGAGCGGGTAGCGGAAGCGAGGGCACTGGCCAGGCGGTTCCTGAGCACGGTCCAGACCCGTGAGCCGGTCGCACAACCGCGGGACCCGCGACGCATCGGCGGCCACGGCCTCCACATCGTCACCACGCTCTGCTCCGCCTTCCAGGCCAGCCGCAACCACGGCGGCAAGCGTGTCACCGCCACCCTCCCTCTCGTGTCCGCTCCCGGCTGACCGCGCGCAGCGTTCACCGTCGCGTCCAGCGGCCAGAACCGCTTCGTGGATTCCCCGGGTCCCCGACGGCGCGCCGGCGTCCGTGCCGGCGGCACGTCGCGGGCATGCGGCGCCCGGGAGCGGAAAGGCGCCCCCGCACGCAGTGCCCACTCAGCCGAGGAAGCGAGACCATGAGCGAGTTCATCTCTCCGGACGATCCTGCCCACGACGACCGTGCCCGCGCGCTGGTGCGCATCGGACACGAAGCGATCGCCGTCGCCAACGACGCGCTGCTCGACGAGTACTTCGCCGAGGATTTCGCCTTCCACGGTCCTGCCGGTGACATGACCTACCCGCAGCTGCGGGCGTTCTTCGCCTCGATGCGAGCCGCTTTCGAGGGCTTCTCGTGCGAGCGCCGGACGCTGGTGAGCGAGGGCGACTACATCAGTGCGCGGACCAGCATGGCGGGACGGTTCACCGCGCCGTTCGACGCCTCCCCGCTCGGTACCCTGCCTCCCACGGGGAAGCCGATGCGGCTGGAGCTGATCAACGTCTTCCGTTATCGCGACGACGGGAGACTGGCGGAGGAGTGGGTCCAGTACGACAATCTCGCCTTCCTGCGGCAGCTCGGCGTCGATCTCGTCCCGCGCTGATGCTCGGGCCGCCGTGAGGCGGTACCGCATACGTCGCCGACGTCGGTCGAGGCCATGCCCTGGTGGGGCCTCGGCCGGCCCCGGGCGGTTCGCCGCCGCGTACCGGACGGCCCACGGCTTTCCGCCCTCCCGGGCCCTGCACCAGCCGCCTGTCGCCCACCACCGTGAGCGGTGCAGTCGCACGGCGGCTGTCGCGAGCGGCGCTCAGGTGCGGTGGGACGCCGCGTGGTGGGCGCCCGCCGTGGCGGTGGGACGGCAGGCGGTCGGACTCCCGGCGCGGGCCGTGTGGCGACGTGACCCGGGCTGCGGCGCACCCGTTGTACGCGTAGGACCGAACGAGGAGCCATGAGGGACCACGCCGGCCCCGAGCCCGCCACCGACCCGGTCGAGATGCCACCGAACCTGCCGTGCGGGTCGACCGTCGCCGCTCCGGAATGCGGTGACATCGGCGACGACGAGGACCGGCACCAACCGGCCGTGCTGGGTGCGGGGCCGACGCGCCGCGTGCTGCGGTTGGTGGCGGCACAGCGCGAGGGGCAGCCCTGGCCCCGGACGGGGCTGGCCGAGTTGGACCGGCTGACCGGTGGTCTGGCACCCGGCACGCTGACGGTCATCGCCTCCCGTCCCGCGATGGGCCGTTCCACTCTGCTGACGGACGTCTGTCGCCACGTCGCCCTGCAGCAGCGGCGGCCGGTGTGGCTGTGTTCGTTGGAGGAGAGGGACGAGGTGACGACCCGTGTGCCGGCTGCCGAGAGTTCGGTGCCGCTGCGGCACCTGCACAGCGGTTCGACGACCGAACGGGAGGAACAGCGCCTGGCCCGGGCCGTGGTCGACATCGATGCGGCGCCTCTTCGGGTCTCCGCGCCTGTCGCGCTGACACTCCGGGAGTTGGCCGTGCAGGCGCGGCGTCTGCACGGAGAACAGGCGCTCCGCCTGCTGGCGGTCGACGGTCCGGACGAGCTGCTCCTCGCAGCGGGACGCCCCCCGAGCCGGAGAGGGCGCCGAGGTCCTGCGGGCACTCCGCCGACTGGCGCGGGGGTTGCAGATCCCGGTCGTGGCGACGGCTGCTCTCGATCAGTCGCGGGCGCCCGACCGCCGCCCGGCGCCGACCGACCTCCGGGAATCCGACGGGGTGTTGCGCACTGCCGATCTGGTGCTCCTGCTGCACCGGGCGGACGCCTACCGGCAGCGGATGCCGCTCGCCGGTGAGGCCGAACTGACGCTCGCCAAGCACCGGCGCGGTCTCACCGGCCGCCTCGTCATCGCCCACCAGGGGCACCGGGGCCGGTTCGTGGACGTTCCCGACGGCCCCCGGTTCAGCGCCCACGGCGCCGAGGAGACGATCGAGGACGGCGTGGCGGACACCCACCCCGGCGGACGGCTGACCTCTCGTCCGGACGCCGTCGTCCGCTCCGAGGACACCCACGGGGCCGCCGGCGTCGCGGAGGGGCCGACCACCCCTCTCCTTGGCATGCCGCCCCGGGCCGTGACGGTTTCGCACAACTGATCGTGCACGCTTTGTCCGGACGGGGGTAGGTGCACCGTCATGTACGAGGACGATGTGGTGGAACTGGCGATAGAAGCGGACAGCGTCCGCCAGCAGATGACCGACGGGGCGCTGTCGGTGGACGCGGGTGACCGGGCGGCGCTGAGCTCGGTCCGCCGCATGTGCAGCCTGGGGTACAGCGCCGCTGCGCCGGAGAACTTCGACGAGTACCTCGCCCTGGATCTGCGGCGCGCGGCGCGCTGCTCGGGGCACGACCCCGCCCAGAAGCCGGTGGGGACCGTGATCCGCCACGCCGCCGAACTCGTGGAGTCGGGGCGGAACCCGCACGCCGTGCTCAACGCACTCACACCGCTGGTCGAACCGGCCACCGTCGAGAAACCTGCGGCCGGCGCCGGCCCCGACCCCCGAGAGGTCCCCGCCCCGCTCGACGAGCCGGGCTGACGCTCCGTCGTCGTCCGCGGGCGGAACGGGGCAGCGGGGCAGGTCCCCGCTGCCCCGTTCGGCCGCGCGGGGGCCACGAGTGTCGTTCCGGCGCGCGACCTCTGCGGCCGGGCCCCTGGCGAGGGGCAGCGCACTGCCGGTGCCGCCGGTATCGGGGCCCACGATTGATGGGACTCCATGCGGTCCTCGTCGACCCACCGGGTGTGTCGGCCGGTGGGGTCGACGAGGACCGCATGGAGTCCCGCTCGGCGTACGGCGACGATCACCCGACCGCCGGCACGGGCCCCCGATCAACGACGGTCACAGCGCCCCGGTGGGGCCCACGAGATCGATCCCGTACGGCGCGCGTAGGGCCGCCGCCGCGGCTCCGACGACGGAGGCCCGGTTGCGAACCGTGACCGGACCGGCGTCCGGAGGGGGACGACGGCAGCGCAGCGGCGGGGCGGGCCGCCACGGATCGGGCTGGGCCCGTGCGTCGTGGGGGCGTGGCGGGGACGTCCGCCGAACCGGATCGCTACTTTCCGCAACGGAGTCGCCACGCCCTCCACCGCCGGAGCGATGTCCCGCACCAGGCTCGGACGCCAGCTGAGATGAACGCGACGTGCCGGATCGTTCGCATGAGCTGTCACCTTCCGGAGGGGAACCATGACGAACCGACTGGCCCGTTCACTCCTGCTGCCCCTGGCAGTGCTCGCGACCCTCTTGGTGGGAGCGGCCACCGCGGTGGCGTCGCCCGGCACCGCCGCGGCCCAGCAGTCCGACGACGGCGCCCCGGCGCCGCTCAACGCGCCCACCGTCCCGAAGTACTTCCCCGGGATCGGGGGCGGGCCGTACAGCATCGCGTTGCAGGCCGCCTACGCCACCGCCTACGGGGCCGCCGCCAACGAGGGCTATCCGGCCGCCACCTGCCGTCTCTCGGCGGGACCCGTGGCCCACCAGAACAACCAGACCTACTTCCAGGTCATGCTGGAGATCTGCTGCACGCCGCCGGCGGGCGCGGGGCCGGCGCGATCATCGGTGTCCACTCCGGCCGGTGCATCGACGTCCGCGGCGGCACCGCCCGCGAGGGGACTCCCGTACAGCTCTACGACTGCAACGGCACGGACGCGCAGCGATGGAGCTTCCACGCCGACGGCACGGTCCGCGCCATGGGCCACTGCATGGACGTGCATCGCGCCCACACCGCGAACAACACCTACGTCGGCCTGAACCGGTGCCACGGCGCGGACAACCAGTGCTGGGAGCGGCTGCCGAACGGCAGCCTGCGCAGCGTCCACTCCGGCAAGTGCCCGGACGCGCCCGGTTTCGGCACCCACAACGGGCACCACCTCGTCATCCGGGACGGCAGCGGCGCGGCGAACCAGCTGTGGCGCGGCCCCGCCATGGAGTCCTGAGCGACGGACGGCCGGGCGGCCGGGGGGCCGCTGCGTCCAGCACCGAGCGGTCGACTCCCACGCCGAGGCCCGGGATCCGGCAACAGACCGACGGGGCGGTGGCCCACGACATCGGCGGAGCCGACCATGCGGCGACTCGGGCCGATGGGCCCGCACACGCCGCGGACGTCTCCCTGTCTCCCTGCCCCGCTGTCCCGCTGTCCCGCTGTCCCGCGCTGCGGCTGCCCCGCGACGTTCCGTCCACCGCCCTGCCCCGTCCGCTGCGCCCTCGACCGGCGCACGGCCCGAGGCGCCCGCGCGGAGCCGAGCGGAGCGGCGCCGGTGATGAGACGCTCGGGCTATGCGCAAGCTCCGCGGGCGGTCCGAGGCGACCTTGATTCGACCCGGCAGTGCACTGTTCACCGCCGCGCGGATCCTGCCGTTCGTCGCGATCGTCGCGGTGGTCTCGATCGAGCTCTCCCCCGCGCACTTCCTCTACACGGGCCCGTTCCTCACCCCCGCGCCGGCGCTGGCCGCGCTCACGATGGGGCCCGGGGGAACGGCGGCGGTGGCCCTCCTCGCGGGCGCGGCCAGTTGCGCCACCGCGACCTGGAACCAGGCATGGGGCAGCCAGCAGGTGTACGCGAACCTGTCGGCGCTGCTGCTGGTATCGCTGGCCAGCCTGGTGTCCAGCGCCGCCCGGGCACGTCGGGAGCGGGAACTGGCCCACGTCAGACGCATCGCACAGGTCTCACAGGATGTGGTGCTGCGCCCTGTTCCGGACCGGCTGCCGGGCGCACGGGCCGCGGGGGTCTATCTCGCGGCGGAGGCGGGCGCACGGGTCGGAGGCGACCTCTACGAGGTCCTCGCCACGCGGTACGGCATCCGCGTCCTCGTCGGCGACGTGCGCGGAAAGGGGCTGCCGGCGGTGCGCACCACCGCCGCGGTGCTGGGCGCCTTCCGGGAGGCGGCGCACTACGAGGCCGAACTGGCGGACGTGATGACGCGCTGCGAGGCCGCGCTGCAGCGGGAGATCCGTCGGGCCGAGCAGCTACCGGACGGGACCGGACCGGACGACCCGGCCGAGCAGTTCGTCACCGCCCTCCTCGCCCAGGTACCGACCGAACCGGTCGTGGAGCTGGTCAGTCGGGGCCACCCCCCGCCGCTGCTGCTCAGCGGCGGGGGCGTGCGTTCCCTGGAAGCCGCGGTGCCCCTGCCGCCGCTGGGTCTCGCTGAGTTCCTCGGCTCGACCCCCGCGAGGGCGGAGACCTTCCCGTTCCGTCCCGGCGAGCGGTTGCTGCTCCACACCGACGGGGTGGTGGAGGCGCGTGATCCCGCGCGGAACTTCTTCGATCTCCCGGTCCACCTGGCCGGGCTGGGCCATGACGCACCGCAGCAGCTGGTGGAGCAGATCCGCGCCGCGCTCCTGCAGCACGTGCGGGGGAGCCTGGAGGACGACGCCGCCCTGGTGGTCGTCGAGCGGGAGGCGGCCGGTACCCCCGGCAGGCCGGCGCCTCCCTGACGCGCGGCGCCGGGCGGGCACGGCGCCGTCCCCGAACCGCGCCGACTCAGTCGTCGCCGGGGAAGGAGACACCGGCGAGCGTGCAGGAGACCTGCCAGAGTCGAGCGGCCTCCTCCGGGCTGCGGGCGCCTCGGTAGACGCGCTGCTCGCGCGCCGCGCCGGTGAGACTCCCCCACCCGCGGGGCCCGTAGAAGCGGCCGCCCCGTGCGTCCGGGCTCGTCGCGGCATGCAGAGCGGGACGCAGACCGCCGTCGACGCGCTGTACCGGCCAACCCAGCGGGGCGAGGAGTCGGAACGCCGCGTCGAACGGCGAGCGACCGCCGCCCATCCTGGGCCCGGCGGACTGGAGGTTGGTGGCGGTGAACCCCGGGTGGGCGATGTTGCTGGTGATCCCCCACCCGCGGTCCCGGCTCCGCCGGTCCAGTTCGAGGCCGAACAGCATGGCCGCCAGCTTCGACTGCCCGTAGGCGGGCCACGGTCGGTAGTCCTGCTCGAACTGGAGGTCGTCCCAGCGCATGCCCGTGACCATGGCGGCCGCCAGGGCCGACTGCGTGGTCACCCGGGCGGCGCCGGCGATGAGCAACGGCAGGATGCCGGCGACGAGGGCGACGTGCCCGAGGTGGTTGGTACCGAACTGCAGCTCGAAGCCGTCGACCGTGGTGTGGCGCGTCGGCGGTGTCATGACGGCAGCGTTGTTGACCAGGATGTGAATGGGACGTCCCTCTGCCGTGAGCCGGTCCGCGAGAGCGGCGACGGACTCCAGGGAGGCGAGGTCGAGTGCGCGGGTGTCGGCGGTGCCACCGATGCGTTCGAGCGCCACCCGGCCCTTGGCCGCGTCGCGCACCGGAATCAGGACCTCGGCGCCGGACTGGGCGAGGCGGCGGGCGAGCCCCAGGCCGATGCCGTCGCTGCCCCCGGTGACCACGGCCAGGGTGCCGTGCGGATGTGATGGGTTCATGCGGCGATGCTCGCCATCGGCGCGGCTCCCGGGCAGAGCGCGGTTGTCGGGGGATCGGTGATCCCTGGCTGGGCCGCGTGCGTCGGGCCCACAATGCCCCCATGAATCGTGATGCGCTGGCCGACTTCCTCCGCCGCCGCCGGGAGGGGCTCCGCCCCGCGGACGTCGGTCTCCCTCCGGGAGCGAGACGCCGGACACCGGGGCTCCGCCGCGAGGAGGTCGCCCATCTGGCGGTCATGTCCACCGACTACTACACGCGGCTGGAGCAGCGGCGCGGTCCGCAGCCGAGTCCCCGCCTGGTCGGGGCGATCGGCCGGGCCCTGCGCCTGAGCAACGACGAGCGCGACCACCTCTACCGTCTCGCGGGGCACCACGCCCCCGCCGCTGTCCCGACCGCCACCCGGGCGGCTCCGGGGCTGCTGCGCGTGCTGGAGCGGCTCGACGACACGCCGGCGGTCGTCTTCTCCGACCTCGGGGTGACGCTGGCGCAGAACCCGATGGCGGTCGCTCTCCTCGGAGACACGTCGCGCTGTTCCGGACTCGCCCGCAGCGCGATCCACCGCTGGTTCACCGACCCGGCAGAACGCGCCCGCTACCCGGAGGCGGATTGGGGCCGGCAGAGCCGGGCGCAGGTCGCGAACCTGCGGGCCGCCCACGGCGTGCAGGGGCCGCGGTCACGGGCCGGTGCGCTGGTACGGGCGCTGCTGCAGGAGAGCGAGGAGTTCGCGGAGCTGTGGGAGCGGCACGAAGTGGCGCGACGCTTCGCCGACCGCAAGACGCTGCTCCACCCGGAGGTGGGAGCCATCGAGCTCGACTGCCAGGCGCTCTTCACCGAGGACCGCTCGCAGACACTGCTGGTCTTCACCGCCGAGCCGCGGACCGCGGCTCACGAGACGCTGCGGTTGCTGTCCGTGCTGGGAACCGCCCGGTTCGATCCGGCCGAGGACCGCGGAGGCCGATGAGAGACGGCTCTGTCGCCGCTGGGCCGCGAGTTGCTCGCCTCGGAAGGTTCCCGGAAGGTGTGTGCCGTTTCTGCTCGCGCCGCACCGGGGTCGGGCTGCCCCGGAACGACGTGGTGGAGAGGGGACTGCCGAGTCCTGCCGGGGAGTCCGCGACGCGGGGCCGTGAGGAGCGTCCGGTGATGTGCGCGGACGTTCCCCCCCCTCGCAGCCGGCGGTGCTGCTCGGCTGCGAGGAGCACGCGTGAGGTTCCTCGGCAGGTTCGGGACGGACAGGGGCAGCGCTTCGCGGCGCCGGCGGACGAGTCGGCGTGCCCGTGCTGAACGGCCTCACCCGGCACGTCCGCGGTACCCGGCAGAAGGAGCGCCCGCACTTTCCCCGGGCGGCCGCGACCGGCAGCCGGGCGGGAGGTGGCGGCTCAGCGGGCGGGGCGCGGCGGTGGCACGGCGGGCAGCAGCTCCCACAGCGGCCTGCTGCCGGTGGCCCAGGCGCCCAGCACCCGTCGGTCGACGACGTGCAACCGCTGGCGGCCGGCGAAGACCGCCGCGGGGGCGGTGACGCGACCGTTGGTGACGATCACCGCCACATCCGCCCCGTGCACCTGCCGGGCCGTACCGTTGAGGATCTGGAAGTCCGGCGTCCCCACCGGGGAACCGGCGAGGCCCCGCCGTCGGTGTTTGCACTGGACGACCCAGCGGCGCCCGAAGGGGTCCGTCGCCTTGACATCCGCCCCGAGATCCCCCGCGCCACCGACGCGGACCGCGTCGCGGCAACCGTCGCGCCGCAACATGTCCCGCACGGCTTCCTCGAAACGGGCGTGGTGCAGCGCGTCGAGCATCGAGAGCGCGTCCCCGCCGCTGCCACCCACGGCCGGGGCACGCCGCGGGGAGACTCGACGACTCCCCTGGCGCCGGGTTCCGGAGCAGAGGGTGAGGGCCGCGACCGACGCCGCACCCCACCAGGTGGTGAGCACGATCTCCAGGAGCGCCGTCAGGGCGGCCACGCCTGCGAGGGTGGGCATCGCACGGGCTGCCGCCGACTGCGGTGGCCTGCGCCGGTGCCGCTGCGGGCCCCGCCCGCGGCGGGGCCCGGCCGCTCGCCGCGTCCCGCGCGGGGGGCTTGTCACTGGCCCGCCCTGGTGACGCCGGCAGCCAGCTCACCGACGGCGCTGAAGATCGCCTGCCCCACGGGGGTGGGCGCCAGCACGACCCCCAGGGCGAGGACGAGGACCACGGTCACCTTCTCGTCGTTCCTGCTCCGCGACTGCGTGCGGCGGCACAACCGCGCGACGACGACGGCTGCGAGCAGCACGGTCACATGGACGGTCAGCACTGCCGGACCTCTCCCCACTCCCGACCCCACCGGAACGAGACGACCCACGCGCCTCGGTCGTCCTGTATAGCCGCTTCGGCCCCCTGAACAGCCCGGTGGCCGATCAATGGCAGGAATCAGCGCTATTTGGTCCGAACACGCGCGAGTCAGCGGATGACCGACATGCGTACGACGGGGTACTCAACGGTGCGGTGTCGACGCAACCGGTCAGTTTCGAAGAAGCCTCGGCATCGAGCGAGCCCGTAGTGTCACCGTGGAGCAGCAAGGATCACGCACAGGGGAGTGATGACGATGGGCGGCAGTGTCGATCCGGCGCAGGGCACCGGCGGTTTCTCATCCGAGGAACGCGCGGCGCTGCAACAGCGCGCCGCGGAGCTCAAGGCGGAGGCGGAACGGCCGCGGGGCGGCAAGGCAGCCGCGCAGGAACTGGAGGTGCTGGCGAAGATCGCGGAGATGCCGCCGGCCGATCGGGCGGTGGCGGAGCGCTTCCACGCCGTCGTCACCACCCACGCTCCCGACCTCGCGCCCAAGCTCTGGTACGGGCAGCCCGCGTACGCCCGGCGCGGCACCGTGGTGTGCTTCTTCCGCAGCGGGGACGCCGACAAGGAGCGCTACTCGACCGTCGGCTTCACCACGGCGGCCGCGCTCGACGACGAGAGCGGCCTGTGGCCCACTTCCTACGCGGTGACCGAGCTGAGCGAGGCGGCGGTGGCCGAGCTGACCGAGCTCGTGCGGCGCGCCGTCGGCTGAGCCCGGCGAGGGCCGCCCGCGGCCCGGGTATCGCCCCGGCCCGCGGGGAGGAGGCGCCGACCGCGGGCCGGGGCGGGGCGGTCAGCCGGTCGGCTGGGTGAACCGGATCCGGTTCCCGAACGGGTCGCGGAGACCGCAGTCGATCCCGTAGGGCCGCTCGGTGGGCTCCTCGGTGAACTCGACTCCGCGCTGCAGCAGCGTGCGGTGGGTGCGGTGGCAGTCCTGGGTCGTCAGGACGAGCCAGCCCCCCATCGCCCCCTTGGTCACCAGGGCGCGGACCTGCGCGGCGGTCTCCTCGGACAGCGCGGGCGGACCGGGCTTCTCCAGCAGGATCTGCCGTTCCGGGTGACCGGGAACACTGACGGTGAGCCAGCGCATGAAACCCAGGTCGACGTCGGCGGCGACCTCCAGGCCGAGGGTGTCGACGTAGAAGGCGCGTGCCTGGTCCTGGTCGAGAACGTAGATCTGCGACTGTGCGATTCCGGTGAACATGCGACGACGGTATCCACGGCCCGGCGCGAGCACTTCTCCGGAACTGCTCACTTCCCGCTCGGGGCCGCCCGGCCGTCCTCGCCCTCCCGCGGTCGCTCACCGGAGGGGCCGGACGCCGGACGTGCCCACGCCATCGCGAAGCAGGTGGGAACAGCGAGCGCGCCGCCCTCGCGGCGGAACGCGCGGGGTGACCGGCCGACGATGTCGCGGAAGGTGCGACTGAAGGTGCCCGGACTCCGGAAACCGACCTCGAAGCAGATGTCGGTGACGCCGCGATCGGTGTGGCGGAGGAGGAACATCGCCCGCTCGACCCGGCGGCGCTGCAGGTAGCGGTGGGGCGTCTCGCCGAAGGTGGCGCGGAAGGTACGGGCGAAGTGAGCCGGAGAGACATGGGCGAGGCGGGCCAGCGCCGGCACGTCCAGCGGCAGGGCGTGGTCACGGTCCATGGCGTCCCGCACCCGGAGCATGCGGCGGTTGGAGTCCTCGAGCGCGCGGTTCACCGCCCCATCCCACCACGCCCCGCTGACGGCGGACGCCGCCGCGGGGCTGTCCCGACCGCCGCCCGACCGCCAGCGGTCCCTGCCCACCCGCACCCCGGCCGAACGTCGGGGCGCTGCTCGGGGGTTCGGGGGCGTGCGGCTGCGAAGGCGAGGTGGTCGGGCACGAAGCGCGAGGCCAACCGGGTTGCCTGCGGCCCGGTTTGATCGGCCGGCACCGCCGCACGCCGCCGGGACGGCGAGGTGGATACCGCGTATGCATACGCGGTATAAAGGGAGCGCGGAAGGACTCCTTCCGCAGACCGATGCCTCCAGCCGAAAAGGAATCGATGTACAGCCAGGCCTTCGCCCCCGAGTACCAGGGCGCCCTCACCGCCCTGTCCGTCAACTCCTCCCTGCCCGACGTGCTCGCCGCGGCCACCGAGCAGCTGGCCGAGGCCCGCCGCGCCGGCTCCCCTCTGGAGACGGCCCGCGCCGGCCTGGCCGCCGCCGAGGCGTACCGTCGGCTGGGGCGGACCGAGGAGGCGGAACGCGCCTGGCGGGACTCCTACCGTGCCGCCCGGTCCGCCGGAGACGCCGGCGCGATGGCGTGGGCGCTGTGGAGCGGCGGCACGCTCGCCCGGCAGCGCGGCCGGCTCGTCCTCGCCCGGCGGCTGCTGGGCCTCGCGGCCGACCTCGCCGGGCGCGGCGGCGACGTCGTCGCCCGCGGGTACTCGCTCGCCGGCATGGCGGAGACCGGACGCATCCAGGGCGACTACGAGGCGGTCCGCCGCCTCCACGAGCAGCTGCTCGCCGAGGCCCGGCGCCGCGGGGAGGCCCGCCACACCGTCTGGGCGCTCGAGGGGATCGCGCAGATCCACCGGAACACCGGCGACCTCGACAGCGCGTACCGGCTCTTCGAGGAGGCCGCCGGCATCGCCGCACGCGCGGACGACCACCGGGGCCACGCATGGGCGCTCCGGGGGCTCGCCGACGTGGTGTCGGTGCGGGACGGCGACATGGCGCGGGCGCTCACCCTGCTGCGCGAGGCGGAGCGGACCTGCCGCACGATGGACCTGCGCGGCGCGCTGGCCTACAACCACAAGATGCAGGGCAACGTGCGGTACCGGGCGGAACGCTTCGAGGAGGCGCGGGCGTCCTACGCGCAGGCGCTGGAGGAGTTCCGCGCCATGAGCGAACCGCGCGGGGAGGCGCTGGCGCGCCTCGGACTGGCGAAGTCCCGGGCGCGCCTGGGGCGCGACCGGACGGAGACCGCCGCCGAGCTGGCCGAGCTGGCGGGGACGATGGAACGCATAGGTCTGCGCCATGCGCTGGAGATGGTGCACTTGGCGCAGGACGAGTTCGGGCTCGCGCCGGCGGTCGGCGCGTCGGGGGCCGCCTCGTGACCGGGAGCGGTCCCGCGCTCCGGGAGGCCGAACGACCTGCGCCGGTGACGTCGGCCGACCCGGCGGCCCGCGAGGCTGCTCGACTCCTGGACCGCTGCCGGGCCGAGGTGCGGCCCGACCTGGTCGACGCCGTGGGCAGGCTGCACCCGTGGCTGGCCGAGATGGCGGGGTACGCGTTCGGTTGGTGCGAGGTGGGCGGGGCGGCGAGGCGCACCGCCGACGGGGGCAAGGGCGTGCGGCAGGCCCTCGCCGTGCTGGGCGCCGAGGCGGCGGGGGCGCCGGCGCGACGCGGCGCTCCGGCGGCGGTCGCCGCGGAGCTGGTCCATGTCTTCTCGTTGCTGCACGACGACGTCATGGACGGGGACCTCACCCGGCGGCAACGGGACACCGTGTGGCGCGCGTACGGCACCGGGCCCGCGGTGCTGGCCGGTGACGCGCTGTTCGCGCTGGCGGTGGAGACCGTGGCACGGCCCCGGGACACGGGGCAGGGTGCGGCGACCGTGCGCATGCTGTCCGGGGCCCTGGGCGACCTGGTGCGGGGGCAGGCCGACGACCTCCTCTTCTCCTCCCGCCCCTGGGCAGGAGAACAGGCCGTCCGCGTCGACGAGTACCTCGCGATGGCCGAGGGCAAGACCGGTGCCCTGCTGGGGTGTGCCGCCGCGATGGGCGCCGCGATGGGCGGGGCGGCGGAGCCCGCGAGCTCCGCGCTGGACCGGGCCGGGCGCAGCATGGGCGTGGCCTTCCAGCTGGCCGACGACGTCCTCGGCCTGTGGGGCGACCCCGCCGTGACCGGGAAGCCTGTCCACGGCGATCTGCGGGAGCGCCGCAAGACCTACCCCGTGCTCGCCGCGCTGCGCTCGGAGACCCCCGCGGGGCGCGCGCTGCGCACGGTGCTGGAGCGGGACGGGGACCCCGCGGAGGCGGCCGCTCTGGCGGAGGAGGCGGGGGGCAGGACCGCCGCACTGGCGGAGGCCCACCGCCACCTGGCCGCTGCCCGGTCGGCCCTCTCCGAACCGACGTTGGGGCCGAGGGCCGTGCGGGAACTGACGGCGCTGGCCGAGTACGCCGTCCGGCGCCACCGCTGACAGCGGGCGGCGGCCGCGCCTCACCCGGCACGCCCCGGCGGCCGCGCGGTCGCTGACAGCGGGCGGCGGCCGCGCGGTCGCGGACGGCCGGGGCGTGCCGCCGCACGTTGGTGACCAGTTCGCTGCCGACCAGCGGCAGCAGCATGCGCGCGTCGGCGCCGACCTCGACCCCACCGGTGGTGCGCA
>NZ_JAAVJC010000160.1 GCF_012033785.1 Streptomyces bohaiensis
CCTCGCGCGCCTGCCCGCTCGCCGCCGTCTCCACCGCGACCGGGTCGGGGCGCACCGGGTCCGTACGGAACGAGGTCCGCGGATCGACCGGGGCGGTCCCGTCGCCGGCTGCCGACGCCTCGGGGCCCGCCGCGGCTCCCCCGGCGGCCCCCGCTCCGGAGCTCCTGCGGGCGCCTGCGGGGCCCTCGGCTCGGGGCTGGTCGGACATGAGCGTCTCCTTCGTGCCGCCGCACGGCCTGCGGCGGGTGTGGTCCTGGTCGGGTGGGGGGTGGCGTACCTGCCGGTCTCGGTGTCCCGATCCGGTCAGGGGTCCGCCCGGTGGCGCGCACGGTCGTCGGTGCCCGACCGGGGTCGGTCCCCCGGCGGGCCGAGCGGCCCGGCCGCCGCGCGGTGCGCGTCCAGACGCAGCGGGTCCTCGCCGGGCCGGCCGGCCAACTCCCGGGCGAGTGCGGCGTGCAGGCGCTGTCGTTCGGGGGGCGTCATGGCGTCGCGGACCACCTCGCGGCTGAGCGGGGAGAAACGGTAACTGCCGCCGCCGGAGCCGGTGTCCGGCTCCCAGACCAGCAGTCCTTCGCGCAGTGCGGCATCGACGCGGTGCAGGACCGCCTCGGGCCGCAACTCGCACACCGCACTCAACAGAGGTATGTCCAGAACGAGTTCGTCCAGCGAGGCACAGTTCAGCATCGCACGCGCCGTCCCGTCCAGCCGCGCCAGCCTGGCCCGGACGACGCTCCGCACGGCGGCGGGGACCCGGGCGCTCGGTCCGGTGCGCCGGTCGGCGGGCAGCGCGAGCAGGTGGGAGAGGAGGAAGGGGTTCCCCCCGCTGCGGCGGTGCAGCTCCGCCGCGCGGTCGGCCTCGTGGGCGTCGCCCCGCAGCGCCAGCAGCTGGGCGACCTCCGCGGGCGACAGGGGCTCGGGCTCCACCCAGAGTGCCCCCTGGCGCGAGAGGTCGGCCAGCAGCCCGTCGACGGCCCCGGTCCGGCGGCCGTCGACCGCCACGGCGAACGCGAGCGGCAGCTGGGGCAGCAGACCGGCGAGCATCCGCAGCAGGCCGGCGAAGCTCTCCGCCGCGTCGTCGAGGTCGTCCACCAGGCACAGCAGCGGAGCATCACCCGCCCGGGTGGCCAGAGCGGTGAGCAGCGTGGTCAGGGTGTCGGGCTGCGAGGAGACGCGGGACACCCCGGCCCACCCGCGGGGCGCGCCGAGGAGTTGCTCCAGCAGTCGGGCCGCGGGGTCGAACCCCCCGCTGCCGTGCGCTCCCCCTCCGCCGCACCGCACGACGGTGAACCCCTGTGCTGTGGCCTCGCGTTCGGCCTCGGCCAGCAGGCGGGTGCGCCCGGAGCCGGGCGCACCGGAGACGATCGTCCACCGGGTCCGTCCGGTGGCGGCCGCCGCCACGGCCTCCCGCAGCGCCGCCAGCTCGTGTTCCCGCCCTACCAGGGGCAGTTCACCGGGGACCGCGGGGACGACCGGAGCGAAGGCGGGGCCGCCGGGCGGCAGCGGGTGACCGTCGGTCCGGCCGGTGGCGGCGGGCTCGTGCTCCGCCGGTTCGGGCTCCGCCCGGGCGGCCCCGTTCTCCGGCTGCGGTTCGGACGGCGCGTGCGCCGGACCGGTCGCTGCGGCCTGCACCGAACCGGACAGCTTCACCGGGCCGGTGGGTCCGACGGCGCCGGTGGCCGCCGGCTGCGCCGGTCCGAGGAGGTCATCGCTGTGCCGCAGGACGGCCGTGTGCAGTTCCTTCATCGCCGGGCTGGGTTCCAGGCCGAGCTCCTCGTCGAGCCTGCGGCGGAACCGCTCCAGGCACTGCAACGCCTCCACGGCCCGGCCGGCGCGGTACAGCGCACGCACCCGCAGCGCCCAGGACGCCTCCCGCAGCGGTGCGTCGGCCACCAGCCGCTCCGCGGCGACCAGCGCCTCTTCCACCTGCCCCGTGCGCAGCAGCAGGAACGCGCGCAGTTCGGCGGCGTCCTGCCGCAGCGAGACCAGCCGGGCCGCCTCCTCACGAGCGAAGTCGTAGTCGTCGAGGTCGGCCAACGGCCGGCCCCGCCAGAGGTCCAGAGCACCGTCGGCCGCGGCGCGGGCGCCGGTCAGATCGCCGCGGGTGATCGCCGACCTGCCGCGCGCGACGAGCGACTCGAAGCGGTGGAGGTCCAGTTCCTCGGGGGCGAACGTCAGCCGGTAGCCGGTGGGTTCGCTGACCAGCAGACCGCTGGTCCGGCCGGGCTGGTCGGGGTCCAGGACGGAGCGCAGCCGGCTGACGTGCGCCCGCACCGAGGACGCGGCGCCGGTCGGCGCGTCACCGCGCCACAGCGCGTCGCACAGCTCGCGGACCGGGACGGGCCGGGCGTCCGCCAGCAGCAGGCGGGCCAGCAGCGCGCGGCGCTGCCGCGGCCCGAGGTCGAGTTCGGTGCCGCCACGGTGGGCGCGCACGGGCCCCAGGAGCCCGTACCGCAAGTGCTCGCCAGCCACCCGTTCCCTCCCGGTCCGCAGTGTTGGGAAGCGTGGGGATGCGACCGGCCCCGGGGCGCCCACCGCCGCCGCGCTGGTCGCGGCGGGTTCTCCGCAGCCGGGGCGCCACCGGTCGGTGGGCGGGTCGGCCGTGGACGGCGAGCGCCTGCGGGGACGGCGGGGCGTCGTCGCCGCTCGTCGTTCCCCTCGGTCTCGTCGTGGCGCGGGCCGGCGATCGGCGCCCTCACGGCGCGTACCTCGGCGACCCCGCGCCGATGGCGCCCGTCCACGGTCGTCGGGCCGGGGCCACGCACAGACCATACGCTCCGCGCAGGCCGACCGGTTGACGGATCCTGCACAACAAGCAGCCCAACTTGTGTCACAGGGACCACATCTGGCCGGTTATCAACTGCGTTCATCCCACAGTCGGACCGAGTTCGGGCATGAACTGTCCAGACACGGACATCACTCCCGACACGCCGACTGCACGCCCGCTGGCCCTGGCACCACGACGGGCACACGGCGCACCGCGACGAGCCGCGCCACCGGCAGTGGCGCCGGACAAGCACCCGCGTCCCGCGCGCCGCGGAGCGGAGCACGCCGCGGTCCACCGAGGTCCGCGCCTCCACTGGACGTCCTCGTCCCGCTGCGCGAACACTGCCCGGGGCAAGGCTCGACGGTTCCCCACCACGCTGCTCCGCGTCCTGCCCGGCCCGTTCCGCCGCATCCCGCAGCATCCCGCCGGGCAGGACGCGACGGTTCGCCCCGGGCGGCGCGGGCGTGTCACCACGAGGCAGAGGGCCAGGCGCTGCCGGGCACGATGAGCCGGGTGCCCGGTGCCGGTTCCGACACCGCCGACCCGTGCTCTCCACGGCCTCCGGCACCGTGTCCGTCCGGATCTCACCCCCGAGTTCCCACCGGTCCGCAAGGATGGCTCCGTCGCGCCCCGGATCACCTTCCCGGTCTGTGCGGCGAGGACGTGACGCTCCACCAGATCGGCGCGCTCCGGGCCGACAAGGACCACCACGTCATCCGTGACATCCGCGGCCGGCTCCCCGCGTTCATGCCGCGGGAGCCCTCGGCCGGGGGACGAGCGCCGGACGTCGAAAGGACTCCTTCATGAGCACCACCATCGACCACTCGGCCGCCGCGTACGGCGGGATCGGGGTGGCCGAGCGGCTCGGCGAGATCCGCGCCGCTCACGGCCGGTTGCGGACCGCCGTCGCCGGACTCACCGAGCAGGAGGCCCGGGAGGCGATCCACCTTCCCGGCTGGACCCGCGCCCACGTCCTCATCCACCTCGCGGACCTGTCGCAGGCGTTCGCCCGCCAGGCCCGTTACGCCGTCAAGGGCGAGACCGTCGAGGTCTACGACGGCGGGCGCCCCACCCGCGACCGCCGCATCGAGGAACTCCACGGCCGGCCGCTGCCCTGGCTCCGCGACCAGGTCGAAGAGGGCCTGACCGCACTGGAGGACGCCTGGCAGCCGCTGGGCCCCGACGGGTGGGAACTCCCCTGCAGCTACCGGAACTCGCCGCTCTTCGCCACCCAACTCGCCTGGTGGCGCGAGACCGAGCTCCACGCCGTCGACCTCACCGTCGGCCACACCCCCGACGCGTGGAGCACCGCCCTCTCCTCCCACGTCGTCGCCTTTCTCACCGCCCGTCTCCCGCAGGGCACCACGCTCCACGCGCCGGACACCGACGAGAAGTGGGCCGCCGCCGAGGCCGCACGGCCCGGAGAGACCCCGGCCCGGGTGCACGGTTCGGTCCGCGCCCTCGCCGCCTGGCTCTCCGGCCGCCCCCACTCCACCCTCCCGACCACGGACGCCGACGCCCCGCTCCCCGAACTCCACGCCTGGCCCTGACACCGCGCTCCGGCGGGTCGACCGATCGGCCCGCCGGAGCACCACCCGGCCCCGCGGACCAGGCACCCTCACCGAAGATCAGGCGCCCCACCCACAACAGGCGTGCGCCCCGGCACCCCCGGCCGCCCGGGGAGCACGCCGGCGGGCCTGCGGCTGCACTCCGTCCGCGTCGCGCGTACGAGGCGGACGCGGCTGACAGCTGCGTCGCCTGGCGGATGCTGCTCGACGGGCCGGCGGTGCCGATGGACACGGCGGTCACCCGGCGGGGCGCTGTCCTCCCCCGGCTGCGGCCGTTCCTCGTGCCCGGCCTCGTCGGTGGCGCGCTGTCCGCACTCTCCGGTGGTCCGGTGCTCCGGGCGCGGGCGAGGGGCACCGATCGCGTCAATGGCGGCGCTTTCGTGAGCTCGGCGTGACAGCCGGGGCTGCGATCGCCTCGTTGCTCTTCGAGGAGCGGTCCGGTGGGTCGCTGATCAGCACAGCAGTACGGGCGGTCGCCGGGATCGCGTTCCTGGTAGGCGCCGCATGGGTCCCGTGCCTGCGTTGCCGTCGCGGCTGGGAGGAGGCGCCTCCGGTTGCGCCGTTCGTCGCGCGCCGGCCGACGCGGGGCTCCGGCTGTCCGGTCGGCAGCGCTTCGCCGGTCCGCGGCGGTGCACGGAGGGCGACGCGAGGCGGGGCCTCGGTGTTGGTCGGGCTCTTCCGCCCTCGGCCCGGGCGCCGGGGCTGCGGGCCGGTTTCCCGGCCCGCAGGCCGGGTGCGGGTCTGCGTCAGTTCGCGACGTACGGCTTGGCTTCGATGATCTTCACCTTGGCCACGCTGCCGTTGGGCATCTCGTACTCGGCGGCGTCACCGGCCTTCTTGCCGTTGACGGCCTGGCCGAGCGGTGACTGCGGGGAGTAGGTGTCGATGTCCTCGGAGGCGTACTCGCGGGAGGCCATCAGGAAGACGAGCGTGTCGTCCTCGTCGCCGTCGAAGGCGACCGTGACGACCATGCCGGGCTCGACCACGCCGTCGTCGGCGGGGGCGGCGCCGACCTGGGCGGTACGCAGCAGCTCCTCCAGCTGACGCACGCGGGCCTCCTGCTTGCCCTGCTCCTCCTTGGCCGCGTGGTAGCCGGCGTTCTCCTTGAGGTCGCCCTCCTCGCGTGCGGCCTCGATCTTGCGGGCGATCTCGGTGCGCGCCGGCCCCGTGAGCTGCTCCAGCTCCCCCTTGAGCTTGTCGTACGCCTCCTGGGTCAGCCAGATCACGTTGTCGCTGGTCTGGGTCACAGGTGCTCCTCGGGTTACGGGTGGGAATACAAACAAGGCCCGACCCGGCGACTCCTTGCCGTGCCGGGTGGGCGAAGAATCGATGATAGACCAAGCATCATCGAGTTGCGAGAGGATTACCCTCCGAGTTCAGGGGCAAACCAGCGGCGACCCCCACCGGCGCTGACCTGCTGTTTCCCCACGACACGGCGGCGGCGCCCGGTGACCGCCGGTGTCCGGGAGGGCTCGCCGGGGCAGGGCGCGGCGCGCCTGTGGTCACGCTCCGCAACGCCCCCGGCGCGTTCGGGACACCGGCAGAACGCGCTGCCGCGGTCGCCTGCGGCGTCAGTCGCCCGCGGTGCAGCTCAGCAGCTCGGCGCTGGTCGCGCGCTCCGTGGTGCGCAGCGTGTGCGCCCGGTGGACGGTGGTGCCCTCCGCCTCGAAGCGGAAGTCGACGCGACCGACCTCCAGGCCGTCCTCCGCCTGCGAGCGGACCGTGCACACGGCGGGGGTGCCGTCGGCCTTGCGGACCTGCAGGGTGACCTCGACCTCGGTGTCGGAGACCACGGTGAAGCCGGTCAGCTCGCCGGTGACGTCCTGCTTGCCGATGTAGGAGATGCCGGACCAGGCGATGAAGGCGAGAAAGAGCACACCGAGGACCGCCCCGACGATCATCAGGCCGCGGTCGCCGCTCCCCCGGCCCGCCGCGCCGTAACGCCCGGCCGGCGCAGCGGCGGGCACGGTCGGGGCGGGTGCCGCTCCCGGGGCGGGCGAGGCGGCGCCGTCCCCCTGTCGGGGAGCGGCGGGCTGGTCACCGGCGGTCGGCATGGCGGCGTTCCTCGTCCTCGCGTGCGATGGCGGTCGACGCCCGCGGGCTCCGCCCGGTCGGGTTCCGTCCGGGTGCCGGAGGGCGGGAATGGAGTGTCGGCGCCATCAGTCACTATAGAAGCCGATTGGTGGACCAAGATGACGAGGATCGTGCCTTGACCGAACAACTGCGGCTCATGGCCGTGCACGCGCACCCCGACGACGAGTCGAGCAAGGGCGCGGCCACCATGGCCAAGTACGTGGCCGAGGGCGCCGATGTGCTCGTCGTCACCTGCACGGGCGGCGAGCGCGGCTCGGTGCTCAACCCCAAGCTCCAGGGCGACCCGGAGATCGAGAAGAACATCCACGAGGTCCGCACGCGGGAGATGGACCGCGCCCGGGAGATCCTCGGGGTGCGCCAGGAGTGGTTGGGGTTCGTGGACTCGGGCCTGCCGGAGGGCGACCCGCTGCCGCCGCTGCCCGAGGGCTGCTTCGCACTGCAGGATGTCGACGAGGCGGCGGAGCCGCTGGTGCGGCTGATCCGCTCGTTCCGCCCGCAGGTGATCACCACCTACGACGAGAACGGCGGGTACCCGCACCCGGACCACATCATGACCCACCGCATCTCGATGGTGGCGTTCGAGGCGGCGGGCGACGCGCAGCGCTACCCGGACGCGGGCGAGCCCTGGCAGCCGTCGAAGCTCTACTACAACCAGGGCTTCAACCGGCCGCGCACGGTCGCGCTGCACGAGGCGCTGCTGGAGCGCGGCCTGGAGTCGCCGTACGGCGAGTGGCTGGAGCGGTGGGAGCAGATCAGCCGCACGGAGCGCGAGCTGACGACGTTCGTGCCGTGCGGTGAGCACTTCGAGACGCGCGACCGGGCGCTGCTGGCGCACGCCACCCAGATCGACCCCGACGGCGGCTGGTTCCGCGTGCCGCTCGCACTGCAGCGGGAGGTGTGGCCGACCGAGGAGTACGAGCTCGCCAAGAGCGTGGTGGAGACCACCCTCCCCGAGTCGGACCTGTTCGCCGGCGTCCGGGACAATGGCTGACATGACTGACCTGATCCCCCTCGCCCGGGAGCTGGACGAGTTCACCGTGACGCCGGGTGCCCTCGGCTTCGTGGTGTTCGCCGCCCTCGGTCTGGCCGTGTGGATGCTGCTGCGGTCGATGACCAAGCAGCTCAACCGGATCGACATCAAGGAGCCGCAGGACACCTCCTCGTCCTCCTGACGGACGGGGGTGCCCCGCACCGCCGTCACCCGCTCGCCGGGGACCGCGTCCGCTCACCCGACGCCGAGCACGTCCGCCGCGGCACGGCGCGGCACCATGCCGAGCCGCCACGCCGACCAACCGCCGTCGTCGAGCCCCTGGCCGCGGCCGAGCATCAGCGAGTAGCTGTGCACCGCGAGGGTGAGCTGCGGGTCCCGCCAGGGGCCGTCCTCCTCGCGGAGCAGCGCCTCGATCTCCTCGCGGGCGGCGGCCTCACCGACCTCCGCGCCGCCGGGTGACGCCAGCGGGAGCAGCGTGCCGCGCAGGAAGCGCGCCCACTCCGCGCCGCGCACGTCCGGCCGGTCCTCGCCGTAGCCGCCGCTGAAGAGGGCCAGCGCCTCGTCGGCCAGTTCCAGTGCCCGGTCCGGGCGCCCGTTGCCCGCGTCGATCACCGCGAGTTCCAGTCCCGTCCATCCCTGGCCGTGCCGGACACCGGCGCGCTCGTAGTCGCGGCGGGCCGCGGCGAGCAGCTGCCGCGCGAAGCCGCTGTTGTGGAGCGACCCGGTGCGTTCCGCCCGCTGGTCGCGGGTGACGCGCGCCTCGTGGTGCCGCGCGCAGGCGACTCCGTACCGGTCGGGCATCCGGTTGAACATCGTGCGGGCCCGCTCCAGGCTCCGCGAGGCGGTGGTGAGGTTGCCGGCGTCCTCCTGTGCCTGGCCGAGGTGGAACAGGGTCCACGCCTCGCCCCGGGTGTCGCCGTTCTCGCGGTGCTGGGCGAGCGCGGCCCGCAGCTGGTCCTCGCCGGCGGCGGGGTCGCCGGCCAGGACGCGGACGGTGCCGAGCTGGGTGAGTGCCCACGCCTGGCCGCGGACGTCACGGGAGCGCTCGTAGAGCTCCTGGGAGGCGCGCAGTTCGGTCTCGGCCTCCGTCACGGCACCGCGCCGCATGGCGGTCTGGCCGAGGTGGAGGCGGGCCCACGCCTCGCCGTGGACGGAGCCGCTGGCGCGGTGGAGCTCCAGCGACTCCGCGAGGAGCTCCGCGGCGGTCCCCAGCCGTCCGCGCTCGCGTTCCACTGCGCCGAGCGCGTGGAGGGTCCAGGCGCGGTCGCCGGGGAGGGTGTCGCGGGGTTGCAGGTCGAGGGCCTCGGTGAGTTTGGCGATGGCCTCGGCGAGATGCCCCTGGTGCTGGAGGGTGATGCCGAGGTCGCGCAGCGCCCGGGCGGCGCCGGCCTGGTTGCGGGCCTCCTGGTACAGGTTGACGACGCGGGAGAGGGTGGTGTGGGCCTTGTCGAGTTCACCGAGCTGCCGCTCGGCGACACCGGTCCGCCAGGTGACGGAGCGGGTGAGCAGCCCCTGGTTGACGGACTGGGCGAGTTCGTTCAGCTCGCCCAGCCGGTAGAGGTCGCCGCGCAGCAGGCAGTAGTCGGCGAGCGCGCCGAGCAGGTGCTGGACCGCCTCGGGGTCGACGCCCTCGTCGGCGTGGCGGAGGGTGGCGGTGATGAAGTCGCTCTCGTCGTCGAGCCAGCGGAGCGCGGCGCTGACGGAGCTGAAGCCGTGGCCGCCCGCGGCCGCGGGGAGCAGGTCGGCGCGGGTGGAGGTGTTGCCGTCGACGAGCCGGATGACGGTGTCGGCGAGTTCGGCGTAGCTGCGGATGAGGCGTTCCTGGGCGGCGGCGCGCTCGGGCGCGGACTCCTCCGCCGCGAGGCGGGCACGGGCGAAGCGGCGCACGAGGTCGTGGAGGCGGAACCGGTCGCCGCGGACGGTGCGGATCAGTCCGGCCTCGGCGAGGTCCCGGAGGTGGCCGGCGGCCTCCTTCTGGGGTCGGTCGAGCAGCGCGGCGGCGGCACGGGGGCCGAGGCTGGCCCGGCCGGCGAGGGCGAGACGGCGCAGCAGCCGGCGGACGTCCTCGCTCTGCTCGGCGTAGCGGGCGTTCAGGACGCGGGCGGCCTCGCTGCCCGCGGTGTCGCCCAGGAGCGTGTCGCCGGTGTCGACGTCGGTGCCCCCGGCGTCGGTGCCCCCGGACGCGGCGTCGGTGCCGCCGGGGGCGGAGGGGTCCGCGGCGGGGTCCGCCGTGTCGAGGACGGCGGCGAGCTGGGCGGGGGTGCGGGTGGCGAGCCCGGGCCCGGCCATGCGCAGCAGCAGCGGGCGGTGGGCGCAGACCTCGGCGAGGCGGGCCCAGGAGGGGTCCTCGTCGGGCGGTAGGGGGATGTCGCCGGCGGTCTCGTGGAGCGTGGTCCGCAGCAGTTCCACGGCGGCCGGGGTGTCGAGGGGGCCGACGGGGAGGTGGTGGACGGA
This sequence comes from Streptomyces bohaiensis, assembly GCF_012033785.1. Taxonomy (GTDB): domain Bacteria; phylum Actinomycetota; class Actinomycetes; order Streptomycetales; family Streptomycetaceae; genus Streptomyces; species Streptomyces bohaiensis. The sequence goes on from NZ_JAAVJC010000160.1 coordinate 9,872, forward strand.
GGCGGGGGCGTCGGCGAGGTCGAGGGGTTCGGTGGCGGTGACCAGCACGAGCGAGCTGGAGCGCTCGGGCAGGAGGGTACGGACCTGCGCCGGGTCGGTGGCGTCGTCGAGGATGATCACGACGGGGAGTCCGGTGAGGTGGCTGCGGTACCGCTCGACGAGCCGGCCGAGCTGCGCCTCGCCGTCGGCGCCGCGGGCGGGACCCTCGCGGAAGAGCAGCTGGTCCTGCGGGGCGCCCAGTCGGCTCATGATGTGCAGGAGGGCGTCGCGGGTGGAGATCTCGTCGACGCTGTGGCCGCGGAGGTCGGCGAGGCAGGCACCGCGGAAGAGGGACCGCAGTTCGTGGGCGGCCCAGCGGGCGAGCATCGTGCGGCCGGAGCCGGGCGGCCCGTGGAGCACGACGACCGTCGGGCGGGTCTCGGTACGGGCGCGGTCGCGGTTCACCCACTGGGTGAGGTCGGCGAGTTGGTCGCGTCGGCCGAGGAAGGGCTTCCCCCGGTCCGGGAGTTGGTCGAAGGAGCGGCCCAGCACGGCGCGGGTGCGGGCGGCGTCGCCGCGGTTGGCCCGGCGGCCGGTGGTGCGCTGAGCCGGCAGCTGGGTGGTGGGGACGCCGCCGCGGCTCCGCGCGGCCAGGGCGCGCTGCTGCTCCAGCCAGGGGCGGATGCCGCGGACCTCGACGGCGGTGAGCCAGGCGAGGCGGAGCTGCTCGACGCCGCCGGGCTGGTTGCGGCTCCCGGCGAGGGACTCGGCCGTCCAGAGGTGGGCGACGACGGCCTGGAGGACGAAGCCGCCGACGGCGGCGGCCGCCACCACCGCGGCGATCAGCGTGGCGTCGGCCGCGGTGTCGGTGGCGGCGACCGCCAGCAGGGCGGCCAGGGCGGCGGCGAGGGTGGTGGTGACCAGCCCGCCGACGGCGGCGGCGTCGAACCGCTCCCGGAGGCGGCGCGGCGCGCTGTCGCGCTCGGCGCGGCGGTAGTGCTCCCACTCCTCGGCCGCGGGGTGGAGCAGGTGGTCGAGCGAGCTGCGGGCGCGTTGCAGCAGGGCGCCGCTGTCGGCGCTGCCCTGGGAGCGTCGTACCTCGGCCTCGACCGAACGGGCGAGCAGCTGCTCGACCTCCGCCCGGTGACGGTTCTCCAGCTCGGAGAGCACTGCCATCCGCCTGCCTCCCACCGTTGGTGCCGCCGGCCGCGGAGGCCGTGCGGGGACGTCTGTCCGGCCCGGGCGCGCCCGGGCCGGG
>NZ_JAAVJC010000161.1 GCF_012033785.1 Streptomyces bohaiensis
GGCGCGGGGCCGGCTGCCGCCGGTCCCGCGCGCCGCTCAGCAGCCGAGCAGTCGGCTGCCCAGGTAGGACTCGATCTGGTCGAGCGAGACCCGCTCCTGCTTCATGGTGTCGCGCTCGCGCACGGTCACCGCGTTGTCGTCGAGGGTGTCGAAGTCGACGGTGACGCAGAACGGGGTGCCGATCTCGTCCTGGCGACGGTAGCGGCGGCCGATGGCGCCGGCGTCGTCGAACTCGATGTTCCAGTTGTTGCGCAGCGTCGCCGCGAGGCCGCGGGCCTTCGGCGAGAGCTGCGGGTTGCGGGAGAGCGGCAGCACGGCCACCTTGACCGGCGCCAGGCGCGGGTCGAGGCGCATCACGACGCGCTTCTCCAGCTTGCCCTTGGCGTTCGGCGCCTCGTCCTCGATGTAGGCGTCGAGGAGGAAGGCCAGCATCGCGCGGCCGACACCGGCGGCGGGCTCGATGACGTAGGGGGTCCAGCGCTCGCCGGCCTCCTGGTCGAAGTAGGCCAGGTCCTGGCCGGATGCCTTGGCGTGGGCGCCCAGGTCGTAGTCGGTGCGGTTGGCGACGCCCTCCAGCTCGCCCCACTCGCTACCGCCGAACTGGAAGCGGTACTCGATGTCGGCGGTGCGCTTGGAGTAGTGGGAGAGCTTCTCCGCCGGGTGCTCGTACCAGCGCATGTTGGACTCCTGGAGCCCCAGGCCGCGGTACCAGTTCCAGCGCTGCTCCATCCAGTACTCCTGCCACTTCTCGTCCTCGCCCGGCTTGACGAAGAACTCCATCTCCATCTGCTCGAACTCGCGGGTGCGGAAGATGAAGTTGCCGGGCGTGATCTCGTTGCGGAAGGACTTGCCCATCTGCGCGATGCCGAACGGCGGCTTCTTGCGCGAGGTCTGCTGCACCTGGGCGAAGTTGGTGAAGATGCCCTGGGCGGTCTCGGGGCGCAGGTAGGCGACCGAGCCGGAGTCCTGGGTCGGGCCGAGGTGCGTGGCGAGCAGGCCGGAGAACTGCTTGGGCTCGGTGAAGGCGCCCTTGTTGCCGCAGTGCGGGCAGTTGACGTCGGCCAGGCCGTTCTCGGGGAGGCGGCCGTGCTTGGCCTCGTACGCCTCCTCCAGGTGGTCGGCGCGGAAGCGCTTGTGGCAGGAGGTGCACTCGGTGAGCGGGTCGGAGAAGGTGGCGACGTGGCCCGAGGCCTCCCAGACCTCGGAGGCCAGGATCACCGACGAGTCAAGGCCGACCACGTCCTCCCGAGAGGTGACCATGTAGCGCCACCACTGGCGCTTGATGTTCTCCTTCAGTTCCACGCCCAGCGGCCCGTAGTCCCAGGCGGCGCGCTGGCCGCCGTAGATCTCACTGCACGGGTAGACGAAGCCACGGCGCTTGCTGAGGCTGACGATGGTGTCGATCTTGTCGGCGGCCACGGTGCTCTCTTCAGGACGGCGATGGAGTCGCCCCAGATTACCGGCGTGACATGGCCCATCACCAAATCGGGACGCGGGCTTTGGCCAGCGGGGACCCACCGCCGGGCGGGGCGTGGTGCGCGCGACATCCCACTCAATTGACAACGGTTTCCATCACCCTTGAAAATGGTCGTCATGACCAACGCTCGCAGCTCCCGCCGCCCTCGGATAACCAGGTCGGCCGTGGCCACCTCCGCCGCCCTCTCGGTGCTCGCCCTCGGGGCCTGCGGCACCGACGACAACGGCGGTGGCGGAACCGGCGACGGGGACGGCACCCTCTCGGTGACCGCCTCGTTCTACCCGATGGCCTTCCTCGCGGAGCGCGTCGGAGGCGACCACGTGGACGTCACCACGCTCACCTCCCCGGGCGTCGACCCCCACGACCTGGAACTCAGCCCGCGCCAGATCGGTGCGCTCGGCGAGTCCGACGCGGTCCTCTACATCGCCGGGCTCCAGCCGGCGGTGGACGACGCGATCGAGCAGTCCGGCGTCGAGCACGTCGCGGAGGTCATGTCCTTCGTCAACACCGCCCCGGAGACGGAGGGCGGCGAGGACCACGACCACGCCGACGAGGACGACCACGGCGACGACGACCACGACCACGCCGACGAGGACGACCACGGCCACGACCACGGCGACGACGACCACGACCACGCCGACGAGGACGACCACGGCCACGACGGGCACCACCACGACCACGACCACGGCGACGGCGACCCGCACCTCTGGCTGGACCCGCTGACCTTCGCCGTCGCCGCCGACGGCGTGGCGGACACCCTCGCGGAGGCCGACCCCGACAACGCCGAGGACTACCGCAAGAACGCCGCGGACCTCGCGGACGAGCTTCGGGCGCTGGACGAGGAGTTCGAGGAGGGGCTCGCCAACCGCGAGACCGACACGATCATCACCACCCACGCCGCCTTCGGCTACCTCGCGGAGCGCTACGGGCTGCGCGAGGAGGCCATCGCCGGTCTGGACCCGGAGTCCGAGCCCAGCGGCGCCCGGATGCGCGAACTGCACGACGTCGCGGAGCGCGACGAGGTGACCACGGTCTTCTTCGAGGTGCTGGCGAGCGACGCCATGGCGTCGACCCTCGCCGAGGACCTCGGCCTGGAGACCGACGTCCTCGACCCGGTCGAGGGCATCACCGACGCGTCCCGCGGCGACGACTACTTCGCGGTGATGCGCGCCAACCTGGAGGCCCTGCAGAAGGCACTGCGCACCGAGGCGTAGGACAATTCCGAGGACGTCCCCGGCAGCGCAGGCCGCCCCGACCCCACGGAGTACCCATGGAGCCCGTCATATCCCTCAGCGGGGTGACCGCCGAACTCGGCGGCCGACCGGTGCTGCGCGGCGTCGACCTGACGGTCGGGCCCGGCGAGGTGGTCGCGCTGCTGGGCCCCAACGGCTCCGGCAAGTCGACCAGCGTCCGGGCGGCCGTCTCCCAGATCCCGCTGACCGGCGGGGAGCTGCGGCTGTTCGGGACGCCGGTCCGCCGGTTCCGCGCGTGGCAGCGGCTGGGCTACGTCCCGCAGCGGTCCACCGCGGCCGGCGGGGTGCCGGCCACCGTGCGGGAGGTGGTCGCCGCCGGCCGGCTGGCACGGCGGGGGCTCCGCCCGCTGGGCCGCGCCGACCGGGCGGCGGTCCGGGACGCGCTGGACCAGGTCGGGCTGGCCGACCGCGCCGGCGACCCGGTGGACTCGCTCTCCGGCGGCCAGCACCAGCGGGTGCTCATCGCCCGGGCGCTGACCACCGCGCCCGAACTGCTGATCATGGACGAGCCGCTGGCGGGGGTGGACCTCGCCAGCCAGCGGATCCTCGCCGACACCCTCCGCGAGCAGGTGGAACGCGGCGTCGCGGTCCTGGTGGTCCTGCACGAGCTGGGCCCGCTGGAGCCGCTGATAGACCGCGCCGTGGTCCTCTCCGGCGGCCGGGTGGAACGCGTCGTGGAACACTCCTCGGAGCTGCCCGCCGACCACGCCTGCCACCCCCACGACGAGCTGGACCCCTCGGTGGTGCCGCCCCTCCAGACCGGCATCCTGTAGCGGCGCGCCGGCTCACGGATACAGCAGCGGAAACGGACGGATCATGCTGGAAGTCCTCGACTACCCCTTCATGCAGCGCGCGCTGCAGGCCGCGCTGCTGATCGGGATCGCCGCCCCGGCGGTCGGCATCTACCTGGTGCAGCGCCGCCAGGCGCTCATGGGCGACGGCATCGGCCACGTCGCGCTGACGGGTGTCGCGCTGGGCTTCCTGCTGTCGGCCAACCCGGTCTGGATGGCGGTCCTGGTGTCGGTCGTCGGCGCGGTCGCCATGGAACTGGTGCGCTCCTCCGGCCGGGCCCGCGGCGACATCGCGCTCGCCATGCTCTTCTACGGCGGCATGGCCGGCGGCGTGATGATCATCAACCTGGCGCCGGGCGGGTCCACCGCCAACCTCACGACCTACCTGTTCGGCTCGGTGAACACGGTCTCCCCGAGCGACATCACCGCGATCATGATCCTCTCGGCGTTCGTGCTGCTGGTCTCGTTCGGGTTGCGGCGCCAGCTGTTCTCCGTCTGCCAGGACGAGGAGTTCGCCCGCGTCACGGGGCTGCCGGTCCGGGCGCTGAACCTGCTGCTCGCCGTCACCGCAGCCGCCACCGTCACCGTCGCCATGCGGGTGGTGGGGCTGCTGCTGGTGAGCGCGCTGATGGTGATCCCGGTCGTGGCCGCACAGCAGCTGACCAGGGGGTTTGCCACCACGCTGGGGCTCTCCGTCGGCTTCGGGGTCCTGGTGTCGCTCTCCGGCACGGTCACCTCGTACTACGCCGACGTCCCGCCCGGCGCGACGATCGTGCTGATCGCGCTGGGCCTGTTCGCCCTCATCGCCGCCGCCGCGGCCCCGCTGTCCCACCGCCGGGCCCGTGCCGCGGCCGCCGGGGCCGCGCGGGAGAGCGAGGTCGTCGCCGCCCCGTGATGTGCTGGCACAATGGCATCCCCGCGCGGGGGCCGTGCGGGTAACAGATCCGAGGATTCTCCGAGGAGGGCATCGTGGTGACGGCAGGACCACCGGTCCGTGGGCGGTCCACGCGTCAGCGGGCCGCGGTGGCGGCGGCACTGGCGGAGGCGGACGAGTTCCGCAGCGCGCAGGAGCTGCACGACCTGCTCAAGCACCGCGGCGACTCGGTCGGGCTGACGACCGTCTACCGCACCCTGCAGTCGCTCGCCGACGCGGGCGAGGTGGACGTGCTGCGGACCAAGGACGGCGAGTCGGTGTACCGGCGCTGCTCCACCGACGACCACCATCACCACCTGGTCTGCCGCACCTGCGGCAAGGCGGTCGAGGTGGAGGGGCCGGCCGTGGAGAAGTGGGCGGACGCGATCGCCGCGGAGCACGGCTTCGTGGACGTCGCGCACACCGTCGAGGTCTTCGGTACCTGCGGCGACTGCGCCGCCGCGCGCTGACCGGAACGCACGGGCCCGGGTCACGACCGAGAGGTCGCGACCCGGGCCCGCCGCACGTCCGCGGCGCGCTGCGCCGACCTCAGCGCCCGTCGGCGGGGGCGGGCGCGGTGACCTCGTTGGGGAGCGCGCCGCCGAAGCGGCGGTCGCGGGAGGCGTACTCGACGCAGGCGTCCCACAGGTTCCGGCGGTCGAAGTCGGGCCAAAGGATGTCCTGGTAGACCAGCTCCGCGTAGGCGCTCTGCCAGATCAGGTAGTTCGAGGTCCGCTGCTCCCCCGAGGGGCGCAGGAACAGGTCCACGTCGGGCATGTCCGGGTGGTAGAGGTACTTCGCGAAGGTCTTCTCGTTGACCTTGCCCGGGTCCAGTCGGCCCGCCCGCACGTCCTCGGCCAGCCGGGCGGCGGCGTCGGCGATCTCCGCGCGCCCGCCGTAGTTGACGCACATGTACAGCGTCATCGCCTCGTTGTCGCGGGTCCGCGCCTCGGCCGCCTGCAGCTTGGTGACGACCGACCGCCACAGCCGCGGCTGCCGCCCCGCCCACCGGATGCGCACGCCCATGGCGTCGAGTTCCTCGGTGCGGCGGTCGATGACGTCCCGGTTGAACGCCATGAGGAAGCGGACCTCGTCCGGCGAGCGCTTCCAGTTCTCGGTGGAGAACGCGTAGAGCGAGAGGTTGCGCACCCCCAGCTCCAGGCAGCCCTTGACCACGTCCAGCACGACGGACTCGCCGATCTTGTGGCCCTCGGTACGGGGCAGGCCCCGGTCCTTCGCCCAGCGGCCGTTGCCGTCCATCACGATCGCGACGTGCCCGGGGACCAGCTCCGCCGGCAGCTGCGGCGGCCGTGCCCCGGAGGGGTGCGGGTCGGGGGCGGCGTAATCGGCGGGCACGCGACGCTGCCGTGACAGCATTCCGCGACGGGCCATGGCAGTGCTCTCTCTCGACGGAGTTCGGCTGAAGCCCGGAGGGCGGGGGGGAACGCCTCGCTCCGGCAGGTGCGAGGGTAGCCGACCGGCGGCGGGCCCACGCGGGGCGGCGGCCGGGAGGAGGCGCCGGCCCGGGACAGCGGCGCGGCAGCAGAGTGCGCCGCGCGGCAGCGGGGCCCGGGGCGCTCAGCCCGGCTGCGGGTGCGCCGCGGGACGCCGACCGGCCGGGACGGCGGGGGCGGGGACGGTGTCGCCGCTGCGGTCGACGTACCGCAGCGAGCGCAGTCCGCGCTCCATGTGCCAGTGCAGGTAGGCGGAGACCAGGCCGCTGCCCTCCCGCCGGTGCCGGGACTCGGCGGCGTCGGCCGTCGCCCAGTCCCCGGTGAGCAGCGCCCCGAGCAGCACCAGCGCCTCCGGCGAGGGCACGACGCTCCCCGGCATCCGGCAGTCGGGGCAGACCGTGCCGCCCGCGGCGACGGAGAAGAAGCGGTTCGGCCCCGGCATGCCGCAGCGGGCGCAGTCGGAGAAGCTGGGCGCGTACCCCGCCACGGAGAGCGACCGCAGCAGGAAGGCGTCGAGCACCAGTCCCGGCGCGGGCTCGCCGGAGGCGAGCACCCGGAGCCCGCCGACCAGCAGCAGGTACTGCTGGATGCCGGGTTCGCCCTCGTGGTCGGTGAACCGCTCCGCGGTCTCCAGCATCACGGTCCCGGCGGTGTAGCGGTCGTAGTCGGTGACGATCGCCTGGCCGTAGGGGGCGATGGTCTCGGTCTGGGTGCACATCGGCAGCCCGCGCCCGACCAGCTCGGCGCCCCGGGCGAAGAACTGCACGTCGACGTGGGTGAACGGCTCCAGCCGGGAGCCGAACTTCGAGGAGGTCCGCCGCACCCCCCGGGCCACGGCCCGCACCCGGCCGTGGCCGCGGGTGAGGAGGGTGATGATCCGGTCCGCCTCGCCCAGCTTCTGGGTGCGCAGCACGATGCCGTCGTCGCGGAACAGAGTCATGCCGCCATTCTGGCGCACGCCCTGCCGTGGCCAGGCGCGCCCCCGGCACGGCTCGCCGGCGGTGCGCCGGCACCCGCGGGCGGCGGGGGGCGGGCTGGGCGGGGCCCGGGTGGGTCGGCCTGTGGCCGGCGCGGCCCGGTGGCCGGCCGTGGGCGGCTGCGGTCAGCGGCGGAGCAGCGAGGCCGCGGCCCGCCCGAGGAGCGCGAGGAGTGCGGCACGGTCGGCGGGCGGCAGGGCGCCGAAGAGGGTGCCGTCGAGCTCGTCGGCGCGGCGGCGGGCCAGCGCGAGCGCCTCCCGGCCCGCGTCGGTGACGCGCAGCTGCGCGGTGTTGCCGCGGCCGGCGGGGCCGAGCCGCTGGACGTGGCCGCGTTCCTCCAGCCGCCGGACGGTGGCGAGCATGCTGGGCGCGGAGACGCCGGCGCGGCGGGCGAGGTCGCTGACCGAGAGGTCGGGCGAGGCGGCGAGGTGGCCGAGGGCACCGACGATCCGCAGCGAGAGGCCGTCGGCGTCGAGAGCGGTGTCGAGTTCGGTGCGGGCGGTGCGGCCGACCACCGCGAGCAGCGCGGTGAGGGAGGTGGCGGGCGGCGGGCCGCCGGCCCCGGGCGGCGCGGGGGCGTCCGGGGGGACGGCGGGGCGGCTGTCGTCGGTCATCCGGTCGCCTCGTCCACGGCACCACGGTAGCCGCCGACGGGACCGGTGCTAGTTTTAGTCAGACTAATACCAGCGGCGCGCCCCGCCCGCTGCGGCCGCCGCCCGAGAGGTGACCCATGTCCACTGTGCTGCTCGTCCTGCACGTCCTCGCCGCGGTGCTGGCCGTCGGCCCGGTGACCGTCGCGGCGAGCGCCTTCCCGCCGAGTCTGCGCCGGGCCGCCGCCACCGCCGCCGAGGACGGCGGCGACGGTCTGGGTCCGGCCCGCGCCCTGCACCGCATCAGCCGGGTCTACTCCTGGGTGGGCATATCGGTCCCCGCCCTCGGCATCGCCACGGCGGTCTCCATGGGGGTCCTCGGCGACGCCTGGGTGCTGGCCTCGCTGACCCTCACCGCGGTCGCCGCCGGAGTGCTGGTGACGCGCGTGCTCCCCGGACAGCAGGAGGCGCTGGAGCTGGCCGGCCGCGGCGACGGGTCGGGCGGGACCGGGCCGGTGCCCGCCGGGACGCTGCGTGCGCTGGGCATGAGCACCGGGGCGTTCTCACTGCTGTGGACGGTGGTGGTGGTCCTGATGATCGTGCGCCCCGGCTCGACCACCGGCGCCTGACCGTACGCCGCCCCGCCGCCCCGTGACCGACCCTGCCGCCGCCGCGCCGGGACGGCGGGGCCACGGCGCGGGTCGCGTCTCAGGCGGAGGGCGTGCCCTGCTCCCCGGCGCGCACCAGTCCCGACTCGTAGGCGGCGATCACCAACTGGGCGCGGTCGCGGGCGCCCAGCTTCCCCATGACCCGGCTGACGTGGGTCTTCGCGGTGAGCGGCGACAACTGGAGGGTGGCGGCGATCTCGGCGTTGTTCAGCCCGCGGCCCACCAGGGACAGCACCTGGGACTCCCGCGCCGACAGGCCGCCCACCGCGGTTCCCGCCCCGGCGCCCGTCGCCGGCGACGGCACCGCGGGCGCGCTCAGCAGCCGGGCGATGAGCCGCCCCGTCGGGCCCGGCGAGAGCAGGGCGTCCCCGGCCGCGACCGTCCGGATCCCCTCCAGCAGCTCCGCGGGCCGGGTGTCCTTCACCAGGAAACCGGACGCGCCGGCCCGCAGCGCTTCCATCACGTGCTCGTCGGTGTCGTAGGTGGTCAGCACCAGGACACGGACCCCGGAGAGCGCCGGGTCCGCCGCGATCCGGCGGGTCGCCTCGATGCCGTCGAGCTCCGGCATCCGGATGTCCATCACCACCAGCGACGGCCTGGCCCGGCGGGCGGCCTCCACGGCCTCACGGCCCGTCGCCGCCTCCCCCACCACCGCCATGTCGGGTGCGGAGCCGATCAGCATCGCGAAGGCGGCGCGCACCAGGGCCTGGTCGTCGGCGAGCACCACCTCGATCGGCCCGGCCGCGCGGCCGGGCGCCGCTGCGCCGCCTGGGGCGCCCGGGGCGGCGTCGGGGGTGTGAGGGGTGTCCATACCCCGAGCGTAGGCCGAGTCCGCGGACCGGGTGCGGCGGACGCCCCGGGACGTCCTCGGGACGTCCTCGGGACGTCCTCGGGACGTCCTCGGCACACCGTGGCGCGGCGGGGCGCCGCGACCTGACATGCTTGACGCCGTGGGCGCGCGGTACGACGGCGGCCGGGCGGCGTCCCGGCGGGCCGGGTGCCGGGTCCCGCACCGACAGGTTCTCCGCGTCGAGCGGCGCGGTTCCCGCACGGAGGAAGTTCGCGGACATGAGTCAGCAGGTTCGGTCACTGGCAGCAGAGGTGGAGGCCGCCGTCTCGGCGGCGATGGGCGCGGTCGTCCCGGCCGACCTGGCCGGTGAGGACCCCCTCGTCCGACGCAGCGACCACGCGGACTTCCAGTCCAACGTCGCGCTGTCCCTCGCCAAGCGCATGGGCGTCAAGCCGCGCGACCTCGCGGAGCAGTTGCGGGAGCGGCTGGCCGGGGTGGAGTGGCTCGCCGAGGTCACCGTCTCCGGCCCCGGCTTCCTCAACATCCGGCTGGCGGACGCCGCCCTGGTGGAGCGGCTCGCCGCCCGCGGCGCCGACGACCGGCTGGGCGTCCGGCGGACCCAGGAGTCCGAGGTCGCGGTGGTGGACTACTCGGCGCCGAACGTCGCCAAGGAGATGCACGTCGGCCACCTCCGCTCCACCCTCATCGGGGACGCGCTGGTCCGGGTGCTCGGCCACCTCGGCGCCGAGGTGGTGCGGCAGAACCACGTGGGCGACTGGGGCACCCAGTTCGGGATGCTGATCCAGTACATCACCGAGCACCCCGACGCGACCTGGCGCGACGCCGACATCGACGGGGCGACGGAGGCCACCGGCAGCGCGGTCTCGGCGCTCGACGGGCTCTACAAGGACGCGCGGAAGGTCTTCGACGCCGACCCGGAGTTCAAGGCCCGGGCGCAGCGCCGCGTGGTGGCGCTCCAGTCCGGTGACGAGGAGACCCTGGCCGCGTGGCGGGAGATCGTCGCCGAGTCGGAGGCCGCGTTCCAGCAGGTGTACAGCCGCCTGGGCGTGCTGCTGACGCGCGACGACGTCGCCGGTGAGTCGTTCTACAACCCGCGGCTGCACGACGTGGTGGCGGAGCTGCAGGAGAAGGGCATCGCGGAGGAGTCGGAGGGCGCGCTCGGCGTCTTCTACGACGACATCCGGGGCCCGGACGACCAGCCGGTGCCGCTGCTGGTGCGCAAGCGCGACGGTGGCTTCGGCTACGCCGCGACCGACCTGGCCGCGATCCGCTACCGGGTGCAGGAGCTGAAGGCCACCCGCGTGCTGTACGTGGTGGACGCCCGGCAGGCGCAGCACTTCGACATGGTCTTCCGCACCGCGCGCCGCGCGGGGTGGCTGGGCGAGGGCAGCGAGGCGGTGCACGTCCAGAACGGCACCATCAACGGCCCCGACGGCAAGCCGTTCAAGACCCGCGCGGGCGGCACGGTCCGCCTGGCCGACCTGCTGGACGACGCCCTGGCGCGGGCGCGCGAGGTGATCGCGGAGAAGGACGCCGAGAAGGGCGCCGAGCTGAGCGAAGAGCGGCTCGACGAGGTGGCCCGGGTGGCGAGCATCGGCGCGGTGAAGTACGCCGAGCTGTCGACCTCGCGGGCGAAGAACTACAACTTCGACGTCGCGCAGATGGTGTCGTTCACCGGGCAGACCGGCGTCTACCTCCAGTACACCCACACCCGCATCGCGTCGATCCTGCGGCGCGCCGAGGCGGAGCAGGCGGGCGCCGCGGCGTTCGACGCCTCGCTGCCGCTGGCGGCGGCCGAGCGTGAACTGGCTCTGCTGCTGGACGAGTTCGGCGCGACGCTGGACGCGGTGGCGAACACCCTGGAGCCGCACCGACTGGCGGGGTACCTCTACACGCTGGCCAAGGCGTACACCGGGTTCTACGAGTCCTGCCCGGTGCTGCGGGCGGACTCCGCGGAGGTCCGCGCCAACCGGCTGGCGCTGTGCCGGCTGACCCGCGACACCCTGGCCTCGGGGCTGGGGCTGCTGGGCATCGAGGCGCCCGAGCGGATGTGACGGCGCGCCGCCCGGCGGCGGCGCGCGGCGGGGCAGGGCGGGGC
>NZ_JAAVJC010000162.1 GCF_012033785.1 Streptomyces bohaiensis
AGTTGGCCGCCACCCTGCTCGCCCACCGCGGCGGCAGCGCCGACGCCGGCGCCGTGCACGACGCACTGCGGCGGGCCGTGCAGCTGGGCGGGCCCGACAGCGACGTCCTGCCGCCCCTGGTCGACGGCGTCGGCCGGCTGGGCGTGCGCGCCGCCGCGCCGGCGCTCCGCCACGTCTACCGGGAGACCGCCTCCTCGGCGCTGCGCGGCCGGGCGGCCCTGGCCCTGGAGACCGCCGACCCGTCGTTCCCGACCGGCCTGGCGGTGGAGTGCCTGTGGGACTGCGAGGAGGACACCCGCGAGGTCGCCGCCCGCGCCGCCACCAGCGGCGACGCCCGCGTCGCCGACCGGTTGCGGCGGCTGGCCGCCGACCCGGCCGAACGCGACGGGGTGCAGACGGCGGTCCGCGGCCGGCTCGCCGGGGCCTGAGGAGCGGCGCCCACCGCCGCCGGGCACGCCACCCCACCGGTGCGGCGGGCACGGCGCCCACCGCCGCCCTTTGGCACCATGGCCGCCATGACTGGACGCTGGGAGTTCTGGATCGACCGGGGTGGCACCTTCACGGACGTCGTGGGCCGGCGCCCCGACGGGCGGCTGGAGACCGCCAAGTTGCTCTCCCACGCGCCCGACCGGTACCGCGACGCTGCCGTCGCCGGCATCCGCCGCATGCTCGGGGCCGCACCGGAGAAGCCGTTCCCGGCCGACCGCGTCGCCCTCGTCAAGATGGGCACCACCGTCGCGACCAACGCGCTGCTGGAACGGCGCGGCGAACCCACGGTGCTGGTGACCACCGCCGGGTTCCGCGACGCGCTGCGCATCGCCTACCAGAACCGGCCCCGGCTCTTCGACCGCCGCATCCTCCTCCCCGAGGCGCTGTACGACCGGGTGATCGAGCTGCCCGAGCGGGTCGCCGCCGACGGCCGTACCGTGCTGCCGCTCGACGAGGCGGCGGCCGAGCGCGCGCTGCGCGAGGCGCACGCCGCCGGATACCGCAGCGCCGCCGTGGTGCTGGTCCACGGTTACCGCCACCCCGACCACGAGCGCCGTGTGGCGCGTATCGCCGAGGGCGTCGGCTTCACCCAGGTCTCCGCCTCCCACGAGGTGAGCCCGCTCATCAAGCTGGTGCCGCGCGGGGACACCACCGTCGTGGATGCCTACCTCTCGCCGGTGCTCCGCCGCTACGTCGAGCAGGTGGCCGCCGAACTGGCGGGTGTGCGGCTGATGTTCATGCAGTCCAACGGCGGGCTGCGTCGCGCCGCAGCCTTCCGGGGCAAGGACGCGGTGCTCTCCGGGCCGGCCGGCGGGGTCGTCGGCATGGCCCGCAGCTGCGCGGAGGCCGGGTACGACCGGGTCATCGGCTTCGACATGGGCGGCACCTCCACCGACGTCTCGCACTACGCGGGCGAACTGGAACGGGTGCTGGGCGCCCAGGTCGCCGGGGTCCGGATGCGGGCCCCGATGATGGACATCCACACCGTCGCGGCCGGCGGCGGCTCGATCCTCCACTTCGACGGTGCCCGCTACCGTGTGGGGCCCGAATCCGCCGGCGCCGACCCCGGCCCCGCCGCCTACCGCCGCGGCGGCCCGCTCACCGTCACCGACGCCAACGTGATGCTCGGCCGGGTGCAACCCGACCACTTCCCGCACGTCTTCGGCCCCGACGGGGACCAGCCGCTGGACGCCGCGGCGGTCCGCGAGCGGTTCGCCGCGCTGGCGGCGGAGATCGCCCGGACGACCGGCGACTCCCGAGGGCCGGAGGAGGTGGCGGCGGGCTACCTGGAGATCGCGGTCCTCAACATGGCGAGCGCCGTCAAGAAGATCTCCGTGGAGCGCGGCCACGACGTGACCCGGTACGCGCTCGCGGCCTTCGGCGGGGCGGGCGGTCAGCACGCGTGCGCGGTCGCGGACGCGCTCGGCATCGACACCGTGGTGGTGCCGCCGCTGGCCGGGGTGCTCTCCGCCTACGGCATCGGCGTCGCCGACGCCACCGCGCTGGGGGAGCGGTCGGTCGAGCGCCCGCTCGACGCGGCCACCGCGGCCGAGGTCGACCGGGTCGCAGCGGAACTCGCCGAGGCGGCGCGCGCGCAACTGGCGGCCGACGGGGTGCCCGCCGACGGCGTCCGGGTCCACCACACCCTGCACCTGCGCTACGCGGGCACCGACGCCGCGATCCCGGTGCCGCTGGACACCCCCGAGGCGATGGCCGACGCCTTCGCACGCGCCCACCAGGCCCGGTACGGCTTCACCGCGGAGAAGGAACTGGTCGCGGCGACCGTGGCGACCGAGGCGGTCGGCCCGCCCGGGCCGCCCTCCGCCCCCGCCCTCCCGACCGCCACCGGCGGTGCCCCCGTACCGGTCGCCCGCGTCGAGCTGTACGCCGACGGTGCCTGGCGCGAGGCACCGCTGTACCGCCGGGGCGAGCTGCGCGCCGGGGACACCGTCGAAGGCCCGGCCATCCTCGCCGAGGACGACGCCACCACCGTCGTCGACACCGGCTGGCGCGCCGGGGTCACCGACCGCGGCCACCTGGTGCTGGACCGCGTGGCGCCGCGGCCGCGCGCCACTGCCGTGGGCACCGAGGTGGACCCGGTGCGACTGGAGGTGTTCAACAACCTCTTCATGGCGATCGCCGAGCAGATGGGGCTGGCACTGGAGAACACCGCGCACTCGGTGAACATCAAGGAGCGCCTGGACTTCTCCTGCGCCCTCTTCGACGCCGAGGGCAACCTGATCGCCAACGCCCCCCACATCCCGGTCCACCTGGGGTCGATGGGGGAGTCCATCAAGGAGGTGCTCCGCCGCAACACCGGCACCCTGCGCCCGGGGGACGTGTACGCCGTCAACGACCCGTACCACGGCGGCACCCACCTGCCCGACGTCACCGTCGTCACCCCCGTCTTCGCCACCGGGCCGGTCGACGGCGCCGCCGCACCCGAGCTGCTCTTCCTGGTCGCCTCCCGCGGACACCACGCCGAGATCGGCGGCATCACCCCCGGCTCGATGCCGGCGTTCAGCCGCACCGTCGAGGAGGAGGGGGTGCTGATGGACAACTGGCTGCTGGTGCGCGACGGGCGGCTGCGGGAGGCGGAGACCCGCGCACTGCTGACCGGCGGCACCCACCCCTCCCGTGACCCCGACGCCAACCTCGCCGACCTGCGCGCCCAGATCGCGGCCAACGAGAAGGGCATCGCCGAACTGCGCCACATGACCGAGCAGTTCGGCCTGGACGTGGTCCAGGCGTACATGGCCCACATCCGGGCCAACGCCGAGGAGTCGGTCCGTGCCGTGGTTCCCGGGATCCGCGACGGCGCCGTGCGCTACGAGACCGACGCGGGCGCCGTCATCGCGGTCTCCGTCACCGCCGACCGGGAGCGCCGCAGCGTGGTGATCGACTTCGCGGGGACCTCGGAGCAGCAGCCGGGAAACACCAACGCGCCCAGTTCGGTGGTGACCGCCGCCGTGCTCTACGTCTTCCGGACCCTCGTCGGCGACGACATCCCGCTCAACAGCGGCTGCCTCACCCCGCTGGAGATCCGCATCCCCGAGGGCAGCATGCTGGCGCCGCGCCACCCGGCCGCGACGGTCGCGGGGAACGTGGAGACCTCGCAGGCGGTGACCGGCGCACTGTACGCGGCCCTCCGTGTCCAGGCCGAGGGCTCGGGCACCATGAACAACGTCACGTTCGGCAACGACGGCTTCCAGTACTACGAGACCGTGGCCAGCGGCTCCGGCGCCGGCGACGGCTTCGCCGGCACCGCGGCCGTCCAGACCCACATGACCAACTCACGGCTCACCGACCCCGAGGTCCTGGAGTGGCGCTACCCGGTGCGCGTCGAGGAGTTCTCGGTGCGCACCGGCAGCGGCGGCGCGGGCCGCTGGCCCGGCGGTGACGGCGTGGTGCGGCGGCTGCGGTTCCTGGAACCCGTGACGGTCACCCTCCTCAGCGGGCACCGCCGGGTACCGCCCTACGGGATGGCGGGCGGCGCCCCCGGGGCGCTCGGGGAGAACACGGTCATCCGGGCCGACGGCGCCGCCGAGCGGCTCGCCGGCTCGGACACCGCCCGGCTGGCCGCCGGCGAGCAGCTGCTGCTGCACACCCCCGGCGGCGGCGGGTACGGCGAGGCGCGGTGACGCCCGCCGGGCACCGGGCGGGACCCGGTGCCCGGCGGTGCCGGGGCCGGTTCCCTCACCACCCGGCCGCGTACGGCGCGTAGCGGTCCAGCAGCCGGGAGCGGGCACTGTGCACCCGGTGCGCCAGGATCTCGGCCACCACCCGCAGCAGCGCGTACCCGAAGACCGGGTCCTCGTCGCACATTCGCTGCACCCGGCGGCCGTCGAACTCCACGGTCCGCACCGGGCTCAGCGCCTCGGCGCCGAAATCCCACGCGTAGGGCGGGAACAACCAGGACCAGCCCAGCATGTCGCCCATGCGCAGCGTCGCGACCTCCATGGGCCGCGGCCCCTCGCCCAGCCGCAGGTCCAGGGTGACCGAGCCCGAGCGGATCACCCAGAACCGGTCCGCCCTCTCCCGCTCCTCGAAGATCCGCGTACCCTGCGGGAACGCCGCCTCCCGCCCGACGGACAGCAGCCGATCCCGCTGCTCCGGGGCCAACGCCTTCAGCAGGTGCTTCTCCACACTCATGCAGCGACCTCCTCGCACTCGCGGGACGGAGCGGACCCGCCCGCGGCGGACGTTCGCAGCGCCCGTCACCATTGACCCCCATTCACCCGGATGCCGCATCCCCAGCCGTCCCGGCAGCACCGGGAGCGCCACGGTGTCCCGGGCGTGCGCCCCACCGGGGCCCGCCGCGCGCGCCCGGCGCGGCTGTCGTTGAATGGCTCCCGGCAGCGGTGGGAACGGCGCGGCGAGAGGCGGACGGCGTGGCCGGTGAGGGCGAGCACGGGTGGAACGACCCCGCGCACGACGACACGGACGGGACACCCCGGCCCGGGGAGCCGCCGGCGGGCGGCGCCGTGGCCGCGTACTTCGTGACCGACCTCTCGGGGGCGGTGCGGGGATGGAGCGGCGAGGCCGCCGCTCTCCTCGACCGGCCCGCGGCGGCGGTGCTGGGCGCGCCGGCGGCCGACCTGGTCGACCCCTCCCACCGGGAGCGGGCCGACCGCTGGTTCCGGGGGACCGGGTCCGAGGACGCAACGGTGCTCCCCGCGACGCGGGGCGACGGCACCGCCCTCCCGCTGGTCCTCGGCAGGCGACTGCTGACCGGTGCCGACGGCGCCACCACGGTGCTGGTGCGGGCGGCCACCGCCCCGCGGGATGCCGCCGCCGAGCCCGCGCTCGCCGCCGGCCTCGTGGACCAGTCGCCGGTCGGTCTGGGCATGGTCGGCCCGGACCTCCGGTGGCTGCTGGCCAACCCCGCCCTGGCCCGGATCAACGGCACCGACCGCGCCGCTCTCCTCGGCCGGGAGCTCGGCGCGGCCGGAGCGGGCGTGGACACCCCCGAGGTCGCCGAGGCCCTGCGTCGGGTGCTCTCCGACGGCGCTCCCGTCTCCGACCGGCAGATCACCGGCACCACCCCGTCGGACCCCGGCACCGAGCACGTCTGGTCGGCCTCCTTCCACCGGGTGCGGGACGACGAGGGCGGGACGCTCGGCGCCGCGGCCTCCGTCGTCGACGTCACCGCGCGCCACCGTGCGGCGGCAGAGGTCGCCGCGGCCCGGGAGCGGTTGGCGATGATCGCCGAGGCGGGGCGCCGCATCGGCACCACCCTGGACCTGCAGCACACCGCCCAGGAACTGGCCGACGTGATCGTCCCCCGGCTGGCGGACCTGGCCGCCGTCGACGTCCTCGACTCCGTCTTCAGCGGTGAGGTCGTGGCGCCCGTCGCCGAGGACGGCTCGGCGCGCTTCCGCGCCCTCGCCGTGGCCTCCCGCAGCGACCACAGCGGCGCGGAGCGCGCCCCCGACCGGGTCGGCGGCATGGTCTCCTACGGCCCGCACCGCCCCATCACCCAGTGCGTCGCCGAGGCCCGTCCGGTGCTGCTGCCGCAGGTGGGCCCCCGCACCCTGCGCCGCATCGCGCGCGACGAACGCGCCGCCGCCGTCCTCGCCGAGTCCGGCGTCCACTCCTACCTCGCCGTACCGCTCGTCGCCCGCGGCGACATCCTGGGCACGCTCAGCCTCTGCCGCACCGGAGCCACCCCCCGACCGTTCGACGAACAGGACCTCGCCCTCGCGGTGGACCTCGCCGGACGCGCCGCGATCTGCGTCGACAACGCCCGCCTCTACAGCCGCGAGCACAACGCGGCGCTCGCCCTGCAGCGCGGTCTGCTGCCCCGCATACCGGACCGCCCCCTCGCCCTGGACCTGGCCTTCCGCTACCTCCCGGCCGTGCGCGAGGTGGGCGGCGACTGGTTCGACGTCCTCCCCCTGCGCGGCGGACGGATCGGTCTCATGGTGGGCGACGTCATGGGCAAGGGCGTCCAGGCAGCGGCGATCATGGGACAACTGCGGTCCACCACGCGGGCCCTGGCCCGCCTCGACCTGCCCCCGGCCGATCTGCTGGACCACCTCGACGCCACCGCCGAGTACCTGGGCGACTCCATCGCCACCTGCGTCTACGCGGTGTACGACCCCGCCCGCGGCCGCTGCGAGATCGCGGCCGCCGGACACCTCCCGCCGGTCCTGGTCAGCCCCGCGGGCCGGGCGGCCTTCCTCGACACCCCGGTCGCCGCCCCGCTCGGAGTCGGGGCCGGCGGCTTCGCCGCGCTCCACTGCGACCTGCCCGGCGACGCCACCCTCGCCCTCTTCACCGACGGCCTGGTCGAGTCGCGCCATGCTCCCCTGGACACCGGCCTCGACCGCCTGCTGCGCCTGCTGGACGGCCGCCCCCGCCCGCTGGAGGAGACCTGCGACCGGATACTGGACGCGCTCGACCCCGCCGCGCGGGACGACATCGCGCTGCTGCTCGCCCGGCCGCCCCGCTCCGCCGGGCTGCCGTCCCGCTGACCAGGGACGGGCACCCCGGTCGCCCCTGCTGCGGTGGTCCGGCAGGGCCCGCGCGGTGACGTAAGCTGCGGTGATGCCGTGCCGTGCCGCGCCACGCCGCACCGCGATGCGGACCAACCGCCCGCGGTGGGACGGAAGCCGCCGAGGCGACAGGGCCACCCGAACCAACCGTTGTCGGTCCGACCGCCTACGCTGTGCCCGTGACGACGCATCCGGTGCCCGCCCCGCGGTCCGCGGCCGGCGCAGCCCCCGCACCGCCCGCCGGCCGACCCGCTCCCGGACCGGCCGCCGACGAGGGTCTGGCCCGGCGGCTGCGCGCGCTGGCCTGCACCGCCCCGCTGCACGACCTCGACGTCCGCAAGGCCAACCTGGCGGGCGAGTACTCCGGTTACGCCATGGCCGAGGTCGCGCTCGCCGCGATCGACCTCGTCACCCTCGCCATGGACTTCGACACCGGAGCCGACCACGACGACGTGGTCGCCCGGCTCGTCCCCCGCGTCGCGGCCCAGGCCCCCGAGCGGCCGGCGACCGAGCACCGCCGCGTCGCCCGCTGGGTGCTGGAGAACCTCATCAACGTCGGCAGTGTCGACCGCGGATTCCGGGCCGTCTACGGCACCTTCGGCTCCGACGGCGCCTACGTCCGCCGCGACTACGACTTCAAGCTCGTCGAGGAGCTTCCCGACCCCGCCGGCGGCGTCTGCCTGCGGACCACCGACGAGGCGGTCAACGTCCTGGTCGGCGCGCTCGACACCGACGTGACCAGCGCGCAGATCGCGGCCGAGGTGAAGCTGGAGGTGCTCATCAGCCGCGGCCGGCTGGCGGACGCCCAGCTCGCCGCCGAGCAGGCGCGCTACCGCACCGTCCAGTACGCCGAGACCCTGCGCCGCACGCTGGAGGCGACGCGGCGCAACGTGCGTTCCGTCGACTGGCTGCGCACGGTCCCGGACATGATCGCCGAGGCGCTGGACCACATCGCCGACCGCTACCGGCACGAGAACGCGATCCTCACCAACATCCGCCGGGCGCGGGACGAGGCCGACCCCGCCGGCCCGCGGGCCGCCGAGCACAAGCTCCGTGCCGCGGAGCTGGTCGACATCGTCAAGGACTGCATCCGCCGCCACACCCAGCTCCAGTCGCGGCTGCTGGAGGCGGGTCCGCTCTTCCGGGCCGAGCAGGACCGCCAGGAGTTCGCGCCGCCCTCGGGCCGTGTCGGCCTCGACCTCCACGGCCAGCTGCTGACGCCGCTGCTCCCCGAACCGCTGGAGCGCGCCGTCCGGGTGACCGACGCCTGGTTCTCGCACGGCGCCGGGTTCCGGGCCCCGGGCGCCGTCCGCCTCGGGGACCTCACCGAACTCCTGCTCAGCCCGCCCGCGCCGCGCGAGCACCTGGGCGCCGAACTCCCCGAGCCCGACCTCGTCGCCACCCCGGACGACAGCCGCTTCAGCGAGGAGCAGTTGGCGGCCGCCAAGGCCCTCCTCGACCTGCCGCCCGACGCACCCCGGCGGCTCTCCGGCCTGTTGGCGCGGGCCCGGCGCGACGATCCCGACCTGCCCTACCTGGTGGCGCTGCTCGCCGTCCACGCCGCCAGCCCCCCGGTCGGCACCGCGCACCGCCAGGGCGACGACCGCCTGCTGTTCGCCGTCGACGACGGCGAGGAACTGCGGGACCCGGAGTTCGGCGGCGCCGACCTGGTCGTCGGCACCGCGCTGCTGGAGTACGCCGCCGGCGACCCCGGCAGCTGACGCCCCACCACGCCCGCACCGCAGCCATCCACCGCAGCCACCACCCCCGAGGAGCGACCCGCCCGTGACCGACCCAGGAGCCGAGACCGCGCCCGCCCCCGCACCGCAGGGCGCGGTCACCCCCGCGGACGCCGCGGACGCCGCCCGGCTCGTCGCCTTCGGTCTCCAGCCCCGCCTCCAGCCCGTCCGCGACGCCGAGTACGCCGCCGCCGTCCGCCGCTACCAGGAGGACCCGCCCTTCGCGCGCCTCACCGATGCCGTCGCCACCGGGCTGGGGCTCATCGTGCTGGAGGTCTCCACCCGCGCGGGCATGGCGGTCGCCGCGGACGAGGAGTCCGTCTTCGC
This sequence comes from Streptomyces bohaiensis, assembly GCF_012033785.1. Lineage (GTDB taxonomy): Bacteria > Actinomycetota > Actinomycetes > Streptomycetales > Streptomycetaceae > Streptomyces > Streptomyces bohaiensis. Next base: position 9,053 of record NZ_JAAVJC010000162.1, read on the forward strand.
GGTGCGCATGGGTGACTACGCCCGCCGCGCCGCCGGGGACTCCACCGACCGCTTCCTCCACGGCCTCGCCCACCTCGCCGTCGCCGCGCTCGCCTTCCCCCGGCCGGAGGACCTCGCGGACGACGGCTACCTCGGGAGGATCACCGTCAACGGCGTCGACGCCTTCGTGCGCCAGGCGTGCCGACGGCTGGAGGAGCGCGCCGAGGCCGCGGGGGAGAACACCGATCCGCAGAGCGGGGCCCCCGGCCTGGAGGCCGCCTGGCGCGTCTACGCCCGGCGCAGCGCCACCGGCGCCACCAAGGACGCCCGGCGGCTCGCCGGCTCCACCACCGGCATCATCGCCAAGGCGGTCTCCTTCCTCGCCGAGTCCGGGTTCCTGCAGCGCACCGGTGACGACGAGGGGGGCGCCTACCGCACCACCCCCCGCTACCAGCTCCAGGTCCGCGACATGGCGGGCCGCGCGGCCATGAGCGAACTCCTGGAGCTGGGCCTGGTGCCCGTCTCCGACGGCAGCGCCTCCCTCGCCCCCGCGCCCGGGGAGGACCACCTCCCCGACGGCGCCGGCCTGCCGTTCCACGGCTGAGCAACCCGTCCGCCCCGCCCCCTCCCCACCTCCTGTGAGTGCCCGCCATGTACGAGCTGTCCCGGGTCCGCCTCTACTCCATCGGACCCGCCGGCGCCCGCTACGCCGACACCGTCCTCGACCTGCGCGGTGTCGGTGAGGAGGTACCGGAACCGGCGCCGGTGCAGGCCGACTTCTTCGAGGAGGCGCCGAGCGGGCCGCCCCGCCGCCCCGCCCCCGCGGGGGTGCTCTTCCTGGAGAACGGCGGCGGCAAGTCCGTTCTGCTGAAGCTGATCTTCTCCGTGATGCTGCCCGGCCACCGCAACACGCTCGGCGGCGCCAGCTCGGGGGTCCTGCGGAAGTTCCTGCTCGCGGAGGACTGCGGCCACGTCGCGCTGGAATGGCAGCACACCCTCACCGGCGAGTCGGTGGTGGTCGGCAAGGTCAGCGAGTGGCGCGGCCGGCAGGTCTCGAACGACCCCCGCAAGTTCGCCGAGGCCTGGTACTCCTTCCGGCCCGGCCCCGGCATGACGCTGGACTCCCTGCCGGTGGCGGAGAGCACCGCGCTGCGTACCGCGCCCGAACGGGAGGGCGCCTCCGGCGCCTCCGGGCGGCGCCGCACCATGAAGGGCTTCCGCGACGTCCTCACCGAGACCGGGAAGGCCTACCCCAACCTCGACGTCGTCTGGGAGGAGGTCCACGAGCGCTGGAAGGAGCACCTGGAGGCGCTCGGGCTGGACCCCGAACTCTTCCGCTACCAGCGCGAGATGAACGCCGACGAGGGCGAGGCCGCCGGACTCTTCGCCGTCAAGAACGACGCGGACTTCACCGACCTGCTGCTCCGTGCCGTCACCGACACCCGCGACACCGACGGGCTCGCCGACCTCGTCCACGGCTTCTCCCACAAGCTCGGTCGCCGCGCCGAGCTCACCGCCGAACGCGACTTCACCGCGGGTTCGCTGGAGCTGCTCCACCGCATCGCGGAGGCCGCCGACCTCCGGGGGCGGGCCCGCGCCGTCCACGCCGGCGCGGAGACCCGCACCCGCGCGCTCGCCGGCCGGATGTCCGCCCGCGGCGCGGCCGAACGCGACCGCGCCCAGGCACTTGCCACCCGGGTCCAACAGGCCGCCGAGACGGTCACCGCCGCCTCCCGCGCCCGGGAGGGGGCCGCCCGCACCACCGCGGAACTCGCCTACCGCCACGCCTCGCTGGCCCTCGCCGCCGCGGAGCGGTCGGCCGCCGGGCTGCGCCGCGAACTGACCGAGGCGCGCGCCGTCCACGCCGCGTGGCAGGCCGCCGAGACCGTGCTGCAGCACGGCGCCGCCACCGAC
>NZ_JAAVJC010000163.1 GCF_012033785.1 Streptomyces bohaiensis
GCCGTCCGGCGCGGTCGGCTGCGCGGCCGGCCGGTCGGAGACAGGGCGCGACGCGTCCCCGTTCCCGTCCTGCGCGTCACCGGCGCTCCGTTCGCCGCCGCGTCGCCCGAAGGGGCGCGACGCGGCGGCGAACGGGGCACGGCGCTTCCGCTTCGGCTCCGGGGTCGCGACCGCCGAGGGCGCTGTCGAAGAGCTCGCCGGGGAGCCGTCCGGCGCGCGGTCGACCGCCGGGACGGCGGCGGCGCTCCCCGGTGAATCTCCCGCGGTGCCACGTTCCCGGGCGGGGTCCGGGGCCGCGCCGGGACGGCGGGCGTCCTGGCCGCGGCGCACGCCGCGCAGCAGCCGGCCGCCGCGCCGCCGCGCCGTGCCCTCCGCATCCTCCGGTGTCTGTCGCAGGTTCAGTGACGGTTCGGCCGGGGCGTCGGCCGCCGACCCGGGGGTGCCCGAGCGGCGGAGCGCCCGGCGGGTGCGACGCGGGGGGCGGGGTGCACCGGCGGCCGGTGGCGCTGCGCTGTCGGCGCTGCCGGGGCTGTCGCCTCTTGTCTCCGCCTCGGCGGCGGCTCGCACCGCGTCCCTGCTGTCGGCGCGCCGTTCCCGCCGGGAGCGGCGACGGAGCGTCCGGCCCGACCCGGCGTCCCGCTGCGTGTCCCGGTCGCCGGCCCCCCGGCCCGTGTCGCGACCTGCCCGCACGCCCAGCGGCCGCAGCCGCCGGGCCGACCGCGGCCCCGCCCGCCGCCCCGTGCCGGCGGTCCGGTGGCCCCGGCCCGTGACCACCACTGTGCCGCCGCGCCGGGCGGCGCCCATGAGCGCTCCTACTCAGTCGGGTACTCAGACCGGCTCCGGGCGCCGCTGGGTACCCGCGCCGACCGGCGGCCGGACCGGCGCGTCGACCGCCGTGACCCCGGCAGTAGGGTGCCGTCCATGGCAGGGATCGTGGTGGTCGGCGCCGGTGCGGGCGCCCTGGCGGCGGCGGCACGACTGGCGACGGCCGGCCACCGGGTGACGGTGGTCGAGCGCTCGGAGTCGGTGGGCGGGGCCGTCGGCGCGTACCGGAGGGACGGCTTCGTCTTCGACACCGGTCCGGGGCTGCTGCACTTCCCGGCGGTCTGGCGTGACCTGTTCCTCAAGACGGGACGGGCCGCGCTGGAGGAGTGCGTCGAACTGCGCCGGGTCGACCCCGCGGTCGAGCACTGGTTCGCCGACGGCACCGCGCTGCGACTGCCCGGCTTCTCCCGCGCGGGAGTGCGACGGACGCTGGACGAGGCGCTCGGCAGCGAGGCGGGGGAACGGTGGCACGGCGTCCTCGGGCGGGCGCGCGGAACATGGGAGGCCACCCGCCGCCCCCTGCTCGAGGAGCCGCTGACGGCGGCCGCCCGACAGGCGGCGTACGAGGACCCCTACCCGCTGCGCCGGAGCGGCCTGCTGCGGCGCCGGGCGCGGACCCTGGCCGCCATGGCACGGGACGAACTGCGGCACCCCGCCACCGAGGCGCTGCTCGCGTCGGTGGTGCGCCGCCACGGCCTGGACCCGGGCACCGCGCCGGCGTCGGCGGCGGTCCTCGCGTACGTGGAGGAGACCTTCGGGACCTGGTACCCGGTCGGCGGGATGCGGGCGCTGATCGCGGCCGTGCGGCGGCGTTGCGAGGAGCGGCGGGTGGTGTTCGAGCTGGGGGCGGAGGCGGTCCGCGTCCTGGAGCGCGACGGCCGCGCGGCCGGGGTGGAGCTGGCCGACGGCCGGCGCCTGGCCGCGGAGACCGTGGTGTGGGGCGGGGCCTGGCCCGGTTCCGGGCAGCCGCGCGGCACGGCTGGGCGGCTCGTGGTGCTGCTGGCGCTCCGCGGCCCCCACCCGGCCGGCACCCCGCACCGCACCGTGGTCCACCCACCACCGGGAGCCGCAGCGGTGCCCGGGCCGGCGGTGACGCTCGACCGCCCGGACGACCCGGCCGCCGTCCCCGACCCGGCGCACGCCACCGCGGTCCTCACCACGGAGGTGGCGCCGCACCGCACCGGTGCGCCGGCCGCGCACCCGGACGGGAAGGGCGACCGCGTCGACTGGGACGCCCCCGGCGCCGCCGAGGCGTACGCCGACCGGGTGGTGGACCGGGCGGCGGCCGCCGACCCGACGTTGCGGGACCGCGTGCTGTGGCGGGTGGTGCTCACCCCCGCCGATCTGGAGCGCACGACCGGTGTGCCCGGCGGCGTGGTGGCACCGCCGGTGCTCGCGGGCGCCGGGGGCGCCCTGCTGGCTCCCGCGACGGCCGGCCGGCTCCCGGGCGCCTACCGGGTCGGCGGCCAGGCGCATCCGGGCGGCGGTCTGATCCACGCCGGGATGTCCGGGGCGCTCGCCGCGGGGCTGATCGTCGAGGGCCCGCGGTGGCAGGGCTCCTACTGAGCCGCGGCGGGCACGGCCCCGAGCGGCGGCCCCGCGGGGCCGCCGCCGTCAGTAGCGCTGCTGGTCGTGGGGATGCCCCTGCTGGTGGGGGGAGTTGGGGTCGTACGCCTGCTGGTACTCGTCCGGCATGACGGTGTCCCGCTGCTGCGGGACCCAGACCCCGCCCGGCGGGGTCTCCTGGTAGTAGGGCCCGGGAGGGGGCCAGGGGCCCTGCCCGCCGGGGGCGCCGGGCGGCGGGTACTGGGTGCCGTAGCCCTGGGTGGTGGGGTCGGGGTAGCCGCCCTCGGCGTGCCCCGGGGGGTAGCCGTAGCCGCCGGGTTGGGCGTGCTGCGGGTGGCCGCCCGCGTGCGCCTCGGAACCGGGGTTCCCGTAGCGCTCGTACCCGCTGCCGTCCGCGTTGCTGTTGGCGTAACCGCTGTCGCCGTAGCCGCCGTTGTCGGAGTACCCGCCGTTGTCGGAGTACCCGCCGTAACCGGACCCGGTGTCGGAGCCGGCGTCCCGGTAGCCGCCGCGGTCGTCGTACCCGGGGTGGCCGCCGCCCTGCGCGGGGAACGCGGCGGTCTCGGCGTAACCACCGCCGTCGCCGCCGCTGCCGTAGCGGCCGTCATTGCCGTAACCGTCGTTGCCGTAACCGCCGTCGTTGCCGTAGCGGGCGTCGTCGCGGTAGCCGCCGTCGTTCCCGTACCGGCCGTCGCCGTCGTTGCCGTAGCCGCCGTCGTTGTCGTACCCGCCCCGGGCGTGGCCGTCCTCGCCGTACCCGGCACCGTACCCGTCCTGCGGCCCGTCCTGCCCGTACCCCGTGGCGTGGTCGTCCCGGTCGGCGGAGCGTGCCGTGCCGGGCTCGGTGTCGCGGTGGGCGACGTCCCGGGCGCCCGCGCCCACGGTGCTGCCGGGCCCGTCCTCGCCCCAGGTGTCGTGCGGCCCGCCGTGGCCGCCGGGCGGCGGGCCGTGGCCTCCCGCCTCATCGGGCACCGGGGCCATCGGCTCCATGCCGCGCCGCCGTCGGCTGCTGCCGGGCTTCCCGCCGATCGACCAGCCCGTGGAGAAGCCGTTGCGGAACGAGAGGGTGACCAGCGTCTGGCCGGTCGCGAACGCCAGCGCGCCGAGGGCGATCACCGGCACGTTGTGGATGATCACGCCGAAGACCACGCCGAGGAATCCGCAGAAGGCCAGCACCCGCCAGCGCAGCCGCGCCTTGTACTGGAGGAGCACCTCCCCGAGGAGCCACAGGGCCACCAGTCCGAAGGCGAGATAGAGGACTGTCCAGCCCATCTGCCGTCCTCTCGTCAGTGCGCGGGGCCACCGTCCCCCGTGGTGCCGGGGCGCCGGTGCAGGCCCAGATTGCGGTAGATGTCCAGCGTGGCCGTGGACCGGTTGAGGGTGATGAAGTGCAGACCGGGAATGTCCTCGTCCATCAACCGCTCGCACAGCCGCGTCGCGTGCTCGATTCCCACCGAGCGTACAGCGCCCGGGTCGTCGCGGACCGCGTGTACGCGGTCCGCCAGATCCGCCGGGAACGTGGCGTTGCTCAGCTGTGAGAAGCGTTCGATCTGCCGCACGCTGGTCACCGGCATGATCTCCGGAATGATCGGGGTGTCGCAGCCGGCGGCGGCGACCCGGTCCCGCAACCGGAGGTAGTCGTCGGCGTCGAAGAACATCTGCGTGATGGCGTAATCGGCGCCGGCCCGGCACTTGTTGACGAAGTGTCGGATGTCGGTGTCCCAGTCGGCGGACCGGGGGTGCATCTCGGGGAACGCGGCCACGCCGACGCAGAAGTCCCCCGACTCCTTGATCAGCTCGACCAGTTCGGCAGCGTAGCCGACTCCTTCGGGGTGCCGCACCCACTCCCCCATCGGGTCGCCCGGGGGGTCGCCGCGCAGCGCCAGCATGTTGCGGATGCCCGCGTCGGCGTAGCGCCCGATGATGTTGCGCAGCTCCGCCACGGAGTGCTCGACGGCGGTGAGGTGCGCGACGGGGGTCAGCGTGGTCTCGGTGGTGATGCGCTCGGTGGCGCGAATCGTTCCCTCGCGGGAGCTGCCGCCCGCACCGTAGGTCACCGCCACGAACGTCGGAGCAACCGCCTCGACGCGGCGGATCGCCTCCCAGAGCACCCGCTCACCCTTCTCGGTGCGCGGGGCGTTGAACTCGAAGGAGTAGGAGCGCTCACCGGCCGCCAGCAACTCGCGGACGGTTCGCGCGTGATCATGTCGGACGGACGGGATTCCCAGGGCCATGCCGCCACGGTAGCCAGCGGCGCCGCCCGATGGCGATCACCGTCCGTGGAGTGGACGTCGCGCCAGCGCGCGGACCAGCTCGGTGGTGGCGGCAGCCGGGTCGGACGCCTCGGTGAGGGCGCGCACCACCACCACGCGGCGGGCGCCGGCGTCGAGGACGGCGTCGATGTTCCCGGCGTCGATACCGCCGATGGCGAACCAGGGGACGTCGCCCGCGCGGGCCGCCGCGTAGCTCACCAGTGGCAGGCCGGGCGCGGGGCGGCCGGGTTTGGTGGGGGTGGGCCAGCAGGGCCCGGTGCAGAAGTAGCCGGTCTCCGGGTCGGCGAGTGCCGCGTCCACCTCCGCCTCCGTGTGGGTGGAGCGGCCGATGAGGACGTCGCCGCCGACGATCGCGCGCGCCGCGGGGACCGGGAGGTCACCCTGGCCGAGGTGGAGCACCGGCGCGCCGGCGGCGTGGGCCACGTCCGCCCGGTCGTTGACGGCGAGCAGTGCGCCGTGGCGGCGGCAGGCGTCGGCCATGACCTCCAGGGTCGCGAGTTCCTCGGCTGCCTCCATCCCCTTGTCGCGCAGTTGCACGATGTCCACCCCGGCGCCGAGGACGGCGTCGAGGAACGAGGGGAGGTCGCCGCGCTCCCGGCGGGCGTCGGTGCACAGGTAGAGCCGGGCGTCGGCGACGGACACGGGTGCCTCTCGGGTGGCCATGGGTTCCTCGGGTCGGGTGCCGGGCGGGCCGGGGCGGTGGCCGGTGGCCGGTGGCCGGTGGCCGGAGCCGGTGCGGCACGGCGGTCCTGCCGCCGTGCCGCACCGGCTCCCGGTCGGACGGGTCAGACCGCGAGGGCCTGTGCCCGCCGCTTCACCTCGGTGCCGCGGTTCTCGTTGAGCGCCTGCGCAGGCGTACCGGGGAGGGTGTCATCGGGGGTGAACAGCCACTCGATCATCTCCTCGTCGGAGAAGCCGTCGTCGCGGAGCAGCGTGAGGGTGCCGGAGAGCCCCTTCACGATGCGGTCCTCGCCGATGAAGTCGGCGGGGACGTGCAGGGCCCGGTTCTCACCGCGGCGGATCGCGATCAGCTGGCCGTCCTTCACCCACTGCCGGACCCGCGTCACCTCCAGGTCGAGCCGTTCGGCGATGTCGGGCAGGGTGAGCCATGCGGGGACGAGTGCGTCAATCTTCGGATCAATCTCGGTCACACCCACAAGCGTGCCATCCCCCGGCGACAGCGTCACCCAGAACCCCCGCATCACGGGGCATCCGGAGCACGGTGAGCCGACGGCGAGGGCTCCCCGCCGGGCCGCCGCCGGGCCGCCGCCGGGCCGCTCCGTCAGCGCACGGCGCGCTTGAGGGGGATCGCCGGGTCCGCCACCGCCGCCGGGTCCACCAGCGCGCGCTGCTCCACCAGCCGCCGTCCCTGCGCGAGGTCGCGCGGCCGGTCGACGGTCAGCACCGCCGTCAGCGTGCCGTCCGGTGCGGTCCAGCACACCGTCCACCCGTCCTCGCCCGCCGGCGAGCCGCGGTGCAGCAGCCGGTCGGTGGGCGAGTGCAGCCCGGCCGACTGCACCATCCGCCCGAACTGCCGCGACCAGAACGTGGGGACCGGGTCGTACGGCGCGGGGTCGCCCCCGGTGATCGCCGCGGCCACCGTGGCGGGGCCGTGCAGCGCGTTGTCCCAGTGCTGGACCAGCAGCCGGCGCCCGTACCGGGCGGAGGGGAACGAGGCACAGTCACCGACCGCGTACACCCCGGGCGGACCTGCCCGCAGCCGGTCGTCCGCGAGGACCGAGCCGTCCGCCCCGAGCGGGACGCCGGTCCCGGTGAGCCAGCCCGTGTCCGGGCGCGAACCGACGGCCACCAGAACGGCGTCGGCGGGCTCGTGGCCGCCGTCGGCGAGCCGCACGCCGTCGGAGCGCACCTCGGTCACCGGGGTGCCGGTGAGCAGCCGCGCACCGGACTCCCGGTACCAGCGACGCATCGGTTCCGCGGCCTCGGCCGGCAGCACGCCGGGCAGCGGGGCACCGGCGGCCTCGACCACGACGACCTCGCAGCCGGCGGCGCGCGCCGTGCTGGTCACCTCGGCCCCGATCCACCCCGCCCCGACGACGACGAGCCGTGCGCCGGGCACCAGCGCGGCGCGCAGCTCCCGTGCGTCGTCGAGGGTGCGCAACAGGTGCACCCCCGGGGCGTGCGCGGCGCCCGGAAGTGCGCGAGGGGCGGCGCCGGTCGCGATCACCAGGTGGTCCCAGGCGACCGGTCCGGCGTCGGTCTCCAGCCGCCGGCCGGCGGTGTCGAGCCCGGTCGCGGCGACCCCCGTCCGGAGCCGGACACCGAGGGCGTCGAGGTCGGTCTCCAGCCAGGAATCGGCCACCTCGCCGGTCAGCAGTTCCTTGGAGAGCGGCGGCCGGTCGTAGGGGCGGTGGGGTTCCGCCCCGAGCAGGTCGATGCCCCCCTGCCAGCCGGCGTCCCGCAGATGGGAGGCGGTGTGCACGCCGGCCAGGCCGGCCCCGACGATGACGACTCGCTCGTTGTTCACGGCGGCCAGCCTCTCACGGCCCCCGGGCGCCGCCCCGGGCGACGGCGGTGGTCGCGTGGGGGGCGGGCCGACGCCGTGAGCCGGGCGGGCGTGGCTCAGCGGCCGTGCGGCTGCTCCACCACGCGGGAGGTGCCGCTGCCGGGCCGCGACTCCCACTCCCAGGTCTCGTCGACGGCGAGCCGGCCGTCCGGCAGTTCGCGGACCTCCCCGACGCAGTGGCCGGACGCGGTGGTGCCGTCGGTCAGCAGCTGCACGTAGCGGAAATCGAGGCGGTCGCCGTCCCTGGTGCCCAGCAGCACACCTCGCTCGACGGCGCCGCCGGCGTACTCGGCGTGGATCCGGCCGTGTGCCTCGCGGTAGTGGAACCGGGTGCCGGTGCCCACCTGGTCCGGGGCCTGGTCGGCGTCGGGGACGAGCACGCGCCCGTCGAGTGATGCGGCCATGGGCCTGCCTCTCGGTCGGGCCGCCGCGGCCGCCCCGCCGGCTGCGGGGCCCCGGGTACTACGCTGGCGGCAGACGGGTTCGCACCGTACCCCGCCTCCGGCAGGGGGTCGGCGCGCGGGCCCGCGTCCCACGGGAGCCCGGCGCACCGGGCTGAGAGGGAGGCTGCGGCCTCCGACCGCACAACCTGACCCGGATCATGCCGGCGTAGGGAGAGGAGCAGTTCACCATGGCGTGCCCAGAGCAGCGGCCGACCGGCCCGACAGGCACGACGCCCCCGCCACCGGGCCCGCCGGACGCGGATGCCGGGGACGGCCGGTCCGCCGCGGGACCCGCCCTCTCCGGCGGCGCGGCCACCGCGCTCACCACCGACGTCCTGGTGATCGGCGGCGGCATCATCGGGCTGACCGTCGCCTGGCGCGCGGCGGGGCAGGGGCTGTCGGTGGTGGTGGCCGACCCGGAGCCGGGCGGCGGCGCGGCGCGCGTCGCGGCCGGGATGCTGGCCGCGGTCACCGAACTGCACTACGGCGAGGAGGCGCTGCTCGAGCTGAACCTCCGCTCCGCCCGCGCGTGGTCTCAGTTCGCCGGCGAGCTCTCGCAGGCGGCGGGAACGGGGACCGGCTACCGGCCGTGCGGCACGCTGGCTGTCGCCCTCGACTCCGACGACCGGGCCCAACTGCGCGAACTGCACACGCTGCACCAGCGGAACGGACTGACCTCGCAGTGGTTGACCGGCCGGGAGTGCCGCCGGGCCGAGCCGATGCTCGCGCCCGGTGTCCGCGGGGGGCTGCGGGTCGACGGCGACCATCAGGTCGACCCGCGCCGGGTCACCGACGCGCTGCTGGTGGCCTGCGGCCGCGCCGGGGTCGCGATCCACCGGGCGTCCTCGCGGCGGTTGACGCTGCGTGCCGACCGGGTGACGGGGGCGGAACTCTCCGACGGGACCGTCGTCTCGGCCGGGACGACGGTCGTCGCCTGCGGCAGTCGCAGCGGCGACCTGCCCGGGCTGCCGGAGGCGGCACGGCCGCCGGTGCGGCCCGTCAAGGGCCAGGTGGTGCGGCTGCGGGTCCCGGCCTCGCGGGCACCGTTCCTCTCCCGGACCGTCCGGGCGGTGGTGCGCGGGAGCGCGGTCTACCTGGTACCGCGCGCCGACGGTGAGCTGGTGATCGGCGCCACCTCCGAGGAGCAGGGCTGGGACACCACCGTCACCGCGGGCGGCGTGTACGAGCTGCTGCGCGACGCGCACGAACTCGTTCCGGGACTCACGGAGCTCCCGCTGACCGAGACCTGCGCGGGGCTGCGGCCCGGGACGCCCGACAACGCCCCGCTGCTCGGCCCGTCGGTCGTGCCGGGGCTGCATCTGGCCACCGGGCACTACCGCAACGGCGTGCTGCTGGCCCCGGCCACCGGCGAGGCGCTGGCGCAGTCGCTGACCACCGGGACGCTGCCTGCGTACGCGGCGCCCTTCGGCCCCGAGCGCTTCGCCACCGGCGCCGCGCCGGTGGACCATCCGCGCGCCGAGTCGCGCGCGGCGGACGATCTGACGGGAGCACGGCGATGAACGACCCCTTCGCGACCGGACCGGCACCGGCGGAGGCCGGCACGGTGCGGCTGTCGGTGAACGGCACCGCCCGTGACGTCCCCGAGGGCACGACGCTGGCCGCCGTGGTCGCGGAGCTGACCGGTGGGCGACCGCCGGCACCGTCCGGCGACGGGCAGCGGGCCGCGGGGATCGCCGCGGCGCTCAACGAGGCGGTGGTACCGCGCGGCGCCTGGGACCGGACGCCGGTCCGGGACGGTGACCGCGTCGAGGTGCTGACCGCCGTACAGGGAGGCTGACATGACCGACACAGCGACCGACGACGCGCAGCCGACCGGCAGCGGTGCCGCGCCCGAGACCGGTACGTCCCCCACCGACGACCCGCTGGTCATCGGCGGACACACCTTCACCTCGCGCCTGATCATGGGCACCGGTGGCGCCACCAGCCACGCCGCCCTCCGCGCCGCGCTGCTGGCCTCGGGGACCGAGCTGACCACGGTCGCGATGCGAAGGCTCGACCCGGGGGTGCAGGGCACCGTGCTGTCCGTCCTCTCCGAGCTGGGCGTGGCGGTGCTGCCGAACACCGCGGGCTGCTACACCGCCGGGGAGGCGGTGCTCACCGCGCGCCTCGCCCGCGAGGCGCTCGGCACCGACCTGGTGAAGCTGGAGGTCATCGCCGACGAGCGCACCCTGCTGCCGGACCCGGTGGCGACGCTCGACGCGGCGGAGGAGCTGGTGGACGACGGGTTCACCGTGCTGCCCTACTGCGGTGACGACCCGGTGGTCGCCGTGCGGCTGGCGGAGCTCGGCTGTGCCGCGGTGATGCCGCTCGGCTCCCCGATCGGCTCCGGGCTCGGCATCCGCAACCCGCACAACTTCCGGCTGATCACCGAGCGGGTCGACGTGCCGGTCATCCTCGACGCCGGCGCGGGGACCGCCTCCGACGTCGCGCTCGCCATGGAGCTGGGCTGCGCCGGGGTGATGCTCGCCTCGGCGGTGACCCGGGCGCAGCGTCCGGCGGTGATGGCGGAGGCGATGCGCGACGCGGTGCGGGCGGGGCGGCTCGCGGCGCTGGCCGGCCGCATTCCCCGGCGGCACTTCGCGGAGGCGTCCTCCCCGCAGGAGGGCATCGCTCACCTGGACCCGGAGCGGCCCGCCTTCACCTCCTGAGCCGCCGGCGGCGGCCACCGGCGGCAGATCACGCGCCGACCGGGCAACGCCCCTGGTGACCGGCGGTGTCGGTGGGGTCGGATATTCTCCGGCCACCGGCGAGGGCCGGTACCCGGGTCGCTGCGCGAACAGGTACCCCGCCGGGGACGGCGGTTGGTGCCGGGGGCGGTGTCGCGAACGGGTCGTCCCGAGGAGACAGCTGTGACCACACCCACCCCCGACGAGAGCGGCGCCGCGGGAGCGGAGAGACCCGAACCGGAGAGCAACGGGGTGGCGCCGGGGGCCGCCGCTGCGACGACCGGGGCGACCGACGGCCCGGTGACGGACGCGGAGGCCGCCGGCACGGCGCGGCCGACCGCGGGTACCCCCGACCGGCTCGTCAAGCGCGGCCCTGCCGCACCGAAGCCGACGCAAGGCAGTGAGAGCGGTGCCGCCGACGACGCGGCTGCCGCCGCGCCCCGTCCCCCGGCCGCTGCGCCCGAGGAGGCGCCCGGTGCAGGCGCCCCCGCCGGCACCCCGGCCACCACGCCGCAGGCCGCGAGCGCCGACGACGACGCGGCCCCTGCCGCTCCCGCACCGCAGCCGCCCGGCGCCGAGG
>NZ_JAAVJC010000164.1 GCF_012033785.1 Streptomyces bohaiensis
GTTCGCGGCCGTGGACGAGTACCTGACCGGCCGGGAGAACCTCCAGATGGTCGGCCGGCACGGCCGGCGCGGGTCGCCGACACCGCCGATCCGCCCCGGCCGGGGCGGTTCGAGCCCCGGGTGGACGGCGGGCGAGCCGGGGTTCCGACCGCACGCGCGGGCTCCGCTGCCTTTCAGGCTCACCCCGACGGGCCCGGGCCGCCACCCTAGAGCATCGCGATGTATCGCGATATGCCGAGCCGGGTTCAGGCCGCGGACCGCGCGTTTCCGGTCGGCCGGTGACGCTCGGCGCGAACAGGGACCGACCCGCCGGGCGAGGGTCAGTCGAGGACGGTGTACCCCGCCGACCGCAGCCCGCCGGCCACCTCGGCGCAGTGCTCCGGCCCCTGCGTCTCCAGCTGGAGCTCCACCTCCGCCTCCTCGATCCCGAGTCCCGGGTCGATCCGGACGTGGTTGACGGCCAGCACGTTGGCGTCGGCGCGCGACAGCTCCCCGAGCAGCGCGGCGAGCACCCCCGGGCGGTCCGGCAGCCGGAGCCGCAGCGACAGGTAGCGTCCGGCCGCCGCCATGCCGTGGCGCAGCGTCCGCTGGAGCACCAGCGGGTCCACGTTGCCGCCGGAGAGCAGCGCCACCACGGGGCCGCGGAAAGCGGCGGGCTCGCTGAGCAGGGCGGCGACGGAGGCGGCCCCGGCGGGCTCGACCACCATCTTCGCCCGCTCCAGGCAGAGCAGCAGAGCGCTGGAGAGCGCGTCCTCGGAGACGGTGCGGACCTCGTCGACCAGTTCGCCGATGATCTGGAACGGCACGTCGCCCGGGCGGCCCACCTTCATCCCGTCGGCCATGGTGGCGACCCGGTCCAGGGAGAGGGGCCGGCCCGCCGCGAGAGAGGGCGGGTAGGCGGCCGCGCCCTCCGCCTGCACGCCGACGATCCGCACGTCCGGGCGCAGCGACTTGATCGCCAGGGCGACGCCGGCCGCCAGGCCGCCGCCTCCGATGCCGACCACGACCGTCCGCACCTCGGGGCACTGCTCCAGGATCTCCAGCCCCACCGTGCCCTGCCCCGCGACGACGTCGGGGTGGTCGAAGGGGTGGATGAGGACCGCGCCGGTCTCCTCCGCGTACGCCTGCGCCGCCGCCAGCGTCTCGTCCACCACCTGGCCGTGGGTGCGCACCGTCGCGCCGTACTCGCGGGTCGCGGCGACCTTGGGCAGCGGCGCGCCGACCGGCATGAAGACCGTCGACGCCACGCCGAGGAGCGAGGCGGCCAGGGCCACCCCCTGCGCGTGGTTCCCCGCGCTCGCGGCCACCACGCCCCGGGCGCGCTCCTCGGCGGAGAGCCCGGCGATGCGGGTGTAGGCGCCCCGCAGTTTGAAGGAGCCGGTGCGCTGGAGGTTCTCGCACTTCATCTGCACCGGGCCACCGACCAGCCGGCTCAGGAACCGGCTGCCTTCCATCGCGGTGACGCGGGCGACACCCGACAGGGTCTTCTGAGCGTCCCGGACGTCTTCGAGCGTGGGGAGCGGGAGCACGGGAGGGTTGCCCCCGGGGAGGTTCGCAGCCATGGGCTCAGTTTCGCAGCAGGCCACGGCGGCGCACCGGGCGCCGGGCCCGGAAGGGGGCACGTGCGTTCGGACCCCGTAGACGCCGCCCGGACGGGCGCGGACGGGGACGGACCACCGACGGCCGGGGAGCGACCCGGGCAACCCGATGCGGGTGCCGGGCAAATACCGTTGTGCCATGGCGACTTCGCACCGCGGGACGCCTGTGCCCTCCACGGCACGCGCCGCGTACTCTGTGGCGCATCTCGCGCCACCCCCCACGCCTGACCCTTCACTCCATCAATGCCAGGTACCCCTCATATGACACCTGAAGTCGCAGAAGACATCGCTTCGCCGAACACGGTCGACCAACTGCTGGACGCACTCCAGCACGAGGTCGCGGTGTTCGCCCGTCGCGCCGAGCAGACCCGGCTCGGTGGCCTGGGTCCCGCCCGCAACTCCATGGACCGGGCGGCCTACCTCCTCCTCAGCAGGCTCGACCAGGCCGGACCCACCGGGGTCAAGTCCCTCGCCGCCGGCATGGGCATCGACTCCTCCACGGTCACCCGCCAGGTGGCACCGCTGGTGGACTCCGGGCTCGTCGACCGTGCCGCCGACCCCGACGACGGCCGGGCCGTCGTCCTCCGCCTCTCCGCCCGGGGCAGCGCCCGGCTGGCCGAGGTGCGCGCCTCCCGGCGCAAGCTGATAACCGCTCTCACCGACGGCTGGACCGATGAGGAGAGGGAGGTCTTCCACGGGCAGCTGATCCGCTTCAACGACGCCGTGGCGCGCTGGCAGAGCACGCCGGGCGCCCCACGCTGACGGCTTGACGGCCGCGGCCGCGCCGACCGCGCGACCGCACGGGCCGGGACCACCGAGGTGCCATCGCCCCCACCGGCGCGGGAGGGGCGGCACCGAGGACGGTACGGGGGAACGCAGGACACGACCACAGGCCGAGGGGCCGCCGGGAGAGATCCCGGCGGCCCCCCGCCGCTCTCCGGCCCGCGGCGGTCGGCCGCGGCGCCGTCAGCCGAGCGCTCGGGTGAGGTCCGCCAGCAGGTCGTCGACGGCCTCGATGCCGACGGAGAGCCGCACCAGGTCGGCGGGGACCTCCAGCGCGGAACCCGCGACCGACGCGTGCGTCATCCGGCCGGGGTGCTCGATCAGCGACTCCACGCCGCCCAGGGACTCCCCCAGGGTGAAGACCTCGGCGCGGTCGCAGACGGCGACCGCCGCCTCCTCGCCGGCGGTGACGCGGAAGGAGACCATGCCGCCGAAGTCCCGCATCTGCTTGGCGGCGACCTCGTGGCCCGGGTGGGACGGAAGCCCCGGGTAGTGGACCGCGCCGACCTTCGGGTGCGCCACCAGCATCTCCGCGATCCGGGCCGCGTTGGCGCAGTGGCGGTCCATCCGCACGGCGAGGGTCTTGATGCCGCGCATCACCAGCCACGCGTCGAACGGGCCGGCGATCGCACCCATCGCGTTCTGGTGGTAGGCCAGCTCCTCGCCCAGCGCCGAGTCGGCGACCACGAGGGCGCCGCCGACGACGTCCGAGTGACCGCCCATGTACTTGGTGGTGGAGTGCACCACCACGTCGGCGCCCAGGGCCAGCGGCTGCTGGAGGTAGGGGCTGGCGAAGGTGTTGTCGACCACCAGGCGCACCCCCGCGGAGCGGGTGATGTCGGCGAGCGCCGCGATGTCGCTGATGCCGAGCAGCGGGTTGGAGGGCGTCTCCACCCACACCATGCGGGTCTCGGGCCGCAGCGCGGACCGCACCGCCACCGGGTCGGAGGTGTCCGCCACCGACCAGGTCACGCCCCAGCGCTCCACCACCTTGGCGATCAGCCGGAAGGTGCCGCCGTAGGCGTCGTTCGGGATGACCAGGTGGTCGCCGGGGCTCAGCACGGTGCGCAGCAGGCAGTCCTCGGCGGCCAGCCCGGAGGCGAAGGCGAGACCGCGGCGGCCGCCCTCCAGCGCCGCGAGGTTCTCCTCCAGCGCGGTCCGGGTGGGGTTCGCGGAGCGGCTGTACTCGTAGCCGCCGCGCAGGCCGCCCACCCCGTCCTGCTTGTAGGTGGACACCTGGTGGATCGGGGGGACGACCGCCCCGGTCGCCGCGTCGGGCTCCTGCCCCGCGTGGATGGCCAGGGTCTCGAAGTGCTGGCTGCGCTCGTTCATGGGGACACCGTAATGCCGCGCGGGGCCCCGGCGTTCCGCCTCGGCGGACACGCACCGGAACGGGCGGCGGCGCACCGGCGCACTCCGCTGCTCGCGGGTAGCGGACCCGGGGCGGACCCGTGCCTTTAGGGTTGACAGGCCCCGGGAAGGGAGCTGCCGAGCGCCGCACCCGGACCTCATCGAACCTGTGAGCGAGGAGCTGCGCGCCATGGAAGCCTTGTGGCTGTTGATCGCCCTGACCGCCATCTTCGGCGTGGCCGTGCTGCCCGCGATCCGCCGGCGGCAGGAGCGGAGGGCCCTCGAACAGGCGGCTGAGACCGCGCAGGGCATGACCCGGCCGGCCGGCTCCGGCCGCTCCGAGCAGAAGTCCGGCGGGATCTCCCTCTCCAAGGAGGGCGACGCCGGCTCCGGCCGGAGCGGCGGCACCGTCTCCTCCGGCGGTCTGGTCGCCGTCGAGGACCTCGACCTGCGGCTGCCCGGCCCGGACCAGGAGCTGGTGGCCGCACTGGAGGAGGTGCAGCGCACCCAGGACTGGCGGCCCGCCGGCCGGCTGCTGGCGCTGACCGACGACCACGAGCAGCGCTGGCAGCGCGTGCAGTCGCTGGCGGGCGCCGCCGCCATGGAGCTGGCGCAGTGGCACGGGGAGCACGGCCCGGCCGCCGGGGAGCCCGGCCACCCGGACGCCCCGGCCGGCCTCGGCGCCCGCCGCGACGCCGGCTGGCTGCGCTCCTGGCGCGCGGAGGAGCCGTCCGACGCGGGCGGGGCACAGGTCTACGCCCAGTTCCTGGTCTGGCAGGCGATGTCCGACACCGGGTCCGCCGACAGCAGGATCATCCTGGAGGAGGCCCGCACCGCGGCGGCCGACGCGGCGCTGCTCGCCCCGGAGGACCCCACCCCGCACGTCACCGAGCTCTTCGTGGCGCGGGGGCTGAGCTACCGCAAGGCCGACTTCGAGCAGGTCTGGTCGCAGGTCACCCGCCGCAGCCGCGACCACATGGGCGCGCACCTCGCGGCGCTCAGCTACTGGTCGGAGAAGTGGCACGGCTCCAAGGACGAGGCGTACGGCTTCGCACAGAGCGCCGCCGGCGCCGCCCCGCCGCAGTCGCTGCTGCCCGCGCTGCCGCTGTTCGCGGTCTACGACCACCTGCCCGACGTCCAGCTCTCGCCGAGCATGTACTCCGGGGCGACCATCGGGGACGCCCTGGAGGCGGCCCGGTTCGCGCTGGGGAGCACCCGGCCCGACCATCCCGTCGTCCCGCACGTGCGGCACCTGCTGCTGTGGTTCCTCGTCCGTGCGGAGCGGTACGAGGAGGCCACGGAACAGGTGTGGGCCGTCGATGGTTATGTAGGTGCGCTGCCCTGGGTGAACAGCGGGAACCCGGCGCAGGAGTACGCGGCCTACCGGGCCGTGGCCATCGGACGCCGCTGAACCGACGCACGCTAGGAGATCGTCATGCTGTTCGGTTTGAAGGACCGGCTCCCCACCGCCGAGGAGGCCCTGCCCGGGCGCCCCGAGCCGACCTTCCGGGTGCCGGAGCGCCACACCGTCCTCGGCAACCCGCTCCAGGGCCCGTACCCCGAGGGCCTGGAGGTCGCCGACTTCGGGCTCGGCTGCTTCTGGGGCGCCGAGCGGAAGTTCTGGCAGACCGAGGGCGTCTGGACGACGCTGGTCGGCTACCAGGGCGGTATCACCCCGCATCCCACCTACGAGGAGAGCTGCACCGGCCGCACGGGGCACGCCGAGGTGGTCCGGGTCGTCTTCGACCCCGCGAAGGTCGGCTACGAGGAGCTCCTGCGGGTGTTCTGGGAGTCCCACGACCCGACGCAGGGCTACCGGCAGGGCAACGACCGGGGCACCGCCTACCGGTCCGTGGTCTTCACCCACTCCCCCGAGCAGGACGCGGCCGCGCGCGCCTCCCGCGAGACGTACCAGGCGGTGCTGGAGCGGGCGGGCCACGGCCGGATCACCACCGAGATCGGCTCGGCGGCGGACCACGTGTTCTACCCGGCCGAGGACTACCACCAGCAGTACCTCGACAAGAACCCCGGCGGCTACTGCGGCATCGGCGGCACCGGCGTCTCCTGCCCGATCGGGGTGGCGCCCGCCGACGGCTGACCCCCGCCTCCCACCGGCCCGCCCCCGGACGCCTCGCGTCCCCGGGGGCGGGCCGTCGCCGTCCCACCCGCCGCGCCCGGGAGCCTGTCGGCGGCGGCCGGCAGTGTCCCGGCATGGACTGGGGGCAGCGGGTGGGGACGATCCGGCAGTGGGCGCGCGGCGGGCGGCGGGCGCCGCACAAGCCGCTGCTGCTGCTCTACGCACTCGGCCGGTGGCAGCGGGAGCCCGACGCGGGGCTCCGCTACTCGGAGGTCGAACAGGACCTCGCGCTGCTGCTCGTCCGGTACGGCCCGCCGAGCCCCACCACCCCGGTGTACCCCTTCCACCACCTCCAGAGCGACGGGGTGTGGGAGGTCAGGACCGAGCACGGCGAGCGCAGCCCAGGCCCCACCGCCACGGCGCTGCGCGCCTCGGGCGCCACCGGCCGGCTCTCCCCGGGGCTGCGGGCGGCACTGGCGGCCGATCCGCCGCTGGCGGGCCGGCTCGCACGGCAGCTGCTGGTCACCCGCTTCCCGCCCTCGCTCCACCCGGACATCGCCGCCGACACCGGCCTGGCGCCCGGCTGGGAGGCCGACGCACCCCCGGGGCCGCCCGGCGGGACGGCGGCGGCAGCGGCAGGCAGGGGGCGCCGCTCCACCGAGCTGCGCCGCGAGGTGCTGACGGCCTACGAGTACCGCTGCGCGTTCTGCGGCTTCGACGGTGCGCCGGCGGGCCGGCCGGTGGCGCTGGAGGCGGCGCACGTGCGGTGGGTGGCGTTCGAGGGGACGGACACCCCGGACAACGCGCTCTGCCTCTGCTCGCTCCACCACAAGCTGCTGGACCTCGGCGTCATGGGGCTGGACGAGGAGGGCGCCATCACCGTCTCCCGCGCGTTCGTCGCCCGCGGCGACAGCGGCCGGCAGCAGGTGCTGGCGCTGGCGGGGCGCGGCGGTGGCTGCACCGCAGCCGGGCAGCCCGCGGGTGGCGCCCGGGTACGCGCGCCGGCACGCGGAGCAGGTCTTCCACGGCCGACCCCGCACCCCGCAGCCGGCCTGACCTCGGACACCCGGTGCCCGCGGGCCGGCCGTAGGGTCGTCGGGGCGGGCCGGCCGGTCCGCGACGGACAGGCGGCGGCGGTGGCCGCGGAAGGGGCCGGTGGGCGGTGACGCGGCTGACCGAATGGCTCGACCGGTTCCAGGTGGCGCTCTACGCCGCCGCCGTCGCGGTCGGTGCGGGGTGGGGCCTGCTGGCCCCGGGCACGGGAGCCGCGGCGGAGCCGGCGATCGCCCCGGTCCTGGTGGGCCTGCTGTACGTGACGTTCCTCCAGGTACCGGCGCGCGATCTGCTGCGGTCGCTGCGGGCGGGGCGCTTTCTCGGCGCGGCCCTGGTGGTGAACTTCGCCGTGGTGCCGCTGGTCGTGCTGGCGATGTTCCCGCTGCTCCCGGCGGACCCGGCGGTCCGGCTGGGAGTCCTGCTGGTCCTGCTCTGTCCGTGCGTGGACTACGTGATCGCGTTCTGCCGGCTCGCCGGGGCCGACGCGCGGCGGCTGCTGGCGGCGACACCGCTGCTGCTGGTCGCGCAGCTGGTGCTGCTCCCGGGTTTCCTGATGGTCTTCCTCGGCTCGGAGCTGGCGGAGGTGGTCGAGGCCGGGCCGTTCGTCGAGGCGTTCGCGACCTTCATCGTGGTGCCGCTGGCGCTGGCCTGGCTGACGCAGCTCTCCGCGCGGGTGCTGGCGCGGGTGGCGCCGGTTGCGGAGGCGCTGATGGTGCCGCTGATGGTGGGGACGCTGCTGCTCGTGGTGGCCTCGCAGGTACCGAAGCTCGACGGCGGGCCGGGGCGGGTGCTCGGGGTGGTGCCGTTCTTCGTGGTGTTCCTGGTGGTGATGGTCCTCGCGGGACGGCTGGTGGCCCGCGGCTTCCGGCTCTCCGTCCCGGACGGCCGGGCCGTGGTCTTCACCGGCGCGACCCGGAACGGCCTGGTGCTGCTGCCCCTGGCATTGGCGCTGCCGGACGAGCTGGCGGTGGTGGCGGTGGTGATGGTCGCCCAGACGCTGGTGGAGGTCGTCGGGATGGTGGTCTGCGTCCACGCGGTGCCCCGGCTGCTGCCGGAGCCGGCCGCGACCGCCGACGAACACGGCGGGTGACGATCCTCCGCCGCCCCGCACCCCGCGTCGGTGACACGGGGTCACCGACGCCGGCTCAGCGGTACCAGTCCACGTCGGGGTCGACCGCGGGCTCGCCACCGTCCTCGGCGGGTTCGCTGCTCCACGAGGCATGAACCAGTTCGACCCCGGGTAGGTCCCCGACCAGCGCGACCGGTTCCACCAGATAGGCGACCGCCTCGGCCGGCTCCTCGGCCACCGCGTCGCGCGCCGCCAGACGCTCGGCGTCCGGCATCAACTCGTCGGCGTCCACGCGCTGTCGGGCGACGGACGTGAGCCGCTCGGCATCGGCCACCTCCAGGACGAGCTCGACATGCAGCCGGACATATCGCGATTCATCTGCACTCATGGAGCGGAGCCTAGGCCCCAGCCCACGGGCCCCTTTCGTGCGACCCGCGGCGGGTCGTAACATCGCTGCGCACGCCGCCGGTTCGCACCACTTCCAGGAGTACTTCCGTGGCAGATCAACACCCGGCCGTCAGCCGTCGCCCCCTGGTCATGGGGGTGGTGGCGGGTTGCGTGCTCTGCGGGGTCTGGCTGCTGCCGTCGCCGCCCTCGGGTGACGAGGCGCAGCATCCGGCTTCCGACGCGGAGCTGAGTCAGCAGGACGAGATCCGCCCCGTCTCGACCATCGAGGGCACCCGCTGAGAGACCACCGGCGGCGCTACGGGGATGGGCGCCGCCGGTGGGAACCGCCCGGTCGGGTCGTCACCGGATGTCACCGGATGCGACCCGCACCGATCTCACGGGCCGTCATCCCGGTGCACCGGCCACCGGTCGCCGGTCACCCGTCGGCTGCCGCGGCTCTCGGAGCCCGCTCTCAGCGCAGCGGCCCGGTCACCGATTCCGCCGCGCGGACGAGGGAGCCGTCCCGGACGAACGCCTCCGCCGCGTCGAGGTCCGGCGTCAGGTAGCGGTCGGGCCCCGCGCCCGCCACCCCGGCGGCCCGGGCCGCGGTCACCACGGCCCGTCCGGCCGGCCCCGGTGCCAGCTCACGCGTGGCCGGCAGCGTCCCCCGCAGTTCCAGCGCGCGGGCGGCCGTGTACAGCTCGACGGCGACCACGCGGGTCAGGTTGTCGAGGGCGGTGCGCAGTTTCCGCGCCGCGGACCAGCCCATGGAGACGTGGTCCTCCTGCATCGCGGAGGAGGGGATGGAGTCCACGGAGGCGGGGGCGGCGAGGCGCTTCATCTCGCTGACCAGCGCAGCCTGGGTGTACTGGGCGATCATCAGGCCGGAGTCCACCCCGGGGTCGTCGGCGAGGAACGGCGGCAGGCCGTGGGAGCGGTGGCGGTCCAGCAGGCGGTCGGTCCGCCGTTCGGCGATCGAGGCCAGGTCGGCGGCGGCGATGGCGAGGAAGTCCAGCACGTAGGCGACGGGCGCCCCGTGGAAGTTGCCGTTGGACTCGACCCGTCCGCCGCCCCGGCCGTCCGGCAGGACGACGGGGTTGTCCACCGCTGCCGCCAGTTCCCGTTCGGCAACGGTGCGGGCGTGGGCGAGGGTGTCCCGCCCCGCGCCCGCCACCTGCGGCGCGCATCGCACCGAGTAGGCGTCCTGGACGCGCGGGGCGTCGTCCTGGTGGTGCCCGGTGAGGGCGGAGCCGTCGAGGACGCGGCGCATGTTGTCCGCGCTGGCGGCCTGGCCGGGGTGCGGCCGGACGGCGTGCAGGTCGGGGGCGAGGACGGCGTCGGTGCCGAGCAGTGCCTCCAGCGTCAGCGCGGCGGTGATGTCGGCGGCGGTGAGCAGCCGGCCGAAGTCCGCGAGCGCCATGGCCAGCATGCCGAGCATGCCGTCGGTGCCGTTGAGGAGGGCGAGCCCTTCCTTCTCGCGCAGCTCGACGGGGGCGAGACCGTGCTCGGCGAGCAGCTCGCCGGCCGGGCGGAGGCGGCCGTCGGGCCCCTCGGCCTCGCCCTCCCCCATGAGGGTGAGGGCGCAGTGGGAGAGCGGCGCGAGGTCGCCGGAGCAGCCGAGTGAGCCGTACTCCCGCACGGCCGGGGTGATGCCGGCGTTGAGCAGGTCGGCCATGGCGGTGGCGACCTCGGGCCGCACTCCGGTGTGGCCCGAGGCGAGGGTCTTCAGGCGCAGGAACACCAGGGCCCGGACGACTTCGCGCTCGACGCGGGGGCCCATGCCCGCGGCGTGCGAGCGGACGATGTTGCGCTGCAGGCGCGCCCGCAGATCGGGGCCGATGTGCCGGACGGCGAGCGCGCCGAAGCCGGTCGAGACGCCGTACACGGGCTCGGGCTTGGCGGCGAGGTCGTCGATGACGCGCCGGGCGGCGGCGAGCGCGGCCAGCGCGTCGGCGCCGACCTCGACCCGGGCGTCGCCGCGGGCGACGCGGGTGATGTCGTCCAGGGAGGTGCCGGTGGTTCCGACGACCACGGTATGCATAGCCATATTCAGCAGCGTACGTTCTGAATCAATGTTCGTCACGGGGGTGCCCAGGGCCACCGGTCGGGCGAATGCCCGTCCCGTGCGGCCGCACCCCCGTACGCGGCCGCGCGATGACTCCCGGCGAGGTCGGGGACCCAGGCGGGCGAGTCCGCCGCGCCCGGCACCACTCCGCCGGTCACCGGCACCCCGGGCCCGGTGACGCCGGGAACCGCCACCCACCACGAGCCGGAACCGCCGGCCAGCGGTCCCCGGACCACCACACCCCGCGCCGCGCGCACCCCGGTCCCCCCTCCCGCGGCGCCGGAGGTGCCCGGCGGTGCGACCGGATCGGAGAGTCGTCCCGTCGCGCCGGTTGCCCCGGCCGACCCGGCCCCCTCGGGCCGGTCGGGGGGCCCGGGCGCCGGGCATCGGTTCAGCTGTGCG
>NZ_JAAVJC010000165.1 GCF_012033785.1 Streptomyces bohaiensis
GGCCAGGGCGGTCCCCGCCCGCAGGCGCCCGGCGGCGGTCGTGCGACCCCCGGCAACATGCCGCGTCCGCAGGCACCCCGTCCCGGCGGCGGCAACCGCCCGAACCCCGGCATGATGCCGCAGCGTCCCGCTGCCGGCGGTCGTCCCGGCGGTCCGGCCGGCGGCCGCGGTCCCGGTGGTGGCGGTGGCCGTCCCGGTGGCGGCGGTTTCGCCGGCCGTCCGGCCGGTCCCGGCGGCGGTGGCCGTCCCGGTGGCGGCGGCTTCGCCGGTCGTCCCGGCGGTCCCGGTGGTGGCGGCGGTGGCCGTCCGGGCTTCGGCGGTGGCCGTCCCGGCTTCGGTGGCCGTCCCGGTGGCCCCGGTGGCCGCGGAGGAACCCAGGGCGCCTTCGGTCGTCCCGGTGGCCCCCCGCGGCGTGGTCGCAAGTCGAAGCGGCAGCGCCGTCAGGAGTACGAGGCCATGCAGGCCCCGTCGGTGGGCGGCGTCATGCTGCCGCGCGGCAACGGTGAGACCGTGCGTCTCTCCCGCGGCGCGTCGCTGACGGACTTCGCGGAGAAGATCAACGCGAACCCCGCCTCGCTGGTGCAGGTGATGTTCAACCTCGGTGAGATGGTCACGGCGACCCAGTCGGTCTCCGACGAGACGCTGCGACTGCTCGGCGACGAGATGAACTACACCGTCCGCATCGTGAGCCCGGAGGAGGAGGACCGGGAGCTCCTGGAGTCCTTCGACATCGAGTTCGGCGAGGACGAGGGCGAGGAGGAGGAGCTCGTCGCGCGTCCGCCGGTCGTGACCGTCATGGGCCACGTCGACCACGGCAAGACCCGCCTGCTCGACGCGATCCGCAAGACCAACGTGATCGAGGGCGAAGCCGGCGGCATCACCCAGCACATCGGCGCCTACCAGGCGTCGACGGTGGTCAACGACGCAGAGCGCAAGATCACCTTCATCGACACCCCGGGTCACGAGGCGTTCACCGCCATGCGTGCCCGCGGTGCCAAGTCGACCGACATCGCGATCCTCGTGGTCGCGGCGAACGACGGCGTGATGCCGCAGACGGTGGAGGCGCTCAACCACGCCAAGGCCGCCGGTGTGCCGATCGTCGTCGCGGTCAACAAGATCGACGTCGAGGGTGCCGACCCGGCGAAGGTCCGCGGCCAGCTGACCGAGTACGGGCTCGTGGCCGAGGAGTACGGCGGCGACACGATGTTCGTCGACGTCGCGGCGAAGCCCGGCATCAACATCGACGGGCTCCTCGAGGCCGTCGTGCTGACCGCCGACGCGACGCTGGACCTGCGGGCCAACCCCAACCAGGACGCCCAGGGCATCGCCATCGAGGCACACCTGGACAAGGGCCGCGGCGCCGTCGCGACCGTCCTGGTCCAGCGCGGCACCCTGCGGGTCGGCGACACGATGGTCGCCGGCGACGCCCACGGCCGCGTGCGGGCGATGCTCGACGACACCGGGAACAACGTCGAGGAGGCCGGCCCGTCCACGCCGGTCCTCGTGCAGGGCCTCACCAACGTGCCCGGCGCCGGCGACAACTTCCTGGTGGTCTCCGAGGACCGCACCGCCCGCCAGATCGCCGAGAAGCGTGCCGCCCGCGAGCGGAACGCCGCCTTCGCCAAGCGCACCCGTCGCGTGTCCCTCGAGGACCTCGACAAGGCGCTGAAGGCCGGTGAGATGGAGCAGCTGAACCTGATCATCAAGGGTGACGCCTCCGGTTCGGTCGAGGCGCTGGAGTCGGCGCTGCTTCAGCTCGACGTCGGCGACGACGTGGAGCTGCGGGTCCTGCACCGCGGTGTCGGTGCGGTCACCGAGACCGACATCGACCTGGCGACGGGGTCCGACGCCATCGTCATCGGCTTCAACGTGCGCGCCGCCGGGCGGGCCACGCAGATGGCCGAGCGCGAGGGTGTGGACGTCCGCTACTACTCGGTCATCTACCAGGCGATCGAGGAGATCGAGGCGGCCCTGAAGGGCATGCTGAAGCCGGAGTACGAAGAGGTGGAGCTCGGCACCGCCGAGATCCGCGAGGTCTTCCGCTCCTCCAAGCTGGGCAACATCGCGGGTGTGCTCATCCGCTCCGGCGAGGTCAAGCGGAACACCAAGGCCCGCCTCCTGCGCGACGGCAAGGTCGTCGCGGAGAGCCTCAACATCGAGGGGCTGCGGCGCTTCAAGGACGACGTCACCGAGATTCGCGAGGGCTACGAGGGCGGTATCAACCTCGGCAGCTTCAACGACATCAAGATCGACGACGTCATCGCCACCTACGAGATGCGGGAGAAGCCCCGCGGCTGACGCCGTAGAGGTGACACCGCGCCCGGGGGGCCGGTCGACGGGAAATCCGTCGACCGGCCTGCCCGGGCGGCACTACGATCACCCGCATGTATGTGGGAACGGCCTCGTTCGACCTGCTCCTGGGCGATGTCAGGTCACTGAAGCAGAAGCGATCCGTGGTCAGACCCCTCGTCGCCGAGCTGCACCGCACGTACGCGGTCAGCGTGGCGGAGGTGGGGGACCAGGATCTGTACCGCCGCGCCGAGGTTGCCGTCGCGGTGGTCTCGGGGGACGCCGGTCACCTCACCGACGTCCTCGACCGGTGCGAGCGGCTGGTGGCCGCCCGGCCGGAGCTGGAGTTGCTGTCCGTCCGACGGCGGCTCCACGGCGACGACGACTGACCGTCGTCGCCCGCACGGCATTCGCACGAGAAGGAGACGTGACCGTGAGCGGCAGCGCGCGCGCCGACAACCTGGCGAAACTCATCCGCGAGGTGGTCGCGCAGAAGATCCAGCGGGGGATCAAGGACCCGCGGATCAAGAACCACCAGGTCACTGTGACCGACACCCGCGTCACCGGCGACCTGCGGGAGAGCACCGTCTTCTACACCGTGTACGGCGACGACACCGCTCGCGCGGAGGTCGCAGCGGGGCTGGAGAGCGCCCGCGGCATGCTCCGCACGGAGGTGGGGCGCGCCGCGGGTATCAAGCACACGCCCAGCCTGGCATTCGTGCCCGACGCCCTGCCGGAGAACGCCCGCGCGATGGAGGAGCTCTTCGACGCCGCCCGGGCCCGCGACGCCAAGCTCCGCCAGGAGGCCGAGGGTGCGCAGTACGCCGGCGACCCCGACCCCTACGGTCGCAACCCGGCCGACGAGGTGGACGAGGCCTCCGAGACCGACGAGGCCCCCGAGACCGACGACGGCCCCACCGGCGGTGAACGGGGCGGGGACAGCGCACGCTGATGGCCCGGCAGAGCACCGGCCCCGACGGGCTCCTGGTCGTCGACAAGCCCGCCGGGTTCACCTCGCACGACGTCGTGGCGAAGCTGCGCGGCATCGCCCGGACACGGCGCGTCGGCCACGCGGGCACGCTGGACCCCATGGCCACCGGCGTGCTGGTGATCGGCCTGGGCCGGGCGACCCGGCTCCTCGGCCACCTCGCGCTCACCGAGAAGGAGTACCTGGGGACCGTCCGCCTGGGGCAGGCGACCGTGACCGACGACGCCGAGGGCGACGTCGTCTCGGCGTCGGGCGCGGCGGTCGTGGACCGAGAGGATCTGGCCCGCGAGGTCGCGCGCCTCACCGGTGACATCCTCCAGGTGCCGTCGAAGGTCAGCGCGGTGAAGATCGACGGCAAGCGCGCCTACCACCGGGTGCGTGAGGGCGAGGACGTGGAGATCCCGGCGCGCCCGGTCACCGTCTCCTCGTTCGCGGTGCACGACGTGCGGACGGCGACGGCGGAGGACGGCACGGCCGTCACGGACGTCGTCGTCAGCGTGGTCTGCTCCTCGGGTACCTACATCCGTGCGCTGGCGCGGGACATCGGCGAGGCGCTGGGCACGGGGGGCCATCTCACGGCTCTCCGGCGTACGCGGGTCGGCCCCTACGGGATCGGTGGTGCGCGCACCCTGGAGCAGCTCCAGGAGGAACTCCTTCCGCTCCCGTTGGCGGAGGCCGCCGGTACCGCCTTCCCGCGGTGGGACCTGGACAGTCGACGGGCCGGCCTGCTGGCCAACGGGGTCAAGGTCGACATGCCCCCCGAGCTGCCGTCCGGGCCCGTCGCCGCGCTGAGCGCGGACGGCAGTCTGGTGGCGCTGGTCGAGCGGGACGGACACCGTGCCCGCATTCTCGCCGTTCTCGCTCGGCCCGGCAGCTGACACCGAAGGCCGGGCGGCATCGAAGCGAGGCAGTGACCGGGCGGGGGGCGCGCGTCGGCCCAGGTGAGGGTGGCGGGAGCGGGAGCGGCCGGAGCACGGTGCGGCTCCGGCTGTCCGGCTGTGGCGCGGCCGCGTGGCTTCCGCAGGCGTGGCGTCCCCCGCGGGTGCGGCGCTTCCCTGCCGTTTCAGCGACGCGGCCGCGCGCCGGCCGGGGATGCCTGGGGCCGGCTGGGTGGAACGCCCGGTGGATCGGGGGTGACGAGCACAGCCCTCGTCGCGGCGGTGTGACGATCACCTCGGCCGGCCGCCCCGTGTCCCGCCGCGGTCACCCGATCGGGGGGCGCGAAGGTGCCTTCTCGCGGCGCACATCGCCCTGCTGTGGTGAACGGCGGGCAACTTCCGGGGCTCTGGGCAGAACCTCGCGGTACCCGACCCGCAGGAGGCGATCACTGTGGCAGAGCCCCACCCCGCCGACCCCGTGCTGCTGCCGGCCGTCCGCGACCTCGCGGGCCGCCCCCGGGGCCGTGGTTTCCTCGCCGACGACCACGGCACCGTGATCACCAGTCATGAAGCGGTCGACGGCCTCGCCCGGGTGGTGATCCACCCGGAACACGGCGCCCCCTGCGTGGTCCCCGCGGCCGATGTCACGCCGCTGCCGGAGTGGAACCTGGCACTGGTCCGCGTCCCGGGGCTCACCGGGCGCGCTCCGCTGCTCATCGGCTCCGCACGAGCCGAGTGCGACCGGACGCCCGTCCGCATCCCGCTCGACGCGTGGGCCGAGTCGGTCGTCACCGGAGCCGGCCCCGCGACCTACACCGCCACCGACCGCTTTCACCCCCTGCCGTGCGTCCTGCGCCTGGACGTGCCGGAGCCCCGCACCGTGCGACTCCGGCTCAACCACGAGGTGACGGGCGGCCCGGTGCTGGCGGTCGACACCGGAGCGGTGGTCGCCGTCCTCGGCACAGCGCTGCACAGCGGGGAGCACGGCGGGGCCTTCGCCGTACCGCTGCCCGAGGCGGCCGAGGCGGAGCCCGACGGCCCCCTCGCCGCCGTCCTGCGCCGGAACGCGCTGCTGGTGGCCGGAGACGGCGCCGACCTCAACACCGCCGGTGCCCTCGCGATCTGCTCCCGCACGCTGCCGCCCCGCCGCCCGCTGCCCGCCGCGGCCGCTGCCACCCGGCGGCCCGAGGCAGCAGCGGCGCTCAGGGAGTTCGACTCCTCCGACCGCACCGTGCTCGCCCTCGTCGGCCCGCCCGGGACGGGACGGAGCACGGTGCTGGTCGCGCACACCGCTCACCGGGCCGCCCCGGAACGGACCGCGCCCACCGTGTGGCTGCGCGGCGCCGACCTCGAGGCTGGCGACCGCGGCATCCGGGACGCCCTGCGGCGCACGCTGGCCCGGGCGGCCGCAGCCGACGCGGGAACGCTGCCCCGGCCGTCCGGCTGCGCGCCCGCCCCCGCGCAGGTCCCGGACCCCGACGTGCTGGCGCGCGTGGCGCGCCGCTCGGGACGCTCGCTCCTGGTCGTCGTCGACACACCCGAGGAGATGCCCGCTGCGCTCGTCCCGGACCTCGCGCACTGGGCAGCGGCCTCCGCGGCCTGGCTCCGCGCCGCCGGCGCCCGGCTCGTCATCGCCTGCCGCCCGGAGTTCTGGGAGCACGCCGGGGGGCACTTCGCCGCCGACAGCCTGCGCGGCGGGCCGGCGCCCGCGGCGGCGGCCGGTATCGCGCTTCCCGCCTGCCACTGGCTCGGGGACCTGCCGCCGGTGCAGGCGACGGGGGTCCGGGAGGCCCTCGGCCTCGGCTCCGCCGTGGACCCCGCGGAACGACGACATCCGCTGTCCCTCCGGATGCTCGCCGACATCCGGGCTTCGCAGCACAGCACGGGACGCGAGCTGGGCGCGCCCGACCGGCAGCAGATCTTCGCAGCCCACCTCGACCTCACGGCCCTGCGGGTCGCGGAGCGGTTCCGCCCCGACCTCAGCGGGACCGCGCTGCGCCGGTTGGCAGCGCAGGTACAGGCGCGACTGCACGAGGCGGCACGACAGTCCCTCGGCCCCGTCGTGCTGCCCCGTGCCGCCTTCGAGCTGCTCTTCCCGACAGCCGACGGCTGGGCAGCCGCCGTGCTCTCCGAGGGGGTGCTCGCCGCGGCCGGGCCGGCCTACCGGTTCACCGACGAGGAGTTCGCCGACTGGCTCCAAGGACGCCACCTCGATCTCGATGCCACGCTCGACCACCTGCTGACGGCGCCCGAACCCGATCCCGCCGCGGACACACCTCCGCCGGTTCCCCGCCACCGGATCGGCCCCGTCGTCTTCGCACTGCTCCGAGCCGAACGGGAACTCGGCGCGGAGTCCCTCCGCCACCGGTTGCACCGACTGCTCGACGCACTCGCCGCACTCGGTACCGCGGCCCCGGAGATCGCCCCCGACCCGCTCCCCGAGGCCCCGGCCTCCCGGAGCGGGGCCCCGAGTCCCCAGACTCCGGCCACCACCGTCACCGGTCGCGACGTCCGGTGGTGGTGCGTCCACCTGCTCGGAGAGACGCTGCTGCGACTGCCGGACGCGACCGGCCAACGCGACGCGGCCCGACGGCTCGCCGCTCTGGTGGGGGATGGGCGGACCCCGGCCGCGGACTTCCCCGGCCCGTTCTGGCGGCGGATGCGGTTGAGCACGGCGGACCGCCTCGAGTTGCTGCGGCTCGCACTTCCGGCCGGCGGACCCCACGAGGACGATCCCGAGGCACCGACTGCCACCGCCGCGCCCCGTGCCGCGGCGCGCGCACGGAACTCCTACGCCGCGGCGGCCGGTGAGCTGCTGGCGACCGACCCGGACGGCGCCCGCCCCGTGCTCTGCCGATGGCTCGCCGACGATCGAGTGCTGCCGAGCGGCAGCGCCCCGAACGACGCCTCCCCGGCGGGCCCGGGCACCACCATTGCCGACGTAGCCCACCGGCTCCTCACCGGCAGACGGAGTGCCGCGCCCTCCGCTCTCGCCGATGCCCTGGTGGACGAGGGCCACCCCCGGTGCAGGGCGCTGCTGGCCGACCTCGTGCGGCTCGACCCCGCCGGCCTCTGCGAGGCCGTGGTGCGATGGTCGGCGGACCCGCTGCCGGAACGTCGCCGTGCGGCGGCCGACCACCTGGGCCTCCTGGATTCCGCCGTGCCGAAGGGGGCCTCCGCCCCGCGCGACCAGTTGCGTCGTGCCGCCCGCAGGTTGGCCCGGCACCAGGACGAACCGAGGCTGCGCGCGGCCGCCTACCGAGTGCTCGTCGGTGATCCGCTGACCCGCGGCGGGTACCTGCCGGAGGCGCTGGCACACCTGGTCCGGTACGCCGACGGCAGCGCGGGGGACAGCGCACTCGCCTGCGCTGTCGCGGCGGAAGCACACAGCGCGCCCTGCCGGGTGCTGGCGGCCTTCCGGCTCCGGTTGCACCAGTCGGGAGCGGACCCGGCCACCGCCGCGACCACCCTGGCAGCCCTGGCGAGCATCGGCACGCCCGCCCTCGCCCGCCCCGTGGCCGCACTGGTGGCCGAGTTCGCGACGCTGCCGGCGCCCCATGCGGCCCAGACCGTGGCGGCCTTCGTCCGAACCCGGCTGGCCCAGGGCGATGCCGCGCGCGCCACGCTGACGGCCCTCGTGGAGGCCCTCGGGCGCACGGCGGCCGCTGCTGTGCGGGCCGCCGTGGCCCGATCACTGGTGGAGGTCGACACGGCGGACGCCGCTTACCTGGCACAGCTCGTGGTCCACCCGGGGCGGCGGCCGACTCTGTCGGCACCGGGCCCCGGAGCCGGAGAAGCCCGGTCGGCGCCGACCCCTTCCGGCGCCGACCTCGTGCCGTGCGCGCGTCCCGGCGCCGCAGTCGATGCCCGCCCCGTGCCCCACCCTGCCCGAGAACGGACCGCCGCTCCGGTCGGCGGGGCCGGGCCGTCCGCAGCGGCCCCGCTCGGCGGCGACGCGACTCCCGTACCGCCGGCCGACGCGCCCCGGGTGCCGTCCGCCCGCCGCGCCGACCGCCTCGACCACACCGCGCTCGAGGGGATCGTGCTCCCGTCGGAGGCGGCCGGCCCGCCGCACACCGGTCCCCGCCGCGTCGAGGCGCCGGACGGCCGGTATTTTTGACGCGGCAGTAGTGCGGGAGACGACGAGGAGATACCGGTGCGACGCTGGCGCGATTTGGCCGACATCCCCAGGGACTGGGGGCGGAGCGTCGTGACGATCGGCTCCTACGACGGGGTCCATCGAGGGCATCAGCTCATCATCGGGCGGACCGTCGCCCGTGCGCGTGAACTCGGTGTCCCCGCCGTCGTGGTGACGTTCGACCCCCACCCCAAGGAGGTCGTGCGCCCCGGCACCCACCCGCCGCTGCTCACCACCCACGCCCATCGTGCGCGGCTGATGGGCGAGCTCGGGGTGGACGCGGTGCTGGTGCTGCCGTTCACCGACGAGTTCTCGCAGCTCTCCCCCGAGGACTTCGTGGCCCGCGTGCCGGCCGGATCGCTCCACGCACGCACCGTGGTCGAGGGGCCGAACTTCCGCTTCGGCCACCGCGCGGCCGGCACCGTCGAGACGCTGCGCGAGCTGGGCCCGGTCCACGACTTCGACGTGGAGGTGGTGGACTTCTACACCCCGACGGCCGAGAGCCGGGGCGAGGACGGCGCCCCGGGCGAGGACAACCGTTACTCCTCCTCGTCGGTCCGGAGGCTTGTCGCCGAGGGCGACGTCGGTGCGGCAGCCGCGATGCTCGGCCGACCGCACCGCGTGGAGGGCACCGTGGTGCACGGGGCGCAGCGCGGCCGTGATCTCGGCTACCCGACCGCCAACCTCGACACGGTGCCGTACGCGGCGATCCCCGCGGACGGCGTGTACGCCGGATGGCTCACCGTCGGCGCCGCGTCCCTCCCGGCAGCCGTCTCCGTGGGCACCAACCCGCAGTTCGAGGGCACGGCGCGCACCGTCGAGGCGTACGCCCTCGACCGCGACGACCTCGACCTCTACGGTGACCACGTCGCCGTCGACTTCCTGGCGCGGCTGCGGGGCCAGGAGATCTTCGACTCACTGGACGCGTTCATCGAGCGGATGGCCGGCGACGTGGCCCGCAGCCGGGAGCTCACCGCCGGTACCGCGCCGACCGTCCCCGTGGACGACGACTGACCCGGGGCGCCGCGCGGTGGCCTCCCGACGCCCCGTCGTGAGGCGCACCACCCCGACGAAGAACGCGGCCTCGTGCGCGCAGCAGCCGCCCCGTCCCGCCGCACGGGGCGGAAGGACGGGGCGGCCGTGCCGCCGCGCTCGACAGAGCCCGGGTCACTGCCCGGGCGGCCGGTGCCAGCCCGGCCCCGCCTGGGGCGGCCGACCGTATCCGCCCGGCTGCTGCGGGGGGTATCCGTAACCGGGCTCCGCGGGCGGGTAGCCGTACCCGCCCGGCCCGCCCGGCGGGTACCCGTAGGCCGCGCCGCCCGGAGTGCCACCGCCGGGCAGCGGGGGCGCCATGTGCGGCGGCATCGAGCCGTCCGGTGTCCACAGCCCCTGTTCCTGCTGGGCCCGGGTGAAGTCCTCCGCGATCATCGCGGCGAGGTCGAAGTACGCCTGCCGCGTCCTGGGCCGCATGAGGTCGAGGTCCAACTCGGCGCCCGCTGCCAGGTGCTCGTCGAACGGCGCGACCACCACTCCGCGGCAGCGGGTGCGGAAGTGCGCGACGATGTCCTCCACCTTCACCATCCGGCCCGTCTCCCGCACCCCGGAGATGACGGTGACGCTGCGCTGCACCAGGTCGCCGTACCCGTGGGCGGACAACCAGTCCAGCGTGGTGGAGGCGCTGCTGGCTCCGTCGACGGAGGGTGTCGAGACGATGATGAGCTGGTCCGCGAGGTCCAGGACGCCCCGCATGGCGCTGTAGAGCAGTCCGGTTCCCGAGTCCGTGAGGATGATCGGGTACTGCTTCCCCAGCACGTCGATGACCTGCCGGTAGTCCTCGTCGTTGAAGGTTGTCGAGACCGCCGGGTCCACGTCGTTCGCGAGGATCTCCAACCCCGAGGGGGCCTGGGAGGTGAACCGGCGGATGTCCATGTAGCTGTTGAGATAGGGGATCGCGCTGACCAGGTCGCGGATGGTCGCCCCCGTCTCGCGTCGCACCCGGCGGCCGAGGGTCCCGGCATCCGGGTTGGCGTCGATGGCGATGACCTTGTCCTGGCGCTCGGAGGAGAGCGTCGCGCCCAGCGCGGTGGTGGTCGTGGTCTTCCCCACGCCTCCCTTGAGGCTGATCACCGCGATGCGGTAGCAGGAGAGCACCGGGGTGCGGATGAGCTGCAACTTCTGCTGGCGCTCCGCCTCGGCGGCCTTGGCTCCGAACTTGAAACGCGAGCTGGGGCGGCTCGCCGGCTGCGACCGCTGCTTGTTGCGTCGCTTCTCCTGGAGGAGGCGATCCGAGGAGAGCTCCACGGAGGCCGTGTACCCCAGCGTTCCGGGCTGCGGGGTCGACTGCTGCACGGGGCGGCCGGCCGCCCCGTGCGGCGCTCCCTGACCGGCGACCCCGGGGGGCGCGGGCGGCACCGGCC
>NZ_JAAVJC010000166.1 GCF_012033785.1 Streptomyces bohaiensis
ACCCTCAAGTCCTGGCGGCTCCTCCGCAAGCTGCGGTGCTCAACCAGCCGCATCACCGCCCTTGTCCAAGCTGTCCTCACCCTGCGTCTGGCCAGCTCAGCGTGAGGATGGCAAAGGCTCAGTACCTACGAGCAGTGGGAGGCACTCCTCGGGCAGACTCGAGTCCTAGTCCGGGACGCCCCATTTATGAGCTCTCGGCCCACCGTCCCCATGAAGGAGAACTCGAAGGGGGCCGTCGACGCAGCGTCGGCGAACTCTGCTCGAGTTCTTGTCCGTTCGCCGGCCGCAGCCTCGGGTGGGGGCCGGCCCTGTTCACGTCGCAGAGCAGCGTCTCTGTTGGGGACCGCTGGAGTGCCATCTGCGGCCTGGCGGCCAAGAGGCCGGATGATGGCGTCCTAGCGGTGGTCGCTGGACACGGCCGCCTGGACTGGCACGTCCTACCGCGATCGCCTTGGCCTCGGGAACGGCTCGAGTGGCTGCGTCGGGGGCGCGAGCGGCCCGCTACCGACATCCATGACGACTGCCACCGCTACCTCACCACCCGACGGACCAGGAGTCGCGGTCGGTAAAGCCTCCGCGGCTTTCATCCAGCACACATCGGTGGCGTGCACGTGATCCGAGAATACTTCCCGCCCCACCCGGCGTCCGGACGTTTCCACGCCCCGGTGCTGCAACGCAACTTTCGCCGCCCGTATTACTCCGAGAGGGCGCTGAGGAGGCCACTGAGCGCTTGGCTGAGGCGAGAAACGAGGGTACACTGCAAAGCAGTTGAGACAAGCAAGCGCGGGGGCGGCAGGCCTTCACCCATTGCGCTGGAGACCTCGGCGCAATGGGTTGACATTACCCCCCTCCACGAGGTAGTATATTAGTTGCAAGATGCCGGGCTACACGCTTTTAGTCCGCTCGCGCTGGGATTCAGAATACCTAGGGCTGCGGTCTTGAGTGATCGGTAATCTTGTACTTCGTGTAATGAAATTCTATTGAGCACATTTTTAGTGTTAGCGCGTTGAGTCACGGCGAAGTAGGAAATTTCGCTTTTCGCTATCACGTTTAGTTAGCTATTATTTAGAGTTTAGCCCCCTCTGCTGGACGGTGGGGGCTTTTATATTGCGACAGAAGAGCCGCAGGGTGACCGCCTTGCGGCTCTTCTGCCGCCTAAATTGAGGAGAAATGTACAATAATGTCTAATAATGAGAAGATTTTCAAGCTAGGTGAGAGCCCAGAACCTCATGCATCTGTAGTGAGTCGATCCCTGGACGCTAAGGCATTAGAAGCGCTGCTTGTCGAGGCGAAAGAGGCCCTCCTTGCCTGGATGAAAGAGACTCTATTTACCTGGGTCAAGAAAGCTCTATTTGCCGGATCGAAGAAGGCTTGGCACATTCTTTTGGGGGCCATCAAGAGCGTCTTGATCGCCGCCGTGGCTCTTTTTGTGCTTAATTCGTGCGACGCGGTTTCGTATGAAGTGCGCATTGGTGGCATGGAATTCGTAAAGCGCGATACGCCCAATTGGGGGGAGGGTTGCTTAGTGGACGCGAGCCCCGTTGATACATTAGAGGGGCGTGAATGTCGATAATGGGTGGCCTATTGGCCTGCGGGAAGGAGCTTCGCCCGTAGTTCCAAAGGTTAATGCCACTAAACGGCGGATCGTGAATTTCGTCGATCTATCTTCCTGACGAGATGGGGGCGGCATGCCATGCCGCCCCCATCTCGTCATCTCGCCAACGCCCAAAAGCGCGGTAGGTGCGCGAAGGAACCCCGGGGGATCCTCACCTCCGCCCGCCTCGCGGCCCACCCCGACCCCCTTTGGGCCACTCGCCTGGCTCCGGGACGCGCCGGCCCACCTCCGTCGACCAGAGTGAAAACCCGTAACCGCGGCGCAGGACGTCCCGGACCTCTTCTGCGCTGAACTGGTCGACGACGTGGTCGCAGCCGGCATCACCGCGACCAGGAACGGCGCGTCCGACCACATCGACCTTGTCCTCGCCGCCCAGGACGACCCGGACGCCACCGCCGACCTCTGCGCCGCCGGACGCTGCGACCGCCAGCCCCTGCCGCACGGCGCCGCCCGTCTCCGGCTACTGCATGCGCCACCAGCCCCGCACCGTGCCCCGCCACACCACCGCCCCTGTGCCCAACACGGAGCCGGCGGAGGCGGCGTGGATGTGTTCGGCCGACGGGTGCGGCTCCGAGCCCGTCACAGCAGCCGGGCTGTGCGCACGTCACCTCGTCGCCCGTTCGACAACCGCCCGCCGTTCCGCCGCCCGCCGCCCGCCGCCCGGCGGTTGCCGCCGACGACCGGTGCGCGGACCGGTGCGGGCGGCCCGCGCTGCGGACCGGCCCGTACTGCCGCCGCTGCCACAACGCACACGTCCAGGAACGGGAGGCGGCAGCGGTTGTCGGCGGGGCGCGCTGACACCACCCCGGCACGCTCCCGAGCGCCCCCACCAGTGTCTATCCCAGGCCGTCATGTCGTATAAGGGTTCGGTATATGACCAGTAGAACGCAGTGGGTGACCCCCACCGTCCGGGCCCTGTTGGGCGTCACCGGGGAGACCTAGGCCGCCCTTGCCTCCGGCCTCGGCATCTCCCAACCAGCCGTCTCCCTCCCGCTCGCCGGGCGCCGGGCGTGGTCGCTGGCCGACCCGGACGCCCGCGCCGCCCACTACGGCGTGCCCGTCCCGGACCTCGTGTCCGGGGTGGACGCCGCCGCCCGTCGACTGTCAGCAGCGCGCCGCTCACCAGCCTGCGGCGCCACCCAGACCATCACGCCCACCGCGTGTGGTTGATGCAGCGCGAGGGCAAGTCCACGACCCGGTAGGAAACCTGACGTCCAGCCGCCTTGGGGGCGCAGGAAGGGGTCTGTGGTCGGCGCCGACGGACTCCCCGCCCTGTGGCATCCGTCACAGCCTTACAACTCATCTAGTTAGCGATTTCTGGACGAGCCGCAATGGCGTGGTTCAGCTGTTCGCAGGTCAGAGGCCGCACCCGTCAACGGTTCACCCGAAAGGGTGATACCGGACGGTGACCAGCTGTTTCGTGCTGGCTGGCTTCACCGTGATCGATTCGGCAGGTGCCTATTACGATCGCCTCCACGAAAGAGCCGCACCTCCCGGGGTGATTTCCCTGGCAGGAATCCCGGGGGTGCGGCGTGCGCTCTCACGAGGAGAACACCGATGGATTCTACGCCCGCCCGCTCGGGCCCAGGAGTCACGTTGCGCTGTGAGATCGCGGCACCCGGCCCGATCCGCCGCTGGCTCGGACCGCTCACCGGCGGGCTGCTGTTCCTCGCCGGCGCCGAACCGATCGTCGCGTTCGCCGTCACGGCCGCGGTGCTGCTGCCGCTCCGGATCACGCGCCCACCCGCCGACCCCCTGGCTACGACGTCCCGTTCCGCACCCCGCTGAGTGGCCGTTGTATGCGTTTCGACCAGGGGTGCGGGGTGACCCGGCGCCAGTCGTGCCGCCCCGCACCGCGCGACCGCCCCGTGTCCTTCCGCCCCGCCCGCGCGTTGACCCGGGCGGGGCCGCCGGGTGCCGGCCCCGGACACGATCTTCACGCCTCGGTGTCCCGACCCCACCCGCCCTCCCCGAGACCGGGACGGGGAGCGCCCCACACCACCCTGCGGGGCCCGGCCCACCAACCCCCACGGCCGGGCCCCGCAGTCACGCCCCGCCGCTGCGGGCCGCGCCGGTTCGGCGCCCCGGCAAGAGCGTTTCGCAACTGGTTCGCCCGAGGTTTCGCCCGGCGTTTCGCCCGAGGTTTCGCAACCGTTTCAGTCACCATCCGGCCCTTGCCGACGTTTGTGCAGTTCAGACCGCGCGTACCCGGGGGCCCGGCGAGGTCGACACCTCTCCCTGCACAGACTCGACTCTGTGACCACACCCCCGGCGCGCGGCCCGCCGGCACCCCCGGCCCGCGGCCCCGGACTGCGGGCCACCCCGAGCGCCGGGTTCGCAGCCCCCTGACAAGAGGCCCCGAACTGTCCTCGCCCCTACCGCTACGCCTCGTCGCCTCTGCCCTCCACCTCGTAGCGGACCACGTTCCGCCAGCGCCCGTGCTGGACCTCGTCAGGGGCGAGCTCGCCAGCTCGATCGAAGTCACCGGCCGCAGCACTCAAGAGCCCAGCGGCATGGTGGACCGAGCCTCGCGCATGGTGGTTCCAGGCGTTGTCGGGGTTGAGCTCGATGGCCCGTGAGAAGTCGGCGATCGCCTCGTAGTAGTGCCCGAGCTGATAGTGGGCTCCGCCGCGCGAGGCGAGATTCATCTCGTTGCTGGGGTTGAGGTCGATGGCCCGAGAGAGGTCGGCGACGGCCAGCTCATAGTTTCCCACTGTGAGGTGTGTGAAGCCGCGTGCGGCATGTATCAGCTCCTGCTCGGGGCCGGGGCTGGTGGCGTGGGCGAGTTCGGCGAGTGCCTGGTTGGGGTCCCCCACCCCGATGTGGGCGAGACCGCGTGCGAGGTGGGCCAGCTCCTGAGCTGGTCCGGGGCTGGTGGCGTGGGCGAGTTCGGCGAGTGCCTGGTTGGGGTCCCCCACCCCGATGTGGGCGAAGCCGCGGAAGATATGGGCCAGCTCCTGAGCTGGTCCGGGGCTGGTGGCGTGGGCGAGTTCGGCGAGTGCCTGGTTGGGGTCCCCCGCCCCGATGTGGGCCCAGCCGCGGAGAATGTGCATCAGCTCCTGCTCGGGGCCGGGGCTGGTGGCGTGGGCGAGTTCGGCGAGCGCCTGGTGGGGGTCCCCCGCCACGAAGTGAGCAAAACAGCGTGCGAGGTGGGGGAGTCCACTGTCGGGATCAAGTTCCGCTGCTCGATCAAGGTCAACCTGCGCTTGGTCGAGGTTTCCCGTCATGTGCTGGGCGGCGCTGAGTAGGAGATGGTCGGCAGCGTTGTCGGGAGTTAGCGCTCTGGCTCGGTCAATGTCGGCGACCACCTGGTCATAAGCCCTCACATACAGATGTGAGTAAGCCCGGAAGCGAAGGGCCAGCGCGTTGCCGGGGTTGATCCTGATGGCGTGCGTGAAGTCGGCGATGGCTTGGGGGTGGTCACCCGTCGCTTGGTGGTACTGCCCGCGTGTGTGGTGTGCGAGGGCGCGGGTGGTGGTGGGCAGGCCGGGTTCGGCGAGGATGTGTCGTAGTGCTGTTTGGGGGTCGGCTTCGGTGGTGTTGTTGCCGAGTGCGGTGGCTCGTTCGGTGAGTGTGGTGTTGCCGCTGTCGTGGCCGGCGTGGTGGATGAGGCGGACCCAGCGGGTGAGGGTCTCCGTGCTCGTGCCGGCGGCGTGGACGCAGTCGTCGAGGATGGCGAGGCGGGTGTCGTGGGGGTTGGCGCAGAGGCGGTGGTACATCTCTGCGGCGCGGTGGTCGCGCCACTGCTCGTTCGCCCACCGGTCGTAGACGTCCGGCAGGGCGGGTTCGAGGGTGGTGCGTTGGTGTGCGTGGTGGTCGGCGAGGGTGGTGTGGCGGCGTGCCCAGTCGGTGGCGGACCGGGTGCGTTGGAGGCGGAGGATCTGGGTGCGGACGACGTCGTGGTAGCGGTAGCGGCCGCCGTGGCTGGTGACGAACGGCAGCGCCGCCAGCCAGCTCTCCCCACCGGTCACCGCTTCGGACCCGACGAGCGCACGGTAGATATCGGCGTCGACCTCCTGGGGGAGCGCGCAGTCCAGGATGGCCTGGCGCCGCGTGGGGTCCGTCTCCCACTTCAAGAAGCGTTCGACAGCGGTGTCTGCGGGGTCGAGTACCTCGCCGGGGCCGGTCGGCCGGTGGGAGGCGAGCATGTCGACGAGCACCGGTAGCCGATCGGACACGTCCAGGATCGCGGTCACGGTGTCCTCGTCGGCGATGCCTCTGCGAGCCATAAGGTCGCGGGCTTCTTCCTCGGTGAAGGAGTCCAGCACCACCTCCTCCACGTGAGGGCTCATCTCCCCCCACACCGCGGGGGCGAGCTTGCCCTGCCCGGCGATGACCACCACGACCTTCAGCGGCAGCTCCCCGTACCGCTCACCCTTGACGAGGTCGCGCAGCCACCGGTCCAACCCCGGCCCGGTGCGCTCGTAGACGTCGAAGAACAGCACCACCCGGTAGAGGTCCCGCGCGGCCTCGGCCAGGTCGTTCACGAACACCTTCGTCAACGCGCTGACGGGATCGTCGACCAGTTCTCCGTCCCGTTGTTCCCGACGGCGCCCCCAGAGCTGGCCGACGCTGCGGGCGAGCTGATCCCCTCCCAACGGGACACCGAACGCGGATCCTCCGGCGCTGAGCACGGCTTGGGCCACCCCCTCAGCCCCGGGGGACCCCTCGCCCGCGGGGAGGCCATGTTCAGCTGCCTTCTGCCGCCGACGGAGATCGGCGAACCGCTTGGCGAACGCCTTCATCGGCAAGCCCTGGAGAGCCAGCTGATCGGCGATGGCCTTCATGGCCTCCTGTGGGCCGTGGACCGCGTCATCGAGGTACACCGTCGCTCCGCTGCCTCGGGCGTACCCCTTCCACCGCTCCAGCAGCGTCGACTTCCCCACACCGGACTGCCCCCGCACATGAAACAGGAAGCGGAACTCACGAGCGTTCTCATTTCGCCGCAGGTTCGCCTCGAAGACCGCCAGCTCCCCACTGCGCCCCACGAAGCTCGGCTCCTGCTGCTGAAGGAGCTTCTCCCGCCGACTCATCGGCTGATCCGCCACAGTCCCCACCCTCCACTGTCTGATGCCCCAACAGCTACCAGCACCACCGCCCCGTGTCAGCCCAACGACCAACCCCCTGGCCGAACACCACCGCTCGCACCCGCCTACACGCCACCCGCTCCGCCACGGAACACCACCACGCCATCAGCCCCCGGGCCCGCCGCCGGCGGTGCGTCCGGCTACCAGACCCGCCACTTCACCGGCTGACCGAACGGCCCCGGCCTTACCGGCCGCGGGAGCGTCCGCGGGCCGGGTGCCGGCACCGGTGCGGGCGCCGGTTCGACCACGGCGGCCCGGCCGTCCGGCCCCGGCAGCCAGAGGTCGGCTGAGGCGCCGCCGGCGGCCGCGCCGCGCCGCGCCGCGTTGCGGCCACCGTGCCCCGGCGGCCCCGCAGGAGCCCGTGCCCGTCCTGGACGCCCTCCCACGCTGCCCGCACGACCGTGAGCCCCGCCGCCGCTCCCGGCCACCCCCCACGGTCATTTCGAAATGGTCTGGGTTTCGGTCAGGTTAAAGGAGTGCCTCTTCGCGTGATTGTTACGTAGTCCGGTTCTTGGTCTTTAGTATGTCTCTTTTTTGCAGGTTGAGCTCTCTGTCCAGAACCCTTACCGGATTCTCCTCTAGTCCTTCGTCGGTGACCTGCCAGCGATGCGCTTCGTACTGTGGTCGACCGTTTTCGGGAGCCTCATTCGTTGCCTGCCAGTTCCCCGGCGTCGATGCGTGGGTTCCGAAAACGATCGTGAAATCCGGGGCGCGTTTTATGAGGCCAAAATGGGTGAGCTGCTTGCAGCTGTCTTCCCATGCGTCTCGTTTCACTCCGAATTCGGTGATCCTTTTCTGCCCGGTCAGGTATACGCCACGCTCTCTGTGCTTATCATGCGCCCACTGGCTGAGGTGCTGGAGTGTAAGCCACGTTAGTACCTCTGATGGCTGGAGAACCTGGATCCAGCCGTTCTTGTAGAAGCCCGTGGGAACCCGAATGACTTCTTTGGCGTTCCAATGGGGCTCGGGAACCGTGTATATGTCGGACGTCTGGAAGCGGCCTCTTCCGGTCTCTTTCATCAGCTCGAATCTTTTGTACGAGCGTTGATCGCTGGGTGTAGTGGGTACCCGGGCCAAAGCTGTGTC
Organism: Streptomyces bohaiensis; assembly: GCF_012033785.1. Classification (GTDB taxonomy): domain Bacteria; phylum Actinomycetota; class Actinomycetes; order Streptomycetales; family Streptomycetaceae; genus Streptomyces; species Streptomyces bohaiensis. The sequence goes on from NZ_JAAVJC010000166.1 coordinate 7,789, forward strand.
GCTTCCTATGGCTTCCAGGCTTCTGAGTGCTGACTTGACTTGCCGTAGCCGGAGGCTATCTGAGGTCCGGTCTTGTTTTGTGTCGAGGTTGTAATCTCTTTCCCGGGAGTTGTAAGCGCCGTCGATGGCGATCAGGTCCGACCACGACCGCTGCCCCTCGAGGGGGCGATCGTTCGTCCACCGGGCGCCGGCAGTCAGCCGGCACTGTGCTTCGAACAGCGCCAGCAGGTAGAAGCGCATCGCCACCCCGCGGGGCCGTACGAGCTGAGAGAGCGCCCCGGCCTTGCCGTTCGAGGTGAGCAGCCCGGTCCGTAGAAGTACAGGTGAGGGCTTGTGACCTTCCTCCCAGAGCTGGGTCAGGAGTTGGTTAGCCCTGTCCACAGCCCCCTCCTTCTCCATCTTCCTCAGCCTGCGCAGCCGTCGATCGAGCACTTCCAAGGCATGAGTCATGAGCTCCCGCTTTGATCGCAACGCTTTGAACCGCACATAGATGAAATCTAATAGTAGAAGTAGCTTCGTGCGGAACAAAGCGTCCCGACGGAGCGCAACGAGCCGTCCTCAGCGACGGTTTGATTGGACGTGAGCCCCTCACTCTCGATGGGGAGGGGCTCGGCTCTGTCCGGGGCATCACCGCGGACGAAGCCGGTTCCGAGGACGAGCTGACCCCACGAAGGAGACCTCCATGAGCAGCCCCACCAACAACACCCAGCCCGAGCCGCTCCCCCAGCGCTGGACCATCATCCTCACCGCTGGGTGCCTTGCAGGGGTCATCGCCTTTGCCCTCGGCGCCCCGGCGCTCGGTGCCGCAACGGCCATCGGCGCAACCGTCCTCGGCCTTCACAAGGTCACGGCGTAACCCGCCGGGGTGTGGTGCGCCCTGCGCACCACACCCCGGCCTCTCTCGTCAGCGGCCCGCGACGCCGTCGACGAACCGGGCCCAGCTCTCCCGCCTGAACGCGACCACCGGCCCGCCCGGGTCTTTCGAGTCCCGCACCCCGACCGCCGATCCGCTCAGCGCCACCTCAGCGCAGTACGAGTCGTGCGGCTGGGAGTAGCTGCTGGTGCGGAACTCCGCACCCTCGAACCGCTCCGCTCTGCCCACCACGGCCTCCCTCACCTCGACTGGTTCTGTCTCCGGGATGATGCCCACCCGCTCACCCCCCAGCTCCTGCAGGACGGCCCGGCTGCTCCTCGGCGAGACCGGCCTTCCCGCTCCCGTCGCGCTCGCATCGCCGCCACGACTCCCTCAAAGGCCGCCAGACGCCGCTGAGCGAGCACCGGGCCCACCAATGGGACTCGGGGGGCGACGGTTCAGCCCTAGCCGCTCCAGGGGCCGTTTCTGGCTGTCCTGGGGGCCGGTAGCCGTGCATTCACCCCCTGAGGGATTGCCGCAGCGCTAGGGTTGGTGAACTATGCGTGCGCTGAGGGGAGATGGCGTGGCCAAGCAGAGTGACGAGTACGGTCCCCGCAGTCCGGACTACGGTCTGTCCTACGAGTCTGACTCGGTCAGTGCCGAGAAGCCCGAGTACGGCCGCCGGAGTCCGGACTACGGCCTGTCCTACAGCCCGGACCCCTGGGACGACGCGGACACTGTTCCCGATGAGTGGGAATGGCAGAGCAACACTTTCGAAGACCGCAATTTCGCAGATATTAACGAGGCTTGGCTTGAGCGATCATTTCGCGAAGGTCACATCACGAGAGAAGAATTCGCGAACCTCAAACGCCGCGATATCTAGGTGAAGAGCAAGGGCCGGTAAGTGGTGGTTCGCAAGACACGGCCCTGCTCTATGTCCCGACCGAGGCTTCGGCACCCGGTAGGGCCCCCGACGCGCCCCGCCGGCGCCGCGTTGTTGCCACAGGGTGTGCCACTTCGGGTGGCAGACATGCCAGGTGTGTCACCCGGGGTGGCACATGCCCGGTACCCGCGCTGGTGCTGCTCTCCGGCCCGGCGGTCCCGACCCGGCCGGAGAGCAGCGTCACGGCCTGGTCCTCGCCCTCGTCGTCTCGTTGCCACCGGGTGTGCCGCCGGTGTGCCACCCCACCGGCCCCGGAGATGCCACCTCGCGCCGTTCGATGAAACCGCCCCCGCCGGAGGCCCCGGAATGGCGTTCTCGTCGAAGTGCGGCCGGGCCTTGAGTTGCTGTTCCAGAGCGGTTCGTGACGGGATATCAGGCCCCGGGAGAGGCCTTTTCCGGGGCCGATTCGACATGCCCGGATTGCTCGTAGGAGCGATTCGGGAGCCCGCCCGGTAGTAGGGCAGACACCCAAAGCTCACACAGTCTGATCCGGTGATGCACTCGATGATGCACGGCCCGGTTCGATCACCTCGCGGGCCACACCCGAGCCACCGCGCGGACGCCGGACGCCCCGCGCCCCGTCCGGCCCCGACCGATCCGGGGCACCCATGCTTGCCGCGTGAGGGCGCCCCGGGCGGGGCTCCTCGTTCACCTTCAGGACCGCGGGCCCGAGCCCGCCGGCGTCCGGCCCGGCCGCCCCCGGTGGTAGGGCCGGGACCCAAAGTTCACACGGGTTAGGTGTGTGATGCGCCGCCAGCCCCCACCCCGTAGCCCGCCGCTTTTCAGGGTCGCAGCGAAGCGGAGACCCCCGGCCCAAGGCGCGCAGCGCCGGGCCGCCCTGTGCCGGTGAAGCGAAGCGGAACCGGCACCCGCATCCGCGCAGCGGATGCCGCTCCGCAACGCGGAGCCGGGCCGCGCAGCGGCCCGAAGCGAGGCGCGCAGCGCCTCGCCTTCCCCAGCGCG
>NZ_JAAVJC010000167.1 GCF_012033785.1 Streptomyces bohaiensis
CTGTCCCTCCGGATGCTCGCCGACATCCGGGCTTCGCAGCACAGCACGGGACGCGAGCTGGGCGCGCCCGACCGGGAGCCGGCACCGCCGCGCCGGCCGGTGGCGCCCTGACCCCGCCCCTTGGTCCCGCTCCCGTCGGCGGCCGCGCGCGAGCCGCGCCGCCGTTCGGGCTGCGCGACCTCCGTCCGCTGCTGCCGCTGCCCCCGCGTGCTGTTGGCGGTGCGGCCCCGGACGATCCCGATGAAGTCGTCCACATCGTCCGTCGTGGTGTCCTCCCGCCAGGCGAGACCCACCCCGGACTGCGGCGCGTCGGTCACCGGCCGGTAGGTCAGGTCGCGCCGGTGGTGCAGGCGGGCCAGCGACTGCGGCACCACCAGGACACCGATCCCCGCCGCCACCAGCTCCACCGCGTCCTCGGTGGTCTCCGGTCGCTGGAACGCGGGGCGCCCGGGCGGCGCCTCCCACGGCAGGGTGTCGTCCTGCGGGTGGAGCACGATGTCGTCGGCGAGGTCGGCGCAGGTCACCTCGTCCGCCGCGGCCACCAGGTGGTCCTTGGGCACCACGACCACCGTGGTCTCCGTGTACAGCGGGATCACACTCAGCTCGGCCCGCTGGGCCGGCAGCCGCAGCAGTCCGGCGTCCGCCCGCAGCTCCCGCAGTGCGTCCGCCGCGAGCGCCGGCGGCGAGGGCTCCAGGACCAGTCGGACCTCCGGCATCCGCTCGTTCCAGATCCGCACCCACTTCCCCGGCGTCACGCCGGGCACGTACAGGAGGCGGAACGTCTGCGGATCCCCGGTACCAGTCACCGCACCAGGCTACCGGCGACGGCGCGGCCGCCGGCGCTCGCTACCCTGGTCCCATGACGTCGCAGCAGACCGGGCCCCAGCAGAGCAGCCAGACGATGAAACCGTCGACGGCGGCGAAGAAGCTGGGCGTGTACCTGGCCGCCACCCCCGAGGAATTCCAGGAGGGCACCGTCACCCGCGCGCAGTACGAAGCGCTGCAGGCGGACCCGCCGCAGTGGCTCGTCGACCTCCGGCGGGACGGCCCCCATCCCCGCCCGGTGGTCGCAGCCCGGCTCGGTGTCTCCATCTCCGGGCTCGCCCGTGGCGGGGTCACCGAGGCACTGACCACCGAGCAGATCCAGGAGCTCCGGGACGAGCGCCCGGAGTGGCTGGAGCGCGAGCGCGGCACGCAGGCCGACGTGCGCCGTGAGACGGTCCGCCTCAAGCAGAAGCGCGCCGAGCAGACGGACGCCCCCGGCGGTCCCAAGCGCGGCTGACCGCACCACTCCGCCGTGTCCTGCCGCCACTCCGTTCCCGGCTCCGTCCGCACCGGCCGCCGGGCGGCGCGACACCGCGCGGTGGGATGCTGGAGAGGTGAACCTGGAGGACCTCCGGCGGCTGCGGCGCGCCCGCGACACCATCGACCGCGCCTACGCGGAACCACTGGACGTGCCCGCGCTCGCCGCCGTCGCGCTGATGTCCGCCGGCCACTTCTCCCGCAGCTTCCGCGCCGCCTACGGGGAGACCCCCTACGCCTACCTGATGACCCGGCGCGTCGAGCGCGCCAAGGCGCTGCTGCGCCGCGGCGACCTCACCGTCACCGAGGTCTGCATGGCGGTCGGGTGCACCTCCCTCGGGTCGTTCAGCTCGCGCTTCACCGAACTGGTGGGGGAGAGCCCGAGCGCCTACCGGGCACGCAACCACGCGGCGGGAGCCGCCGTACCGGCCTGCGTCGCCAGGGTCGCGACCCGGCCGCGCCGCTCCGACCCCGTCGCCGGACGGCCTGATCCGGTCAGGATCGAAGAAGCGGATTCCGCCGGGCCCTCGTAGCGTCGGAACCATGGACATCACGCTCTCGCAGTGCTTCATCGCCGTCGACGACCACGACCGCGCGCTCGCCTTCTACCGCGACGCCCTCGGACTGGAGGTCCGCAACGACGTCGGCTTCGAGGGGATGCGCTGGGTGACCGTGGGATCGCCCGCGCAGCCCGACGTCGAGATCGTGCTGGAACCGCCGCTGGCCGACCCCCACGCCGCACCGGAGGACCGTCGCGTCATGGCGGAACTGCTCGCCAAGGGCCTGCTGCGCGGCGTCATCTTCGCCACCGAGGACTGCGACGCCACCTTCGAGCGGGTGCGGGCAGCCGGCGGAGAGGTGCTCCAGGAGCCCATGGACCAGCCGTACGGCGTGCGGGACTGCGCCTTCCGCGACCCCGCGGGCAACATGCTGCGCTTCACCCAGCCGCGCCGCGGCTGACGCGGCCGCACCACCGACCGCGAGGCCGCGCCGCCGGGGCGCGGCCCGCACCGACCCCCGTGGGAGCGACGACGATGAGCAGGGCCGACAGCCGAGCCGGGACGGCCGGTGCGACCGGCGCGGGAACGGCGCGCGCGGCGGCCGACCGCCACGACGTGATCCGCGTCCACGGCGCCCGTGTCAACAACCTCCGCGACGTCCGGGTGGAGCTGCCCAAGCGGAGGCTGACGGTCTTCACCGGGGTCTCGGGTTCGGGGAAGAGCTCGCTGGTCTTCGGCACGGTGGCCGCCGAGTCGCAGCGGCTGATCAACGAGACCTACAGCGCCTTCGTGCAGGGGTTCATGCCGACTCTCGCCCGCCCGGAGGTCGACGTCCTGGACGGGTTGACCACGGCGATCGTCGTCGACCAGCAGCGGCTCGGAGCCGACCCCCGGTCCACCGTCGGCACCGCCACCGACACCGGGGCGCTGCTGCGCATCCTCTTCAGCCGCCTCGGCCGGCCCCACCTCGGTCCGCCCAACGCCTACTCCTTCAATGTCCCCTCCGTGCGGGCCAGTGGAGCCTTCACCGTCGAACGCGGCAACGCCCGCACCGAGAAGCGCACCTTCACCCGGGCCGGCGGGATGTGCCCGCGCTGCGAGGGGCGCGGCACCGTCTCCGACATCGACCTGGCCGAGCTGTACGACGCGGAGAAGTCGCTGGCCGAGGGCGCGATCAGGGTGCCCGGCTACACCGGCGACGGCTGGATGGTGCGCCTCTACGCCGGTTCGGGCTTCCTCGACCCCGACAAGCCCATCGGCCACTACACCGAGCGGGAACTGGCGGACTTCCTCCACCACGAACCCACCAAGGTGAAGATCAACGGCGTCAACCTCACCTACGAGGGGCTGATCCCGAAACTGCGCAAGTCGATGCTGTCCAAGGACCGTGACGCCCTCCAGCCGCACGTCCGCGCCTTCGTCGACCGCGCCGTCACCTTCACCGCCTGCCCCGACTGCGGTGGCACCCGGCTCAGCGAGGGCGCCCGCGGCTCGCTGGTGGCAGGCATCAGCATCGCCGACGCCTGCGCCCTGCAGATCACCGACCTCGCCGCGTGGGTCCGCGCGCTGGACGAGCCGTCCGTGGCGCCGCTGACGGCAGCGCTGGGCGAGGCCCTCGACGCCTTCGCGGAGATCGGCCTGGGCTACCTCTCGCTGGACCGGCCGACCGGGACCCTCTCCGGCGGCGAGGCGCAGCGCACGAAGATGGTGCGCCACCTCGGTTCCCCGCTGACGGACGTCACCTACGTCTTCGACGAGCCCACCATCGGGCTCCACCCGCACGACATCCAGCGGATGAACGACCTGCTGCTGCGCCTGCGGGACAAGGGCAACACCGTGCTGGTGGTGGAGCACAAGCCGGAGGTGATCGCGATCGCCGACCACGTGGTCGACCTGGGGCCGGGCGCCGGCTCCGAGGGCGGCACCGTCTGCTTCGAGGGCCCGGTGGACCGGCTCCGCGCGGCGGACACCGTCACCGGCCGTCACCTGGACGACCGGGCGGCACCGAAGTCGGCGGTCCGCGCGCCGCGCGGCGCCCTGGAGATCCGCGGCGCCACCACCCACAACCTGCGCGAGGTGGACGTGGACATCCCGCTCGGCGTACTGGTGGTCGTCACCGGCGTCGCCGGATCGGGAAAGAGCTCGCTGGTCCACGGGTCGATCCCGGCCGGCCACGGGGTGGTCTCGATCGACCAGGCGCCGATCCGCGGCTCCCGCCGCAGCAACCCCGCCACCTACTCCGGCCTGCTGGACCCGATCCGCAAGGCGTTCGCCAAGGCCAACGGGGTGGGGCCCGCGCTGTTCAGCGCCAACTCGGAGGGCGCCTGCCCCGGGTGCAACGGCGCCGGGGTGGTCTTCACCGACCTCGGGATGATGGCCGGGGTCGCTGTCACCTGCGAGGAGTGCGACGGCAGGCGCTACCAGCCCGCGGTGCTGGAGTACCGGCTCGCGGGCCGGGACATCGCGCAGGTGCTGGCGATGTCGGTGGCCGAGGCGGCGGAGTTCTTCGCGGAGGGCCCGGCCCGCACCCCGGCCGCCGGCCGGGTGCTCGGCCGGCTCGCCGACGTCGGGCTGGGCTACCTGCGGCTCGGGCAGCCGCTCACCACGCTCTCCGGCGGGGAGCGGCAGCGGCTGAAGCTCGCCGTCCACCTGGGCGAGAAGGGCGGGGTGCTGGTGCTGGACGAGCCGACCACCGGCCTCCACCTCGCCGATATCGCGCAATTGCTCGACCTGCTCGACCGGCTGGTCGACGCGGGGAAGTCGGTGATCGTGGTGGAGCACCACCAGGCGGTGATGGCGCACGCGGACTGGATCATCGACCTGGGCCCCGGCGCCGGCACCGGCGGCGGTGAGGTCGTCTTCGAAGGCACCCCCGCCGACCTCGTCGCCGCCCGCTCCACCCTCACCGGCGAGCACCTGGCTGCCTGGGTCGGCGCATGAGGCCCCGATCGGGCGGGTGATCAAGGGTGCGTGCAGCGTATTGCATATATCTGCAGCTGTCCGTATAGTCATGCCTTCTGGTTCGAGTGGAGGAGGACATGGCTGTGCGCGCTGCGGTGGCGGGAGCGAGCGGGTACGCCGGGGGCGAGATCCTCCGGCTGCTGCTCGCGCACCCCGAGGTCGAGATCGGTGCCCTCACGGGCAACTCCAACGCGGGGGAGCGCCTCGGCGCACTCCAGCCGCACCTCGTGCCGCTCGCCGACCGCGTCCTCGAACCCACCACCACCGAGGTCCTCGCCGGACACGACGTGGTCTTCCTCGCCCTTCCGCACGGCCACTCCGCCGCCGTCGCCGAGGCGCTCGGCGACACCGTGCTCGTGGTCGACTGCGGCGCCGACTTCCGGCTCCGCGACGCCGAGCAGTGGACCCGCTGGTACGGCACCCCGCACGCCGGCACCTGGCCCTACGGGCTGCCCGAACTCCCCGGTGCCCGCGAGGCGCTGCGCGCCACCCGGCGGATCGCCGTCCCCGGCTGCTACCCGACCGCCGTCACCCTCGCCCTCTTCCCCGCCTACGCCGCCGGGCTCGCGGAGCCCGAGGCCGTCGTCGTCGCCGCCTCCGGCACCTCGGGCGCCGGCAAGGCGACCAAGCCCCACCTGCTGGGCAGCGAGGTCATGGGGTCGATGAGCCCCTACGGCGTCGGCGGCATCCACCGCCACACCCCCGAGATCGCCCAGAACCTCGCCGCGGTGGCGGGGGAGAAGGTCACCGTCTCCTTCACCCCCACCCTCGCCCCGATGCCGCGCGGCATCCTCGCGACCTGCACCGCCCGCGCCCGCGCCGGCGTCACCGCCGACACCCTCCGCGAGAGCTACGCCAAGGCGCTGGCGGACGAGCCGTTCGTCCACCTGCTGCCCGAGGGCCGGTGGCCGGCCACCGGCGCGGTCGCCGGCTCCAACAACGTCCTGCTCCAGGTCGCCCTCGACGAGGACGCCGGCCGGATCGTCGTGGTGTGCGCCGTCGACAACCTCACCAAGGGCACCGCCGGCGGCGCCCTGCAGAGCATGAACATCGCCCTCGGCCTCCCCGAGGAGCTCGGACTTCCCACCACCGGAGTGGCCCCATGAGTGTGACCGTGGCGAAGGGATTCCACGCGGCCGGTGTCGCCGCGGGGATCAAGGACAGCGGCGGGCTCGACCTCGCCCTCGTCGTCAACCGCGGGCCCCGCCGGGCCGCCGCCGGCGTCTTCACCTCCAACCGGGTCAAGGCCGCCCCCGTGCACTGGTCCGAACAGGTGCTCAAGGGCGGCACGGTCGCCGCCGTCGTCCTCAACTCCGGTGGAGCCAACGCCTGCACCGGCCCCCTCGGCTTCCAGGACACCCACGCCACCGCTGAGCGCGTCGGCGAGGTGCTCGACGTCAGCGCGGCCGAGGTCGCCGTCGCCTCGACCGGCCTCATCGGCGTCCGGCTGCCGATGGACAAGCTGCTGCCCGGCGTCACCACCGCCGCCGACGCGCTGAGCGAGCACGGCGGTGAGAAGGCCGCCATCGCGATCAAGACCACCGACACCGTGCACAAGACCGCCGTCGCCGGCCGCGACGGCTGGAGCGTCGGCGGCATGGCCAAGGGCGCCGGCATGCTCGCCCCCGGACTCGCCACCATGCTGGCGGTCCTCACCACCGACGCCGACGTGGACTCCGCCACGCTCGACCGGGCGCTGCGCGCCGCCACCCGCACCACCTTCGACCGGGTCGACTCCGACGGCTGCATGTCCACCAACGACACCGTGCTGCTGCTGGGCTCGGGCGCCTCCGGCGTCGCGCCGGACCCCGACGAGTTCGCCGAGGCGGTCCGCGAGGTCTGCGCCGACCTCGCCCTCCAACTGGTCAAGGACGCCGAGGGCGCCTCCAAGGACATCCGCGTCGAGGTGGTCGGCGCCGCGACCGAGGACGACGCCGTGGAGGTGGCGCGCTCCATCGCGCGCAACAACCTCCTCAAGTGCGCCGTCCACGGCGAGGACCCCAACTGGGGCCGCGTCCTGTCGGCCATCGGCACCACCACGGCCGTCTTCGACCCGGACCGGCTCAACGTGTCCATCAACGACGTCCTGGTCTGCGAGAACGGGGCCGCCGGCGCCGACCGGTCGCTGGTCGACATGCGGTTCCGCGAGGTCCGCATCACCGCCGACCTGCGCGCCGGCGAGCAGGCGGCCACCGTCTGGACCAACGACCTCACCGCCGACTACGTCCACGAGAACAGCGCCTACTCCTCATGACCGAGCACACGAACCCGGCCCCCACCGAGGGCACCGACCCCGCCGCCGCACCGCCGGCCGCCGTCCCCGCCCCGGGCAAGCGCCCCGGCGCCCGGCGCCACACCGCGCTGCCCAAGGCGCAGACCCTCATCGAGGCGCTGCCCTGGCTGACCCGCCACCACGGGAAGACCGTCGTCATCAAGTTCGGCGGCAACGCCATGGTGGACGACGACCTCAAGGCCGCCTTCGCCCAGGATGTGGTCTTCCTGCGCCACGCCGGGCTGCGGCCCGTCGTGGTCCACGGCGGCGGCCCCCAGATCAGCGCGCAGCTCGACCGGCACGGCCTGGTCAGCGAGTTCCGCGCCGGACTCCGGGTCACCACCCCCGAGGCGATGGACGTGGTGCGCATGGTCCTCGCCGGGCAGGTGCAGCGCGAACTCGTCGGCCTGCTCAACCAGCACGGTCCGCTCGCGGTGGGACTCACCGGGGAGGACGCCCACACCCTCAGCGCCACCCGGCACCGGCCCCGCATCGAGGGCGAGCTGGTGGACATCGGCCGGGTCGGGGAGATCACCGCCACCGACACCGGCGCCATCGAGGCGCTGCTGGCCGACGGCCGCATCCCCGTCGTCTCCTCCATCGCCCGCTCGGCCGACGACGCGCACGTCTACAACGTCAACGCCGACACCGCCGCCGCCGCGCTGGCCGCGGCGCTCGGGGCGGAGACGCTGATGGTCCTCACCGACGTCGAGGGGCTCTACGAGGACTGGCCGCACAGCGACGACGTGATCAGCCGGCTGACCGCGGCCGAGCTGGAGACGCTGCTGCCGTCGCTGGCCAGCGGCATGGTGCCGAAGATGGAGGGCTGCCTGCACGCCGTCCGCAACGGCGTCCGCACCGCCCGCGTCATCGACGGCCGCGTTCCGCACTCCATTCTGCTGGAGATCTTCACCGACGAGGGGATCGGCACGATGGTCGTCCCCGACGACGACCGGCGCCGGACCCCCGCCGCCTCCACCGCGCAGGAGGTTCCCGTATGACCACCGCACCGGCCGACAGCGCGGCCGGCCACCCGCCGGCCGCGCCCGCCGCGCCCGCCGCGAGCGGGGGCAACGCCGCGCTCACCGCCCGCTGGCAGGGCGCGCTGATGGACAACTACGGCACGCCGCGCATCCCCCTGGTCCGGGGGGAGGGCGCCCGGCTGTGGGACGCCGACGGCACCGTCTACCTCGACTTCCTCGGCGGGATCGCCGTCAACGCGCTGGGCACCGCCCACCCCGCCGTCGTCGCGGCGGTCTCGCGGCAGGTCGCGACCCTGGGCCACGTCTCCAACCTCTTCACCGCGGAGCCGCCCGTCGCGCTCGCCGAGCGCCTGCTGGGAATCGCCGGCCGGCCCGGCACGGTGTACTTCGCCAACTCCGGCGCGGAGGCCAACGAGGCCGCGCTGAAGATCGGGCGCCGCACCGGCCGCACCCACATGGTCGCGACCGAGGGCGGCTTCCACGGCCGGACGATGGGCGCCCTGGCGCTCACCGGGCAGCCGGCCAAGCAGGCGCCCTTCCTGCCGCTGCCCGGCGAGGTCACCCACGTCCCCTACGGCGATGTCGACGCGCTGCGCGCCGCCGTCACGGAGGAGACGGCGCTCTTCGTGGTCGAACCCGTCCAGGGTGAGAACGGCGTCGTCCCCGCCCCCGACGGCTACCTGGCGGCGGCCCGCGAGATCACCCGCGCGACCGGCACGCTGCTGGTGGCCGACGAGATCCAGACCGGCATCGGGCGGACCGGCCACTGGCTCGCCACCGCGGCCGCCGGTGTGGAACCCGACGTCATCACCCTCGCCAAGGGGCTGGGCGGCGGCATGCCGATCGGTGCGACACTCGCCTTCGGCGCCGCTGCCGACCTGCTCGGCGCCGGCCAGCACGGCTCCACCTTCGGCGGCAACCCCGTTAGCTGCGCCGCGGCGCTCGCGGTGCTGGACACCATCGAGAACGAGGGGCTCCTCGCCCACGTGCGGACCACGGGCGAGCGGCTGCGGCGCGCGGTCGAGGGACTGGGGCACCCGCTCGTCCACCACGTGCGTGGCGCGGGGCTGTTGCTGGGTATCGTGCTCACCGAGCCGGTGGCACCCCGGGTGCAGCAGGCGGCTCAGGACGCCGGGTTCCTGGTGAACGCCGTGGCGCCGGACGTCGTCCGGCTGGCGCCGCCGCTCATCGTCGGGGAGTCCGAGGTGGACGCCCTCGCCGGCGCGCTGCCGCGCGTCCTCGACGCGGCGACCGCGGCGTCGTGAGCGGACGGCCGGCGGGCCGACGAGCCGGAGAGGCAGAATGACCGACGAGCACAGCGGGCCGGCGGTGCCGCAGACGCGGGCCGCCCGCCACCGGCGGATCGTGGACATCCTCGGCAGGCAGGCGGTGCGCTCGCAGAGCCGGCTCGCCCGGCTGCTGGCGGACGACGGGCTCGCCGTCACCCAGGCCACCCTCAGTCGGGACCTCGACGAACTGGGCGCCGTCAAGATCCGCAACAGCGCCGGGGAGCTGATCTACGCCGTCCCCAGTGAGGGCGGATACCGCACCCCGCAGGCGCCGTTGGGGGAGTCGGTGAAGGAGGAGCGGATGGCCCGCCTGGCGGGTGAACTGCTCATCTCGGCCGAGTCCTCCGCCAACCTGGTGGTGCTGCGCACGCCGCCCGGTGCCGCCCAGTTCCTCGCCTCGGCCATCGACCAGGCGGAGCTCCACGTGGTGCTCGGCACCATCGCCGGTGACGACACCCTGCTGCTGATCAGCCGGGAGCCGGACGGCGGCCGGGCGCTGGCGGACCATCTGCTGCGGCTGGCGCAGAAGGAGCGCTGAGAGTGTGGGGAGACCCCACGCGGGGCCCGCGACGCCGGCTACGGCCCGCTGCGGCGTCGTCGGGAGCGCCCGCAGCCGACCCGGTGTGCGGGCGCCCCGGCCGTGCCGCCGCAGCCTACTCCGTGAGCTGATCCGACGCGGCGTCTCCCACGCTCAGAGGGCCGGACCCCTCCGGCGCGGTGACCGCGGAGCGGCGAGGGCGGCGCCGCGGCCACCGCGCCGGGGCGGCTGATCAGGCGGGTGGCTGGTGCAGGCCGAACGGCGACCCCTGGTCGTCCCGGCAGAGCCGGAACCGGCCGTACCGCGCCTGCTGGTCGGCGTCGCCGTCGAGGTCCATCTCCTCCACGGTGCCGCCCAGTTCCCGGACGTCCGCCAGCGCCCGGTCGATGTCGTCGACCCGGAAGAACACGTACGGGGAGGCGCCCGGGTCGCCGCCGTGGATCCCGCCCGGGACCGAGGAGCCCTCGACGGTGAGTCCACCGCCGTCCGGTCCGGGCGCCAGGGTCCAGCCGAACAGACCGCCGTAGAAGGCACGGGCCCGTTCCGGGTCCTCCACACCGAGCTCGAAGAACGTGATCTCGCCGGACATCGCTGACCTCCCGGGTGGGCGCGGGCCGACGGGTGGTCGGCCGGCGCC
>NZ_JAAVJC010000168.1 GCF_012033785.1 Streptomyces bohaiensis
GCGCCGCGCCGCGGTGCCGACCCGCCGCGCCCGCTGCCGGCCCGGGGGCGGGCGGCGCTCACCGCGGGCGGGGCGTCGCGGTGGGTGTCAGCGCTTCTCGAAGGCGCTGGGGAACGGGAAGTACTCGTCGAGGAAGCGGTTCAGCAGCCGCCCGACCTGCTCGCGGTCCTCGTCGGCGGTGGCGACGTCGTTGAGGCAGATGAAGTCGTGGCCGCGTTCGGCGAGGAGCCGTCCGAGCCGGATCTCCGCCTCTTCCGGGCGGCTGATGTCGACGTAGCAGAGCCGGTAGCGGCCGGGGACGGCCCGGCCCGTGAGCAGCGCCTGGTGGTGGTGGAGCGAGGCGCCGGGCGCGATGTCGGTGACGGCCCGGAACCGCGAGGCGGCGGTGCGTTCGAACTCGTCCGGGAACAGCTCCTCCAGCTCGGTCATGACCGATTTCAGCTGGGGGTGGGCGACGTGCATGAACTTCTGGGTGATGTTGCGCTTGTGGGTCTCCCAGATGAGGCGGCGCACGTTGCGGCCCGCGGCGCTGGGGGCCGCCTCCAGGGGGTGGGGTTCTCCGAGGCCGAACTGGGCGGAGGAGAACGGCACCTGGGCGAGGCCGTTGGCGTGGAAGAACTGGTCGGGGCCGATGGGGCGGCCCAGCATGACGTCGTCGTTGAAGTAGACGTAGTGCTCGGAGAGGCCCTCGATGTGGTGGAGCTGGGTCTCGATGGCGTGCGAGTTGAAGACGGGCAGGACGTCGGGGTCGCGGAAGATGTCGCGGTGGTCGACGACGGTCAGGCCCGGCGCGTCGGTGTCGAGCCACTCGGGCACCTGCCGGTCGGTGACGAGGTAGATGTGGCGCACGAATCCGGCGTACATCTCCAGCGACCGCAACGAGTACTTGAGTTCGTCGTGGCTGACGAAGCGCGACGACTCCGAGCTCGGGTCCTTGCGGACGCCGGGCCGGTGCTGGTCGCGGCGCGCCTGCCAGGCGGGGTCGTCGCCGTCGACCCAGGTGTAGACGATGTCGATCGGAAACTGGACCTCGTTGACCCGCGGCAGCGTGAACGCCTGGTAGGTGGGGTAGTCCCGTTCGCGCACGGTGAGCAGGGCCGGGACCTGCTCACCGCGGGGCAGGAAGTCGGAGACGGCGTTGCGGCGTGGTGCGATCAGCGACTCGGCGAGCACGTCCTCCGGGAGCCCCTTGGGAAGCTGCTCCTCGGGGTCGCCGGTGGCGAGCAGTTCGGCGCCGTCGGCCCAGAACTCGACGTCGCAGCCGGAGCGGGTGTGGGCGAGCAGCTGGTTGCGCGGGCCGATGAGGAACTCGCCGAACCGCAGGACCCCGGCCGTGGTCAGGGAGTCGGGGAGCCGCCCGTCGACGCGGAACTGGAACTGGGTGACGCCGCCGGCGCGTTGCGGCAGGCCGACGTAGATCGGCCGGGCGGCGTGGAGGTCGTCCATGGCGGCGAGGAACGCGGCGCGGTCGGCGACGCGGATGCCGAGCTGGTGCCGGATGCCGGAGGAGCCCGGCACCATGAAGTAGCTGATTCCGGCGTGGTCCAGGGCGCGGACCACGAGGTCGAGGTTGTGGGCGCCGGCGCCGGCGCTGGAGAACGAGGTGACCTCGCGGCCGAGGAGGATGCGGCCGCGGTGGACGAACTCGCGGACCGTGGGGTCGGCGGCGAGCAGGGGGCGGCGCAGATGGCGTGCGCGGCGGTGGCGGAGTCGCTCCCCGGGGGTGAGCTGGGTCGCGAGCCAGCCCTTGGCGCGGCGGCGGGCGGCCTCGGGGGTGGCGCGGTTGAGCATCCGGCGGACCGGCAGTGGCACCTTGTTGTATCGACGGACGAAGGAACCGGCCGGAGCGGGTCCCGAGTGGTCTCCGGCGGTAAACGGTGCGTTCATCTCGTCCTGTCCTGGTCGGGCGTCGGTACCGCCGTGCGGCCGGGGCGGGTCCCGGTGGTTCACCGCTGGGGGGCCTCGCGGGCGCACACGTGCCACCAAAGCGTAACCTTCGGGACCTGCCGGGCCGGACGGTCGGCGCTCTCATTCTCCGGGCGGGGCCCGACGGCGCGGGGACGTCGGGCCGCTCTGCGTGCCAGCCTCCCAAGAGCTTCACATCGCCGCCATATCCGGTGTCGCCGGTCGGTGTCGCGGGGCTGCCGGTGGCCGTCCCCGGTGGTCGGCGCGGGCAGGACGGGTGGACGCGAGGACGACATCGGTGTGGGGGATGTCTCCGCGTCGGTCGCCGCGGCGGTGCGTGCTTCGGGTTCCGCCCCGGGCGGGCGGCGGCGCGGGGCACCGAGGGCGACGGCGGGCGTGACGGCGCGATCACGGTACGGAGGTGGCGTGTTCCGGTCGGCGTACGGGGCGTGCCCGGTATCCCGTCGCGGAAGCGGCGGGGTGCGCGGGAGGGGTTCTCCCCCGCACCCCGCCGGCGCGGCCGCGGTCCGCGGCGGGGCGTGGTGTCGGGGTCAGCTCTTGGCGGGGAAGTGCTCGCCGGCGCCGTCGAGCGCGAGATAGCCGCCCTTGGTGGTGTAGAGCGTCGTCTCCCCGCGGGCGTCCCGGGGGCGGTGCCGGATCTCGGGGGGTGTCGCGAACACCGGCGCGGGTGCGGGCCTGGGGCGGACGTCCCAGTGCCGGCCGCCGGACTCGATCGTCAGCCAGAGGTCCCACACGGCGCGGGTGACCAGCGCGGTCGTCCCCGTGTCGGTCAGGTCGAGCACGGCGGTGAACCCCCGGGGCCCGGCGGTGGCCGGCGCGGTGGGTACGGGCGCGGTGAGCGGCAGGTCGGCGACGGCTGCGGCGAGGGGTTCGGTGGGCGGCTGGGGAGGGCGTCCGCCGATGAGGCGGCGCAGCGCGCCGAGGCCGCCCGTGGGGGCGGGGCGCGCCTCGCGCGGGCGCAGCGCGAAGGAGAGGTGCAGCAGGTCGCCGGGGATGTGGGTGAGCCAGGCGGCGCCGGTCACGGTCAGTCGGTCCTCCTGCCAGGACAGGTCGGTGACGACGGCGCCGGCGGTCACCGGGTGGTGGGTGCCGCCGACGTCCAGCGAGAACCGGCGCGAGGTGGTGACGTAGGGGACGGCGCCGGTGCCGCCGGCGGGGGTGGCGAGCACCCGGCTGGCGGGGGCGGCGAGTCCGGCGGTGTCGGGGGCCGCGGGGAGTCGCACGGTGCGTTCCGTCCCGTGGAAGCGGACGGACAGGTGGGCGTCCCAGACCCCGGCGCCGGCCGCGGCGGGGTCGACGGCGGCCTGCCAGCGAGTGGGGGTGTCGGGGGTCTCGCGGGGGGCCGGGCGGGCGTCGACGCGCAGTTCTTCGCCGTTCTCACGGTGGCGCAGCACCAGGGTGGCCTCGGCGGTGTCGAGGTCGACGCCGGTGACCCGGCAGTCGCCGGTGAGTCGCAGCAGGTCGCCGTCCCAGGTGGAGCCGAGCAGCCGCGCCTTGAGGCGGAGGCGGTCGGTGACGTCGAAGTACTCGTCGGGCAGCGGCTGTTCGGTGGAGCGGAAGTAGGGGTACCGGCGGTAGGCGCGGCCGTCCTCGAAGTGGAGCGGGGCGTCGGGGGCTTCGTCGGCCCGACGCGCCACCTCGGTGGCGCGCTCGATGTCGTCGTCGGCGAGGAGCCGCAGTTGCAGGCTCTCGTAGGCGGGGAGTTCGCCCTGGATCTCCGGGGTCCAGTGGCGTGCGTGGAGGGCGCGGGCGCGCTGCCAGACCTCGGCGCGGAAGTCGGCGTCGGGGTGGGTGAGCCCGACGGGGAGCATGTCCTGGGCGATGGTGCGGAAGTGCCGGCCGAGGAGCCGGGTGCGGCCGTAGGCGTCGTCGACGCCGTCGGCGACGAGGTCCATGAGCGTCTCGACGTAGCGGACGACCTCTTCGACGTTGCGGCTGCGCTGCATGATGTTGCCGCCGTCGTCGCGCTGCCTCAGGTAGTAGCAGTCGTAGTCACCGACGACGGAGGTCCCGCCGGAGACGAGATGGAACTCGGTCACGAAGACCTGGTCCTCGCCCCACCAGAGGGATTCGTCGAAGCGAATTCCGTTCCCGGTGAGCACGGATCGCCGGTAGAGTTTCTGCGGACTCAGGGCCCGATATATCTCCGAGGCGTAGAGGTCGACCTTCCCGCTTTTCGCGTAGGCCTTCACGGACGTACTCCTGCCCACACCGACGAGCTTGCCGAGCACCATGTCGGAGTTGTCGCGGTCGGCTGCCTCCACCATGAGTTCGAGGGCTTTCTCCCCGAGCATGTCGTCGGCGTCCATGAGGAATACGAAGCGGCCGGTGGCGAGGTCCATTCCCTGGTTGCGCGGGGCGCTGGGACCGCCCGACCCGACGTCGCGCCGCACGAGCCGCATCGTGGGGTGGGCCTCGGCTCGCCGCCTCAACTCCGCCTCGCTGCCGTCGTCGGAAGCGTCGTCCACCACGATGACCTCGTAACGCGACGGGTCCAGGGACTGCGCGAAAACGGAGTCGAGGCATTCGACGAGGTACGGCATGGAATTGTAGACGGGAACGACAACGGAAACATCGGGTCGCACGACGAACCTCCGGTAGCCCTGCTCAGCGTGCGACCAGCCTACCGGCCGGTCCGCTTTGCGAACGGCGTATCGCCCGGTGCGGGGACGCGAACCGGCCGCCGCGGGTTACGTATCCGTTAGCTGCCACCGCCCGGGATCCCGGTATGATCAGCCGGATGTCCACACGCGTGAGCCGCACCTGTGGTCGACGACACACCCGATGGGCATTTCATCACCGACTCGTAACGACTTCGGAGCCTACGTGGCGCGCATCATGAAGGGGCTTTTCGGCAGAAGAGCCCGCAGCAAGTCCCGCGACCCCTGGTGGGACAACGTCCGGTACACCTCCGGGACGCTGGTGGTGGTGGGGCACACGATCGAGCCGCTCCGCCACATGGAGGGGCCGCTCTGGCTCTGGTTGGTCACGTGGGCGCTGCGGCTCCCGGTGTTCGTGATGGTCTGCGGCTATTTCAGCAGCGCGGGACCACTCAACCTCCGGGAGGCGCGGCGAATAATCGAGTCCATCGCGCTGCCGTACGTCTTCTTCACCGTGCTGCAGACGGTGCAGGTGCGGTGGTTGGAGGGCGAGTGGAAGATCTACCTCGGCCTTCCCAAGTGGACGCTGTGGTTCCTCCTCTCGCTCATCGTGTGGCGGGTCGCGCTGCCCTATGTGGTGGCGTTGCGGTTCCCGTTCACCCTGACCGTGCTGGCGTCGCTGGCCATCGGCTACTTCAACGAGTTCGGTTCGGAGTTCTCGGCGTCCCGCACGGTCGCGCTGTTCCCGTTCTTCGTGCTGGGGTGGAAGATCCGGCAGGGCTTCCTCGCCGGGGTGTTCAGCCGGGGGTGGACCCGCTGGCTGAGTCTGGGGCTGCTGCTGGGGTCGGGGGTGGTGGCGTGGCTGGTGCGCGAGGAGGTGCGGATCGGCTGGACGACGCTGGCCGCCCCGTACGTCTCGCAGGCCGAGACCTTCGGGCTCGCGTGGGCCTGGGTGTTCCGGGCGGCGCTGCTGACCTGGGGCGTGGTGTTGGGTCTGTGCCTGATCAACCTGGTGCCGCGGCGGCGGATCCCGGTGGTGACCTACCTGGGCGCCGGCGGCATGTACATCTATCTGCTGCACCCGCTGGTGCTGCGGCCGCTGCGCGAGACGGGGATCTTCGAGCAGGTCGGCAACCGTGAGGAGCAGGTGCTGGCGGTGCTGGGGGCGGTGGCGTTGGCCGCGGTCCTGGCCTCGCCGCCGGTACGGGCCGTGATGAAGCCGCTGGTCCAGCCCAGCGTGCCGTGGCTGTTCTCGCGGGAGGTGCGGGACGCCTCGGTGCGGAAGCCGGTGGCGTCCGCCGGGTCGGCAGATCCGGCGGGTGCCGGGGAGACGGCGAGGGCCGCGGACCGGTCGGACGGGACGACGGCTCCGACCGTCGGCGGGCAGGAGCAGCAGCCGGCCGGCTCCGGGAGCCGCTGACCGGCGCACCGGGTAGGGAGCTGCGGGCCGTCGTCCTTTCGGGGCGGCGGCGCGCGGGGTCGCGACGGTCCGGCGTGACGCCGCGGCCGGGGCGGGCCCTCCCCACGGGACGGCGTGACGGGCCGGACGGCCGAGACGGACCGGACGGCCGAGACGGACCGGCCCGGTCACCGGCGGCGGCGCCCCGGTGCCCCGGTGCCGGCGGGCAGGAACGGGGCCCGCCGACGCAGCCGGGCCGACGGCCGGGTGACGGAAACGCGGCGGTGCCCCACCTCCGTGAGGTGGGGCACCGTGGGACGCGGTGCGACGCGGCCGCGGTCAGGTGAGCGCCTCCGGGACGCGTTCGGTGGCCTGCCGCGGGATCAGGCCGGTGGCCTGCCGCGAGTAGGCGGGTGCGGCGGGCACCGGTTCGGCGGTGGTGCCCAGCGGGTACGCCCGCAGCGCCCGGGCGTGCAGCGACTCCACCGCGTTGTTGAACTGGGTCATCGCGGAGGGCTCGTCCGGGCCGAGCAGGTAGCGCTTGAGCTCGACGCGGTGCTGGGCGAGCGGGTCGTCCGCGGTGGCGGCGACCGTCCCCAGGATGTCGTCGAGTTCGGCGCAGTCGCTGCCCAGCAGGTAGGCGGCGCCGGCGGTCGGGTTGAGCAGCCGGTACTGCTCGGGGTCCTCGTCGTGCGCGTTGGTGACCACGTACGGCTTGCAACTGGCGACGAAGTCGGAGATGACGCTCGACATGTCGCTGATCAGCAGGTCGGCGTGGTTGAAGCAGTCGTACAGCGAGGGCAGCCGGTCGGTGACCACCAGGTGGCGTCCGCCCTGGTACGCCTCGTCCCAGAACAGTTCGCTCCAGCGGGTGCGGAGTTCCGCGATCTCGGCTCGCACGTCGCGCGACTCCCAGCGGGCGTCGCGGGTCCACTGCAGCCAGTCGCCGTCCTCGGAGCGGCCGGAGATCTCGGCGATGCGGGCCTCGATCTCCGCCAGACGGCGGTCGGTCGCCGCGACGTGCTCGGGGTCGCGGCGGGCCGCGCGCCGCTCGTTGTCGCGGTGCAGCAGCCGGCGGACCTGGGCGTCGATCCGCTCGACCTCGGGCGACCGCTTGCCGGTGAGGGGGTGCGGCTTGTAGATGACGCGGATGTCGTCGCGAGCCAGCAGGCCGCCGATGATCCGCTCGCCCATCGGCAGCAGCGAGGTGTGGCAGGCCTCGTCGGTCCACCCCTCCCAGGTGGGGCCGTAGAGCACGGTCAGCGGCCCGGGGGTCCGCTCGGCGGTCGCGGGCAGCACCTCGGAGAGCTGGGGCCGGCCGACGGACACCAGGGAGTCCGGGTCGATCGCGTGCCGCACCCGCTGGTAGCGGTCGCGGCCGCCCTGA
Organism: Streptomyces bohaiensis; assembly: GCF_012033785.1. Classification (GTDB taxonomy): domain Bacteria; phylum Actinomycetota; class Actinomycetes; order Streptomycetales; family Streptomycetaceae; genus Streptomyces; species Streptomyces bohaiensis. Next base: position 7,313 of record NZ_JAAVJC010000168.1, read on the forward strand.
CCGGCCACCCAGATCTCGTCGAAGACCCGGCTGACGCGGTTGCTGCTGGCGAGCTTGTCGCTGTCGCCGTGGCCGATGAAGACGTGCTGGGCCTCGGCCTTCTGCAGCATGTGCACGTTCTTGCCGGCGTTGCCGGGGTAGAGCACGACCCGCAGGTCGGAGAGGTCGAGCAGGGCGAGGTCGTCGGCCTTGCGCGTGCAGACGACGGGGAGACGGGTGCGGTCCAACTGGGCCATCGCCGCGGTCTCGCGGAGGATGATGATCGCCCGGCGGTCGAGCTTCTCCAAGGTGTCGATCCACATGTTGACCTGGTACATGAAGTCCTGGCCGGTGGCGGCGAAGGTGAAGTAGAGCGCGACCTCGGGACGGTACTCGGCGAGCCGCCGGTTGAGGACCTCGATGATCTCGGGAGCCTCGGGGATGCGCCGGTTCTGCCGGGCGTAGAGCGCCAGTTGCGCCGCGGCGACCAGCGTCACCAGGGTCGCCGCGCCGGCGAGGGCCAGCCAGCCGACGCCGAAGCCGGCGAGGACCGCGGCGGCGGCGGCCGCCAGGAGGATCTCGGGGCCGGGAACCCGGGTGAGGCCGCGCTGCCGCCACTTGGCGGAGTCCGGCGCAGCAGGCACCTTCAGCTCGCTCATGTCCATGTTGAGGACCGCGACGGGGACGTTGCGCCGCTTGTTGCGGTAGCCGATCAGCGGCGCGTGGCTGCCGTTGGCGCTGAAGTACACGGTGACCAGCAGCGCGAAGACGGTGACGCCGGACATCTCGTTGACGACGGCCAGCAGCACCAGCAGCATCAGCCGGTTGAACTCGCGCAGCCGGTCGCCGAACCCGAACCGGCGGAGCACCGCGTTGGCGACGCGGCCGCGCAGCCGCAGGTGCCAGTCGGTGACGTAGTTGACGGCCCAGGCCGCGAAGAAGAGCGTCGGGTTGTCACTGATGGCGGCGACGGCCAGCAGGACGGCACTGATGCCGAACGCGACGGAGGTGACCAGGGGCAGCCGGCCGTAGCGGTCGATCAGCCGGGTGAGGGTGGAGCGGTCGTCGCTCGGGGAGTCGACGGTGTGCTGCGCGGAGCCGCTGCCCGCGGGGCGGTCACTCACCGACGGCCCCCACGTCGAGGGAGGCGGCCAGGGCGAGGTCGAAGCTGCCGGCGGTCGAGGCGTCGGCGGTGGGGTCCTGCTGGCGGACGTCGATGACATGGCCGGTCAGGGTGGACAGCAGCACGTCGAGGGAGGTGCGGGCGACGGCCTCCGAGGAGAGCAGGCTGCCGGCGGGCTCCTGGCCGAACGCCTTGGTGCGCATCGGGGTGGCGGTCCGCTCGGGGTTGACGCAGTTGACGCGGATGTTGTCGCCGGCCCACTCGTCGGCCAGTGCCTGCGTGAGGTTGACCATGGCGGCCTTGCTGGAGGAGTACAGGCTGTACTCGGCGCGGCCGCGGGTGTAGCTGCTGGAGGTGTAGAGGAGCAGCTGGCCGCCGGTCTCGGCGAGGTACTTGTGGGCGGCGCGGGCCATGTGGACCGGGGCGAGGTAGTTGACGCGGAGGGCTTCCTCGATCACCTCCGGGTCGGTCTCGGCGAGGCGCCCGATGCGGAGGACTCCGGCGGTGTTGACCACGTGGTCGATGCGGCCGGTCTCGGCGTAGGCCCGCTCCAGGGCCTCGGACACGTGGTCGGGGTTCTCGACGTGGGTACCGGTGGTGGACCGCCCCAGGGCGTAGACGGTGGCGCCGTGGCTCTCGGCGAGCTCGGCTATGTCCTTGCCTATGCCGTAGGAGCCGCCGAAGACGACCATGGTGGTGCCCGTGAGCAGCTCGCGGTACGCGGCCTCGTCCGACTGGGCGGGGGCCGCGGTGGAGGCGAGCTGGTAGAGCTTGTCGGCGATGTAGACGTCGACGGGCTGCGTGACCTTCATGTTCCACTCGTCGCCCTGGACGACGTGGATCGGCACGTCCGGCAGGTACTTCAGGACCACGGAGCAGTCGTCGGTGGCCTGGAAGTTGGGGTCGCCGGCGGCGACCTCGTAGGCGCGGCGGATGGTGGAGAGGTGGAACGCCTGGGGGGTCTGGCCGCGGCGCAGCCGGGAACGGTCGGGGACGTCGGTGATGAACTCGCCGTCCTCGCCGTGGGTGCGGGTGACGATGATGGTGTCGGCCGAGGGGATGGCGACGTCCACGGCCTGGTGGCGGGCGAGCGAGGCGACGCAGTCGCTGATGACCCGCTGCGAGAGCAGCGGGCGGACGGCGTCGTGGAAGAGGACGTGACGCTCCTCGCCCTCGGCGAGCCCCTCGCTCAGCGCGGCGATGGCCCGTTCGGTGGTCTCGTTGCGGGTCGCGCCGCCCTCGATGACCCGACTGACCTTGCGCAGGCCGCCCTTGGCGACGATTTTCTCGATCTCGGCCGTGTAGCCCGGGGTCATCAGCACGATGACGTCGTCGATGTCGTCGGCCTTCTCGAACACCGCCAGCGTGTGCTCGATGACCGCCTTACCGGCGATCTTGATGAGCTGCTTGGGTATGGACAGCCCCACCCGCTGACCCGTTCCCCCGGCCAGGACGACTGCCGTGGTCCGAGGACGCGCCGCACTGCTCTGGATGGACAAATCCCGCTCCCGCCGATGTGACTGTGATACGAACGTCTGCCGTGAAGAAGATTAACGCCCGCACAACAGTGACTCGCCAACGCAGGCGATCGTTGCCAAGCGTTATGGCTTTGTGACGTCTGCTCGGTGTGGCGCGGCACACGCCGCCGCCCGACGCGGTGCGAGCCACGGGCGACTCCCGGAACGCCCGCCCCGGGCGCTCCGTCCCGGCGGCCGTCACCGCGCCCGACGCCCCCGGCGAGAGACGTCACCTGCCGCACGGCGCGCGCCCGCGGGACGGTGCCCGTCACGGTGCTCGACGGACGCAGCCGGGGCGCGTCCGCACCGACGAGCGCTGCTCCGGGCGGCGAGCGCCGCGCCGGTCGGCGCGAAGGCCCCGGCACACTCCCCCGACGGTCCCCGGGCCGCCCCGGACCGGACCGCTCCTGACGGCGCCACCCCCAGTCCGTGGGGGGGGGGGGGGGGGGGGG
>NZ_JAAVJC010000169.1 GCF_012033785.1 Streptomyces bohaiensis
CGCGGGGTGCGCCCGGGGCCGGAGGGGGAAGGCCGGGCGCACCCCGCGTCAGGCGGCGGTGCCGGCACGCTCCGTGCCGGACTTCTCCGCCAGGCGCGCCCGGCGGACCTTGGCCGCCAGGGGGAGGAGCGCGGCGATCACCACCAGGACGTACAGCCCGATCGAGATGCCGCTGCCGACCAGGATCGACGGGTCGCCGTCGGAGGCGGCGAGCGCCCGGCGGAGCTCGGTCTCGGCGATCGGACCGAGCACCACCCCGATCAGGGCGGGCGCCACCGGCACGCCGAAGTGGCGCATCCCGAAGGCGAGCGCGGCGATGACCAGCAGCATCACCAGGTGCACCACCGAGCCGTTGATGGCGTACACGGCGAGCACGGAGAAGAGGGTGATGCCGGCGTACAGGTACGGCTTGGGGAGCTTCAGCAGCTTCGCCCAGAGCGGGGCGAACGGCAGGTTGATGGCGAGCAGCAGCACCGAGCCGATGAGCAGCGAGGCCAGCAGGGTCCACACCAGGTCGCCGTTGCGCTCGAAGAGCACCGGTCCGGGCTGCAGACCGTACTGCTGGAAGGCGGCCAGCATGATCGCCGCGGTGGCGGAGGTCGGCAGGCCGAGGCCGAGCAGCGGCACCAGGGTGCCGGCGGCGCTGGCGTTGTTGGCGGACTCGGGGCCGGCGACACCCTCGATGGCCCCCTTGCCGAACTCACTCTTCTCGCCGCCGCGCTGCTCGCGCCGCTTCGCCAGCCGGCGCTCCGCGCCGAGGGAGAGGAAGGTGGGGATCTCGGCGCCGCTGCCCGGGATCGGGCCGAAGGCGGTACCGAGGGCGGTGCCGCGCAGCCATGCGGGCCAGGAGCGGCGCAGGTCGCGCTTCTTCAGCCACGGCTTGCCGGAGCGGATGCGGCGGAGGTCAGGTGCGTTGCGTCCCCGCGCGGCGACGTGGAGCACCTCGCCGAGCGCCAGCATGCCGACGGTGACGATGATGATGTTGACACCGTCCAGCAGGACCGACGAGCCGAAGTCGAAGCGAGGGGCGCCGCTCTGGCTGTCGATGCCGACCAGGCCGATGGCGAGGCCGATGAGCAGCGAGGCCAGGCCGCGGATGACGGAGCCGGAGACGACGGCGGCGACCGCGACGAAGGAGAAGATCGTCAGGGCGAAGTACTCGCCGGGGCCGAACTTCAGGGCGAAGTTCACCATGGTCGGCGCGAACATGGCGACGGCGAGGGTGCCGACGATGGAGGCGACGAAGGAGCCGATGACGGCGGTGCCCAGCGCCTGCGGCGCCCGGCCGGCGAGCGCCATCTTGTGGCCCTCGTACATCGTCGCGATCGAGGACGCCTGCCCTGGGGTGTTCAGCAGGATCGAGGTGGTGGCGCCGCCGAACATGCCGCCGTAGTAGACCGCGGCGAAGAGGATGAACGCGCTGGTGGCGTCCATCTGGAAGGTGACGGGGAGCAGCAGGGCGACGGCCATCGCCGAGCCCATGCCGGGCAGGACGCCGACGGCGGTGCCCAGAAGCACGCCGCACAGGGCCCACAGCAGGTTGTTCGGGGTCAGCGCTGCCGCGAGACCCTCGCCGAGGAGGTTGAGGGCTTCCATGGTTACAGCACCATCTCCAGAACACCGCCGGGCAGGCTCAGGCCCAGACCGAACGAGAATCCGACCTGTACGGCGGCCGACATGGACAGGGACACGACCGCGTCACGCAGCGGGCTGCGGGCGCCGAAGGCGTAGGAGACGCCCCAGAACAGCAGGGTGCCGGCGAGCAGCCAGCCGAGCGGCTCCAGCAGGGCGACGTGGACGGCGAGCGCCCCGAGCGTCAGCGCCACGGGCGACCACTCGGTCGGGGGCGCGGGCGGGCCGAGGTCGGTCCCGGCGGCGACGGCGCGCGCCACCCGCAGGTTGTCGAACGCCATCTTGGCGGCGACGACCAGCAGCAGCACGCCGATGACGCCGGGGACGACGCCCGGCCCGGGGGGTGCGCTGTTGGGCGGTGCCTCGATGGTGAGGGCTCCCCAGACGGCGATGACGCCGAAGAGGGCGACGAGACCGGGGAAGATCCAGGCGCCGGGTCCGGTCCAGGGTGCGGTCTCCGGGTCGTGCGCGGGCGCGGCCTCCTCGGCTGCGGCCTCCTCGACCGCTGCGGGCTCGGTCCCGCGCGGCTCGGTCCCGGCCGGCGGTGTACCGGCCGGCTCCGTACCGCTCGGGGCGGCGGCGGTCGGGGCGCCGTCGGCGCCGGTCGCCGGGGTCTCGTCGCGGTTCGCCATCACAGCCCCAGCGCCTTCACGGTCTCCCTGGTCACCAGGATCTCCTCCTCCAGGAACGCCGTGAACTCGGCGCGGTCCTGATACGTGTCGGTCCACCTGTTGCGCTTGAGCGTGTCGGCCCAGGAGTCCGTCTTCAGGAGGTCGGCGACGAGCTCCTGAAGCCGCTGCGCCTCCTCGTCGGTGATGCCGGGCGGGGCGATGACACCGCGCCAGTTCGACATCTCCACGTCGAAGCCCTGCTCCAGCGCCGTAGGAATGTCCACGCCCTCCAGCCGCTCCGGGGAGGAGACGGCCAGGGCCCGCAGCGCACCGCGGTCGATCTGGTCGCTGAAGTCACCGAGCGTGCCGAAACCGACCTTGGAGGTGCCGGACAGCATCGAGGTGACGACCTCGCCACCGCCCGAGTACGGGAGGTAGTTGATGACGGCCGGGTCGACCTCCATCGCCTGCCCGATCCGGGCGGTGAAGATCTGGTCGACCCCGCCCATCGAGCCGCCCGCCACCGGCAGCTGCCGGCCCTGCTCCTCCCAGTCCTCCGCGAGGTCGTTCAGCGTCTCGTAGGGCGAGTCGGCCGGCACGACGACGGCGAGGTACTCGGAGGCGATCTGCGCGATGGGGGTCGCGTCGGCCATGGTGTGCTGGGAGCCGAGGGTCTCCACGGCTCCGACCATGCCGAGCCCCGACATGGTCAGCACGTTGGCCTGGCCCTGCCGGTTGGCGGTCTGCGTCAGCCCGATGGTGCCGCCGGCGCCCTCCGCGTTGGAGACCTCGATGTTGTACCGGAGGTCCTCCTCACGCATGCCGTTCTGCATCTCGCGGGCGAGCGTGTCCCAGCCGCCGCCGGGCGCGGCGGGGGCGATCAGCATCAGCTTCTCGTTCGGGCCGCTGCCCGATGCGGCGCTCTGGCGCACGTCGACCAGTGCGACGCCGACCAGGACGCAGGCCGCGGCGATCGCCGCACCTCGTCCCAGTGCCTTGGGCGTCCTCATCCCGCACGTCCTTTCCTGCCTTGCCTTCACGGTCCGGGCCGACCGCGAGAGGCGGGCGTCGGCTCTTCACCACGTGCGGGCCCGTCCGAGCCGCCGCACCGCGGTGCACCACAGTGTGAGCGGGGTTACAGGCGCGTACGAGAGCTGTTAACACTGGCGTCATACTGGTCGTATTGGTCGCACCGGCGTGATCGGGGTGTGACCTGACTCACCGGTACCGGGTCGGCACGGGCCGTGCCGACGGGCTGCTCGGGCCCCTGCCCCCGGACGCCAAGTGCCGCACGGCACCGCCGCCGCGGCACTCTCCTCCCCGCCGCCCCAGCGCCGTCCGGTGGTCGAGGACCCCGGCCCGGTGGCCGTGCGGTGGCGGAACCGATTCCGAACCGTGCCCACCGCCGCCCGCCCGTCCCGCCGCCCGCCGGACTAACGTCTCGACACGGAGCGCCCGGCCACCCCCGTCCGCTGCCACCGCACCCGACCCCGACCGCTCCCGAGGAACCGCCAGGACCACCATGCGCGTGCCCCGCCCCCGACCGCTCTCCCTCACCGGCTCGCTCTTCGTCGGTTACGCGACGCTGCTCGCGCTCGCGCTCGCCGCGACCGGGGCGCTGTGGATCGCCCAGTTCGACCGCGAGCTGGACCGGCAGTACGCGGAGCGGGTCCTCACCATCGCCCGGTCCGTCGCCGCGATCCCCGAGGTCGGCGGCGCCATGGACACCCCCGACCCGGCGGCGGTCATCTCCCCCCGGGCCGAGGCCGTCCGGGAGGCGACCCGCGCCGAGTACATCGTGGTCGCCACCACCGACGGCATCCGGATGTCCCACACCGACCGCGAGCTCATCGGCGAGCTGGTCTCCACACCGCCGGGGCCGGCCGCGGACGGCGAGGAGTGGAGTGGGGTCGAGACCGGCACCCGCGGCACGACGGTGCGCGCCAAGGTCCCGCTGACCCACGACGGCACCGCCGGCGGGCGGCTGGTGGGCTACGTCTCCGTCGGCATCCTCACCTCGGAGATCGACACCGAGGTGAACAACGCCCTCCCCTCGATCCTCGGCACCACCGTCGCGGTGCTGGTCCTGGGCGGGGCCGGGGCGTTCGTGCTGTCGCGGCGCGTGCGGGCCAAGACGCACGGCCTGGAGCCGGCGGAGATCACCGCGCTGCTGGAGGGCCGCGAGGCGCTGCTGTACGCGGTCCGCGAAGGGGTGCTGGCGGTCGACACCGAGGGCAGGGTGACACTGCTCAACCCCCCGGCGCGCCGCATGCTGGGGCTGCCGGAGGACAGCGAGGGCAGGCCGCTCGCGGAGCTGGGTCCGGCGGATCGGCTGCTGGACGTCGTCTCGGGCGCCGACCCGGGTGAGGACCGCATCGTGCTGGTCGGCGCCCGCATCCTCGTCTGCAACCGGATGCCGGTCCGGGTCAAGGGGCGCGCCGCCGGCGCCGTGGTGACGTTCCGGGACCGGACCGAGCTGGACCGCCTCACCGGGGAGCTGGACGGCGCGCGGACGGTGACCCGGGGCTTGCGGGCGCAGTCCCACGAGTACGCCAACCGCATCCACACCGTGGCCGGGATGCTGGAGCTGGGCGCGGTCGACGAGGCCCGCGAGTACCTGACCGACCTCTCGGCTGCTCACGCGCTGACCAGCGGTGAGATCAGCAGGAGCGTGGCGGACCCGGCGGTCGCCGCCCTCGCCCTCGCCAAGTCGGCGCAGGCGTCGGAGCGCGGTTCCGAACTGCGGCTCTCCCCGATGACGCAGGTGCCGGAGCGGCTGCGCGGCGCACTCCGCGACGACGTGCTGCTGGTCGTCGGCAACCTGGTCGACAACGCGCTGGACGCGGTCGCCGAGAGCGGGCCCGGCGGCTGGGTGGAGCTGCTGGTGCGGACCCACCCCGCGGTCCCCGCCCAGCTGCCGCACGACCTGGTGGAGGTGCGGGTCACCGACTCCGGGCGCGGGGTCGCCGGCGGCCTGGCGGAGGAGATCTTCGAGTACGGCTTCACCACCAAGGTCTCCCGCGGCGGCACCCGCGGCCTGGGGCTGGCGCTGGTCCGGCAGGTCTGCGAAAGTCGCGGGGGCACCGTCGGGGTGGAGGTACTGACGCAAGGGAACGAAGAGGGAGCCGTGTTCACCGCCTATCTGCCCGATGCGGAGTCCGGGCCCCTGCCCGACACGGAGTCCGGGACGTCCCACGGGGCGCGCCCCGGCGCGGCCGGCACCGCCGCCGTGCCGCCGGCCCGCCGGGAGGGCGCGCCGGAGCCGCACGGAAGGGCAGGTCGCGGATGATCACCGTGCTGGTCGTCGACGACGACGTGCGGGTCGCCCGCAACCACCACGAGCTGGTGCAGTCGCTGCCCGGCTTCACCGCCATCGGGGTGGCGCACACCGCGTCCGACGCCCTCACCGAGATCGAACGGCTCCGCCCCGACCTGGTCCTGCTGGACCTCTACCTGCCCGACGGCACCGGCACCTCCGTGCTGCGTGCCGTCCGTGCCCCGGAGGGCGGCACCCACCCGGTCGACTTCCTGGTGATCACCGCGGTCCGCGACATCGAGCAGGTGCGAGCGGCACTCCACGGCGGCGCGGTGCACTACCTGCTGAAGCCGTTCCCGTTGACCGCCCTCCGCGACCAGCTGGAGCGCTACGCCGTGGCGCGGCGCAGCATGGTGGACGCCGGACCGGCGACGACCCAGCACGACGTCGACAGGCTGTTCGGTCTGCTGCGGCCGGCGGCGGCGGGCCGCTCGCTGCCCAAGGGGCTCACCACCGCGACCAACGAGCTGATCGCGGGGACACTGCGCGAGGCGGACGGCGACCTGTCGGCGGTCGACGTCAGCGAACGGACGGGTGTCTCGCGGGTCACCGCCCGCCGCTACCTGGAGCACCTGTGCGCGGACGGCGCGTGGCGGCGGGCGCACCGGTGAGAGCAGAGGTGGAGATGACGGCCGGACAGGGAGCCGACGCCGGGGCGCGGGTCCCCCAGCCCAGAGCGGGAACCGGTGCGGCACCGGCTCCCGCCGCCACCGGCCTGCGCTTCACAGTGCTCGGCCCGGTCCTCGTCCACGACGGCGCCACCGCGCTGGCCGCGGGCACCCCGCAGCAGCGGGCGCTGCTGGCGGAGCTGCTGCTCCGCCGGGGCAGGCCGGCCACCGCCGCCGAACTCCTCGCCGCCATCTGGGGTGTCGACGCGCCCACCCACGCCCTGGCCACGCTGCGGACCTACGCCTCCCGGCTGCGCAAGACCCTCGGCGACCGCTCCACCGCGCTGGTGAGCGAGGCCGGCGGCTACGCGCTGCGGCTGGGGCCGGCCGACACCGTGGACCTGGCCGAGGTGGACGCGCTGGTGCGGGCGGCCGAGCAGGCGGACGAGCAGGGCGACCCGACCCGGGCCCACCGGCTGTACGGCGAGGCCGTGGAGTGGTGGGAGGGCGAACCGCTCGCCGGCATCCCCGGGCCGGCCGCCGAGCGCCACCGGGACCGGCTGGCCGAGCGGTTGCTGACGGTGCGGGAGGCGCGGCTGGAGGCCGCGCTGCGCGCGGGGCTGCACGCGGAGTCGGTGTCGGAGCTGACCGCACTGACCACCGCGCACCCCCTGCGGGAGCGGCTGCGGGAGCTGCTGATGCTGGCGCTCTACCGCGGCGGGCGGCAGGCGGAGGCGCTCGCGGTCTACGCGGACGGCCGCCGCATCCTCATCGACGAGCTCGGGGTGGAGCCCCGGGCCGAACTGGCAGAGCTGCACCGGCGCATCCTCGCGGCCGACGAGGCACTCGCCCCGGAGCCGCAACCGGACCGCGCAGCGGAAGCGGCGGTAGAACCGCGTCAACTCCCGGCAGCAGTAGGTGACTTCACTGGCCGCCAGTCCATGGTGCGCGAGCTGGGCGACCGCCTGGCCTCCGCGGGTGGCTCCGTCATGGCCGTCTCGGCGCTGGCGGGGATCGGCGGCGTCGGCAAGACGACCCTGGCGGTGCACGTGGCGCACGCGGCCCGCGACCACTTCCCCGAGGGGCAGCTCTACGTCGACCTCCGCGGCGAGTCGGCGGGGCCGGCCGACCCCGCCGCGGTGCTGGCCGGCTTCCTGCGGGCACTGGGCGCGCCCGAGGCCACCATCCCCGAAGGGATCGACGAACGGGCGGCGCTCTACCGCTCCCTGCTCGACCGGCGCCGCGTACTGGTCCTGCTCGACAACGCCCGGGACGCCGCCCAGATCCGCCCGCTGCTGCCCGGCGCCCCGAGCTGCGCCGCGTTGGTCACCAGCCGGGTCCGCATGGTCGATCTCGCCGGCGCCCACCTCGTCGACCTCGACGTGATGAGCCCGGAGGAGGCCATCGAGCTCTTCGCCAAGATCGTCGGAGGCGAACGGGTCCACGCCGAGCGCGAGGCCGCCATGGACACCGTCGCCGCCTGCGGCTTCCTGCCGTTGGCGATCCGTATCGCCGCCGCCCGGCTCGCCGCCCGCCGCACCTGGACCGTCGCCGCGCTGGCGCGCCGGCTCTCCGACGAGCGGCGCCGGCTCGACGAACTCACCGCCGGGGACCTCGCCGTGAAGGCGACCTTCGAACTCGGCTACGGCCAACTGGCCCCGGCGCAGCGCCGCATCTTCCGACTGCTCGGCCTCGCGGAGGGCCACGACATCTCGCTCCACGCCGCGGCGGCCCTGCTGGACGAGGAGCCGGACCGGGCGGAGGAACTGCTGGAGTCGCTGGTCGACACGAGCCTGGTCGAGTCGGCCGCACCCGGCCGCTACCGGATGCACGACCTGGTGCGGCTCTTCGCCCGCGCCTGCGCGGAACGCGACGAGCAGCCGCCGGTTCGGGAGGCCGCCCTGGCACGGCTGCTCGACTTCCATCTCGCCACCGCGAAGCGCGTGTTCGCCATGGAACGGCCCGGTGACAGCACCATCGAGCACCTGACCGCCACCGACCGCCCCGGGCTCGACTTCCCGCACCCCGACGCGGCACTGGACTGGCTCTTCACCGAGGCGGAGAGCCTGCTCACCACCGCCCGGCTCGCGGCCCGCGGTGCGACGCTGCGGGCAGCGGTCGACACCCTCATCGCCGCCAAGGACCTCGCGGAGTCGGGCGCCTACGCGCTGCACTACGAGCGGTGCGCACGCGCCGTGCTGGCTGCCGCCCGCGAGGCCGGCGACGGGACCGCCGAGGGCCGGGCCGGCATCTCGCTGGCGCACAGCCACCGCATGGCAGGACGCATCGACGAGGCCGACACCGAGTCCGCGGCGGTCCTCGCCCTGCCGCGCTGCACCGCCGACCCGGTCACGGTGGCCAACGCCCACAACGACCGGGCGATCATCGCCCTCTACCGGGAGGAGCTGGGACCGGCCGAGGACCACCTGCGTGCGGCGCTCGCGGCGTTCCGAGCCGACCGGAACCGGTCCGGGGAGGCCAGCGCGCTCAGCAACATGTCGCGCGTCCATCTGGGGGCCGGCCGGCTGGAGTCGGCGGTCTCCCTCGCCGAGGAGGCGTTCCGCGCGTACCGACGGCTGGGCGCCACCCTCCGGCTGGCCAACGCGCGATACGCGCTCGGCATGGCGCTGACCGCGGCCGGCTCCCACGACCGTGCCCTGGACGAACTGAGCACGGCACTCGCGGAGTTCAACAGCAACCGACAGCAGATCTGGCAGGGGATGACCACCTTCCGGCTGGCCGAGCTCCGCCGCGCCCGGAAGGAGCCGGCCGAGGCCGCGGCTCTCGCCGAGCAGGCCCTCGGCCTGCTGGAACACGTCGGCGGCGAGTGGCGCCGCGCCAACGTCCTCAGCCTGCTCGGGCACGCGCTGCACGACTCGGGTCAGGACGACCGTGCGCAGGTCTGCTGGCGGAACGCGCTGCGCCTCTACGAGGGCGCCGGGCGCCCCGAGGCCGCGGAGATGCGGCGGCTGGTGGACTGCGGCAGCCAGTGACGGCGCGCTGCCGGAGCGTCGGCGTCAAGCGAACGTTTATCGTGCGCTGGCAACGTCCGGGCCACCGTCGGCAGCACGATACGGCCGGCGGTCACCGCGCCGACTCGGCGACGGCAGCACGGTCCGCTATCCGGCAGGGAGCCACCTCATGACCACTACCACGCCCAAGCCGCAGGACGACCTCACCACCGGTACGCCGAAGCCCGGGGACGCCGGGACCCTCGGCGACAACCACGCCACCGGCACCCCGGCCTCCGGCACCACGGGGACCCTCGGCGACAACCACGCCACCGGCACCCCGGCCTCCGGCACCACGGGGACCCTCGGCGACAACCACGCCACCGGTACGCCGAAGCCCGGCGACGCCGGCACCCTCGGCGACAACCACGCCACGGGGACGCCCGCCGTCTGAGCAACGGCGTCCGCAGCCGCCCGTCGGCACGGCCCCGTCCAAGCAGCAGCCGCAGCCGGCCGGCGGCCGTTTAGCAGACGTTTAGCGGCTACTGCCACGCTGTAGCCACGAGTTGCCCCCCAACGGGGAGGGCAACGCGGTCCGGTGCCCTCGGTGGTGCCGGTCACCGTTCGACCACCGGACGCCGCCTGGGGGGGCTGCGCCGGTGACGTCGGCCCGTACGCGGGCGGAGCCACCCCACTGGGGGGTGGGGCGGCTCCGTCCGGGCGCACGGGCCGTCGCCGGACACCGGGGGGGCTCGGTTCCGGAACGACGAACGGTGCAGGCCGCTGGGGGGCCCGGGGGGGCACCGGCGGCACCGGAGCAGTGACCGGTCCGGGCAGCGGCAGGGGGCCGTCCCGGACCGGTCCGTCCCTGAAGGACGCACAGCGGCCGACCCGTTCGAGCGGCGCGCCGCACCGGCGGGTCTCCCGTCACATCCGCCCGGCGCCGACCGGCATCCGACCGGTGAGGCGCCGGGAACGGCCGACGCCGGGCCGGCCAGGGGCTCCGCCCCGGCACGGTCCCACGGTGGTACGGCCCCGCCTCGCGGCGGCGAGGGCAGCCGGGGGCGTACCGAACGGCCCGACCGCGCCGCGGCGTTGGGCCGGCCCGGCGTCACCCGGGCGGCACCCGTCCGGCACGCCCGGCCGCAGCATCCGCCCGAGGCGCCTGCCCGGCACACCCACCGTGGGGCACCCGCCGGGTGCCGC